>JBCCQM010000321.1:0-7302 GCA_039024335.1 Myxococcota bacterium
AGCATCTCCGCCGGATAGCCTGTCTTCTCGGCCACGACGGCGGACATCACCGCCTGCAGGTCGACCGATGGCGCTGTCGCTTCGGTGGGCGCTACTGCGGGCGCGCCGAGCAGGCCCTGCATGTACTCGACGATTTCCCCGAGCGTCTGCAGTTTGGCCATCGCGTTCGCGTCCACGTCCGGCATGCCCGGCGCCGCTTCCTGAACGGCGGAGAGGATCTCGACCCGCTTGATCGAGTCGATGCCCAGGTCCGCTTCGAGGTGCATCTCATTCGTCAGCATCTCCGCCGGATAGCCCGTCTTCTCCGACACCACCGCGGTCATCACCGCTTCGAGGTCCACCGACGGGGCAGCCGACACGTCTGCCAGGGCTTCGACCGCTGGCGCGTCACCGAGCAGGCCCTGCATGTACTCGACGATCTCCCCGAGCGTCTGCAGCTTCGCCATCGCGTTCGCGTCCACGTCGGGCATGCCCGGCGCCGCCTCCTGCACGGCCGACAGAATCTCGACCCGCTTGATCGAGTCGATTCCCAGGTCCGCTTCGAGGTGCATCGACGCGGTCAGCATCTCCGCCGGGTACCCGGTCTTCTCCGATACCACCGCGGTCATCACCGCTTCGAGGTCCACTGCAGGCGCGGTCGCCACCGGTGGGGTGTCTACGACTGGCGCCGCGGCCATCGTCGGCGCCGGTCCTTCGACAGCGGGTACGATCGCGGGCATGGGTGCCGCGACTGGAGCGACCGGCGCGGGTGCTGCAGCCGGAACGACCGGCGTCGGTGCTACGACGGGCGCGACCGCGACCGGGCTCGGCGCGGGCGCGACCACGGTGGGCGCCACCGACGGTCGCGATGCCGCGGGCTGCCCGCTCAGCATGGCGACGCTGCGCTCGATGGTCTCCAAGAACGCCACGTGGCTCTGCGCCATGGCGTCGAGATAGGTCGCGTGCGCCTGGGCCGTCTGCCGCTGGGTCTCCTCCCACAGCGCCGTCCAGCCCGAAGACATCGGCATCGGAGCTGCTTCGGGCGCGGTCACGGCGGGGATGGCGGGAGTCGGGGTCGGTTCGATGGGCATGACGGCAATCGGGGCGGGGCTTGGTTCGGGCGTCGCGGCTTCAGCGGGCGCCGGTGCGGGACTCGGCGTCGGCGCTGCCGCGGGCGGGGCCGACCGAGTGGACTCAGGCGCAACGGAGGGCGCAGCTGGGCCCGGCGCCGCGGTTCCAGGCCCAACATCGGGCTCAACCTCAGGGCCAACTTCAGGCCCAACCTCTGGATTCGGCGGCGGGTTGTCCGACGCGTGCACCGGCGGATACGGCTTGCCGTAGTTCGAGCCGTTGAGCGACAGCGTCAGCTTCGGCTCGGGCAGCGCATACGGATCTTCGGGCGCCGCGTGGGCGTGCCACAAGGCGGCGAGGTCCAGCGTCACGCCTTCGGCGGCCAGCGACGCAAGCCCTTCGAGCAGCGTCCGCACGCCGTCGCGTCCCTTGCGGTCGAGGTGAATCGCGCGGTGCGGCCGATCGCCGAGGATGCGGCCGACGAGGCCGGTCAGCACCGAGCCCGGGCCGACCTCCACGAAGACGCGCGCGCCGGAGGCGTACATCGCCTCGATGGTGTCGACGAACCGCACCGGTTGGGTGAGCTGCTCGCCGAGCTGGCTGCGAATCGCGTCGGCGTCGGTCGGGTACGGCGCGGCGCTGGCGTTCGCGAACGCCGGCACGGCCGGCGCAGCAACCTCGACGGCCTTCAACGCCTGCCCAAAGGCGGTGGACGCTCCGGCGACGATCGACGAGTGGAACGCGGTGGCAACCGGCAGCCTCGTGCAGCGCAGGCCGTCGGCGCTCAGCGACGCCTCGGCGGCCTCGATGGCCTCGGTCGCGCCCGAGAGCACGACCTGCGTCGGCGCGTTGTGGTTGGCGAGCACGACGTCGGCCCCGCAGGCCTTCACCGCCGCCTCGACCTCGGCCAACGGCGCGGACACGGCGGTCATCGAACCCGACGTCGACGCGGCGGCCTCGGCCATCGTCGCGCCCCGGGTGGCCGCCACCGACAGCATGCTCTCGCGGCTGAGCACGCCCGCGGCATGCAGGGCCGTCACCTCGCCGAAGCTGTGGCCTGCAACGGCGCTCGGCGTCACGCCCGTGCGCTGCAGCAGCGCCAGCAGGCTCAGGCTCACGCACCCGATCGCCGGCTGGGCCACGTCGGTGGCCGCAAGGCGAGACGAGGCCCGAGCGGCCGCGTCGTCTTCGAAGTCGGTGATCGGGAACACCGCGTGGTGTAGTCCCAGACCGCGGTCCGCAGCGGCGTCCCACACCGCGAGCGCCTCGTCGAAGTGCATCGCCACGTCGGCGCCCATGTCGACGTATTGGCTGCCCTGCCCAGGGAACACGAACGCGACGTCGCCCAGCGCCTCACCCACGCCGTAGCGGGTGCCCGTGGGCGTAGAGAAGGCTGCGCCGCCGTCGAGCTCGATGCGCGTGATCGCGTCCTGCAGCTGCGCGGCGAGGTCGGCTTCGGTGCTGGCCACGATGGCGAGCCGGTGCGTTCCCGTACGCACCCGTTGGGCTCCGCGGGCGTGCCACGCCAGCGCGCCGGGCTTGTCGCAGCGCTCGAGCATCGCGCGGGCCTGGGCCACCACGTCGGCCGCGTCGCCCCCCGCGATGCACACCAGCTCATGACCGTGCCCACCCAGGCGCGGGGCGCCTCGCTGCGCCCGGCTGTCCGGCGACTCCTCGAGCGCAACGTGGAAGTTCGATCCGCCAAAGCCGAACGCGCTCACCGACGCTCGACGCGGATGGGCCGCATCGCGGATCCACGGACGTGCCCGCGTGGTCACGTGAAACGCCGAGTTCGGCAGGTCGATGGCCGGGTTCGGGCGCTCGACCTTGATCGTGGGCGGCAGCACGCGGTGATGGACGGCGAGCAGCGCCTTGAGCAGGCCCGCCGCCCCGGCAGCCGACTTGGTGTGGCCGATCTGGCTCTTGACCGAGCCGATCTGGCACCACTGTCGATCGGTGTGCTCGGTCTCCTCGAACACCATCTCGAGGCCGCCGAACTCCGCCGCATCGCCGGCGCGCGTGCCGGTGCCGTGCGCCTCGATCAGCTCGACGGTCTCGGGGCCGTAGCCGGCCTGGCCGTAAGCGCGGCGCAGCGCCTTGGCCTGACCGGAGGAGACCGGTGCGTAGACGCTCTTGGAACGACCGTCCGAGGACGACCCGCAGCCGTGAATCACGCCGTAGATCTTGTCGCCGTCGCGCTGCGCGTCCGGGAGACGCTTGAGCGCAACCATGCCCAGGCCTTCGCCGAGCATGGTGCCATCAGCGTTGTCCGAGAACGGCCGACAGTCTCCGCTGGCCGACAGCGCCGGCGTCTTGGAGAAGCACATGAACATGAAGATGTCGTTCATGGTGTCGACCCCGCCGGAGATGACGAGGTCCGAGTCCCCCAGCTGCAGCTCGTGAATGCCCATCGCCAGGGCGCTCATGCTCGAGGCGCACGCGGCATCGCTGACGCAGTTGGTGCCGCCGAGGTCGAGCCGGTTTGCAATGCGGCCGGCGACCACGTTGCCCAGCAGGCCGGGGAAGGTCGACTCGTTCCAGTCGGTGTAGCTGGCCGCGATGCGCTCGCAGATCGAGGTCACCTTCGACTCGGGCAGGCCCGCCTCGCGAAGCGCCCGCGTCCACACCGGCCGCTGCAGCCGGCTGACCATGGAGCCGAGCAGCTCCTGGCCCGACGTGACGCCGAGGATCACCGAGGTACGGCTGCGGTCGAGTCCGTCGAGGTCGCCGCGCGAGGCGTCTTCGAGCACCTTCTGCGCCACGATGAGCGCGAGCAGCTGCGACGTGTCGGTCTCGGGCACGATGCTCGGCGGCACGCCCCAGCGCATCGCGTCGAAGTCGACGTCGGGCAGGAAGGCGCCGCGACGCGCGTAGGTTTTGTCCGGCACCGACGGGTCCGGGTCGTAGTAGTCCTCGATGAGCCAGTGGCTCGCCGGCACGTCAGTGATGAGGTCCGTACCGCGCAGAATGTTCGACCAGAATCCGGTCGCGTCGAGCGACCCGGGGAACAGCGCGCTGGCGCCGACGATGGCGATGGGGGTGCGAGGGATCGAGTTGGAGTCGGCCATGGCGAAGCTCAGCGGATGTGGCGGGGTCGGACGTCGAAGGCGGCGGCCGGCATCGGCACGCCAAAGGAACGAAGCTGGGACGCGCGCGTGATCGCGGCGGCGCCCTCGAGGAAGTTGTGGGCGATCTGCACGGCCTCGCGGGCCTGCGGCGGCTCGAGCACGCTGCCGCGCACCCAGGCGTTGAACGCTCCCATCGCGGGGCCGCACCAGATCTGGTAGTCGAGCGCGCGGTCGGTCTCGCCGTCGATGGCCCACCGGGAGCTACGGCCGAGGTACGAGCGGAACACCAGGGCCATCTCGTGCTTGGGGTCGGCAGCCGCGGCTGCGATCTGGGCGGGGTCACGCTGCGCCCAGAAGTCGCGCGTCGAGGCCCACGCCTCGTCGTAGCTGCAGCGCAGCAGGTCCTTTTCGACCCGGGCGCGGCTGGTCGCGTCGATGTCGGACCAGCGCGCGTGGCCCCGGTAGAGCTCGAACAGCTTGCGCGCCCGCGCGGCGAACATCGTGCCGCGGCTGAGCACCTGCACCTCGACGCCCTGCTCGAACATGTCGGCCGCGGGTGCCATCGTGACGTCGGCAATGCCGGCCTTGGCGAGCATCGCCTTGCCGCCAGCGTCCAAGCCGGACTCGACCGCGCCCTGGTTGACCGAGCCGGTCACGACGTACGCCGCACCGAGTGCGTACGCGGCCGCGACGCTCGCGGGCGTGCCCAAACCACCGGCCGCCCCGACGCGGACCGGTCGCGTGTAGCCTCGCGCCGCACAGACCTCGTCCCGCAGCCGCGCGATGGTGGGAAACAACGAGCCCAGCGGGCGGTTGTCGGTGTGGCCACCCGAGTCGGACTCGACCGTGATGTCCTCGGCGATCGGAAGGCCGCGACCGAGCTCGGCTTCGTCGGCGCTCAGATGCCCCGACGCGACGAGACCCTGCAGCAGCTTGGCCGGCGCGGGCTCGAGGAAGTGCTTTGCCGTCTCGGGACGGCTGATCTTGGCGAAGACGTGGTTGCGCCGCACGACCCGCCCATCCGGGCCACGCGACAGGCCCGCGTACGCGTAGCGCACCAGCGCCGGCGTCAGCGACATGTACGCGGCTGCCGAGACGCGACGGACGCCATGGCGCAGATAAAGGTCCACGATCGCGTGTTCGAGGGCGGGCTCGTTCGGCGAGTGGATGAGGTTCGACCCCCACGCCGCGCCGCCCTCGTCCGCGCGACCCAGGGTCTTGGTGAGCTCGACGACCGACGCCTCGACCCGCGCAGGGCTGAGGCCGGCGGCGCCAAAGAAGCCGAGGCAGCCGCCGCGCGCCATCGCGATGACCAAGCGTGTCGACGCGATGCCGTTGGCCATCGCACCCGCGACGTACGGGAAGCGGACTCCGTGCGCGTCCGCGAAGCTGCGGTCACCCAGCCACTCGGGAAACATCGCCGGGAGGCTCGCGAGAAGCGAGTACGCCCCCCCAGAACCATCAGAAGTTGAGCGTCCAACCGTTCCCCCCTGTGCCAATCCGAGGGCCCCGGTCCCGGGGTCGCGAACGACGTGCACGGGCTCCCGAAAACGCTGCGCAGTCGCCAGAAGATCCGGCTGGGAGAAAGCAGGAGACGCGCCGCGTCCGTTCCAAAATCCGATGGGTTCCACGTCTGCGCCCCTCCGCCTGTACCACTCAGCGCACACTCGTACGCCAATTCGCGACCCGGAGGATGCTCGCGTTCGACCTGCGAACACAAGCGATACATCGCACCGGCCGTGTCATGGTTGTGTCTGCGCCGGTGCTCTGCGATCGTCCTCGCGCACCGATGCCCAGCCGTGCGGAGCAAAAGATCCAGACCCGGCGCGCGATCATGGACGCGGCCCTGCGTCTGAGCGCGGAACGCGGGTTCGCGAGCCTGAGCCTGCGCCAGGTCGCCAAGGAGGCCGACATCGCGCCCACCTCCTTCTATCGGCACTTCAGCGATCTCGACGACCTGGGCCTCGCGCTGGTCGACGAGGTCGGCACGTCACTGCGTCAGGTCGTCCGCCAGGCCCGTCGCCGCGTCCGCGCCTCCGGTCAGGGCAGCGTGGTTCGAACGTCGATCGAAACCTTCATGGAGTTCGCGACGAACAACGCGAATTTGTTCCGCCTGCTGCTCGGCGAAGGCGCAGGCAACTCGATGGCCTTCCGCACCGCCGTGCGCGAAGAGGTCGGCCGCTTCACCACCGAGCTCATCGAGAGCCTCGAGGAGGAAGCGAACAAGCAGAACCGACCGATCGCCCATGCGGCGCTCGCGGCAGAGGCGATGGTGACCGTGGCGTTCAACCTCGGCGCGAGCGCGCTGGACCGAACCCCGACCGAGCGCGCCGACATCGTCGAGCGCATCGTCGGCGAAGTCCGCATCATCATGCGGGGCGCCGAGGCCATGGGCGCAGGCTGGGAACCCGGCGGCTGAGTCCCGAGGACGAACCTCGGCGGACTCAGACCTGGGGCGCGTCGACTCGGCTGCCCGGACGCTGCGGCCGGACCAGGCCGGGCTCGCCACTGGGAACCATGACGTTTTGAATCAGGTCGCGTCCGGCGGAATTGACCGTCGGAGCCTCCGTGGCGACCTGGACGTCGACCCGCGAGAGGAGGAACACCGCACCCGCCCCGAGCAAAACCCCGAGCAGGGTGCCGAGCGCGATATGACCTTTGAGCGACATGATTCGTGAGCTTTCGTAAGGTGTATGGCTTGAACGAGGAAACCCTTCAGACCTGACACCGCCACCGCGATTCGGCAGGTTTCGTTCTCGTTCGCCCCTTGAACGACGCTCGATGGATTTCGATTCCACCCCCATCGCGAAAAAAAGCTCGGGTGAAATCGTGGCGACAGCGAACCGGCTCGCCGGACGCTCAGGGTCGCTCGACGCCCTCGGGTAGGGCCGAGAACACCGCGTCGACGTTCTCCAGCCGTACGGACGCGACGCCAGCCGCTCCTTGGGGGCCTCCGCGGCCGATTGCGCCATCGGGACCGTCGGGGCCGTCGGGCGCATCCGATGCGCCTTCCGCACTGGAGCCGCCGCCGCTGCCACCCGAGCCCCCGCCGCCCGGCGAGCCTCCGGAGCCTCCGAATCCGCCGGCCACGTCGATCTGGATCACACGCTGCAGCTCGGGGAAGCGCTCGTCGAGGATGAGCTCGACCGAGCCGCCCGGACCCCCTGCCCCGCCGTTGCCGCCG
>JBCCQM010000322.1:0-7115 GCA_039024335.1 Myxococcota bacterium
CACCGACCTCGTCGGCCTCGACGTCCGGCTTCACATCGCGGAGTACCTCAGTGAGAAGCTCGACGAGGGCGCCCACTTCAAGCCGCCCGCGCTTCTGCGCGAGATGGTCGAAGCCGGCAAACTCGGCAAGAAGTCCGGGCAGGGCTTCTACAGCTGGTAGCCGGCCTCACGCCGGCGGGGGCAGACGGATCGGCACCACCAGGGTGCCGGGGCTGCCCAACTCGAGGCCCGATGCAGAGATGCGTCGGGCGTCTTTGTAGACCGAGACCGAGTAGCGGCCGGCCGGAGCGTCCGCGACGGTGAACACGCCCTGATCATCCGTGAGCCGGACGATGCGAAGCGCTTCTTCGGGGAGCGTGCCCGCCCCCGGCTCGCGCTCCTTGACGAGGAACACCGCGGCGCGCGCCAAGGGCGTCGCGGTCTCCGCCTCGACCACTTGTCCCAGAAGGCAGGAGCGCACCTCCACGCACCGAGGGCTGACGATGGTCACGCCGCCGAGCGTGCGCACGCGAGGCTGCGCGGGCGCGGTGCCCACGACGCATCCGCTCGCGGCGAGCGCGGAAACCAGGGCCATCGTGCGGCCAACCATTCGCCAAGCTTTCATGCGTCCTTCCGTGTGGGTGCCTTCACCCTGCCAAGGTTTCGGCAGGAGCGCGACCGCAGACACCTCCTCAACGACCCAGACAGCGCCCGCTAACACCGGTGCGGCCCCTCGCGGCGGGCCGCGCGTTGCACGGGTGCAGGCCGCGTCGTAGGCTGGAGACCGAGATACGGCATGGTTGGAATCCGTCGCGCGATCGCACTCCTCCTCCTGGGTTTCTACGTCACCCAGTTCGCCATGACCGCCTGGCTCGGTCCCGCCGAGCTGTACGCGTGTTACCTGGGTCTGGCCATCTGTTACACGCTGGCGTTCGTCGGCCTGGCCGCCGAGTGGTTCTGGGCACGCTGGTTCGCGATCGGCGTCGGCAACTTCGGCTCCCTGCTGCTCCTCGTTCTGCTTCAGGTCGGCATGGAGCCGATCATCGCCTTCTTCGGCTTCACGCACCTCGCCGTCGCGCTCCTCCTCACCGGGGAGGGCATGGCCTCGCGATACGAATACTCCGAGGCCGCCGCCGAGCGCTGGAACCTTCAAGAAGAGTCGCTCACGCTCATGCGCCGCGCGGTCAAGTCGGCGGGCAGCACCATCCCGATTCTCATCCTCTACACGCTGGGCCCCAGCCCCGAAGCCATGCACTTCGTCGCGCTCGGCCTCGGCCTCGTCGGCCTCGTCGGCCTGCTTCGAGGCCGCACCTGGGGTGTCCTGTCGCTCGGCGGCGCGGGCCTCATCGCAGCCTGCGAGTTCATCTTCGGCGACCCCGCCAGCGGGTTCCTCATCCTCTCGCCGATGGGCTACCCCATGGTCAGCGGCACCGTCATCAACGCGCTCGCCGGCGGTCTGCTCCTGGTGCCGATGATGTTCGCCGGTCCCATGCTTCGCTACCTGCGTCGCTAGTCGCTCGCGTCCTTCGCAGCCAAAGCCCCCGCCCCGCGCGGGGGTTTTTCGTTGGTTGCGCTGGGCCGGCCGCGCGGGCACGCGTTTGGGTCGCTCGCGCGGAGTCGATAGACTGCCGCGGATGCGCGTATCGACGCCCTCCCCCACGTGGCTCGCCCCGCTCGTGCTGGCTGCGTGCGCGACCGCCCGGCCCGCGTCAGCCCGACCCGCTGCGCCGGTCCGATACACGGTTGATATCGCCGATCCGGCGTCGCAGTACCTTGAGGTCTCCGCACGCTTTCCCGGCAAGCGCACAAAGACGAAGGTCGCCATGCCCGCCTGGACGCCGGGCTCCTACAAGATTCGCGAGTTCGGCAAGCACGTGTTCGGACTCCGCGCTGCCGGTGAGTCCGGCGGGGCGCTTCCCGTCACGACGATCGACAAGCACACCTGGCAGGTCGACAACGGCGGCAAGCCCTTTGAGGTGCGATACCGGGTCTATGCCGCGACGCCGAGCGTGCGGACCAGCTACGTCGATGACACACACGCGTCGATCAACGGCGCGAGCGTGTTCGTGTTCGAACCCGGCAGCGAGGCACGACCGCGAGAGGTTGAAATCCGGGCCCCGCAGGGCTGGACGCTGCACTCCGCCCTGCCCCGCAGCGGCGACGTCTTCAGCGCCCGCGACTACGACACCCTGGTCGACGGGCCCATCGAAGCCGGCACCCCGACGGTCGACCGGTTTGCCGTCGACGGCGTGGACTTCGAGTACGTGTTGACCGGCGCCGACGACCTCGCCCTCGACCGCGCACGTCTGGTCGGCGACGCCGAGGCCATCAGCCGCACGTTCGGCGAGATGATGGGCGGCTTCCCCATGAAGCGGTACGTGTTCTTGATGCACATCAACGACGTGGGCGGCGGAGGCCTGGAGCACGCCGACAGCACGATGATGATGATGCGCCGCACCGCCTTCGACCGCGACGACGCATACAGCAGCGCCGCGCGGTTGACCGCCCACGAGTTCTTCCACCTGTGGAACGTCAAGCGCATCCACGACCGCGTGCTCGGGCCATTCGACTACCTGCACGAGAGCTACTCGACGCTGCTGTGGTTTCACGAGGGCTTCACCGAAACGATGGAGTCCCTGGCGATGAGGCGCAGCCGGCTGTGGTCCGAACAGGACTACCTCGACCACGTCGCGCGTCGGTACACCGACTATCTGCGCAAGCCCGGCCGCAACGCGATGCCCCTGTCGGAGATCAGCTTTCGCGCCTGGACGCACGCGTACCAACCCGAAGGCAACCACCGGAACGAGACGATCAGCTACTACGAGAAGGGCGACCTCGTCGGCATCGCGCTCGACCTCGAGATCCGGCTTCGCAGCAACGGCCAGGGTTCGCTGCCCGGCATGTTCCGCCGGCTGATGGCACAGGTCGGTCCCGACGGCGCAGGCATCACGGCGGCGGACGTCGTGGCCGCCGCGTCCGCCGAGGCCGGCACCGACCTCTCGGACTTCTTCGCCCGTCACGTCGAGGGCGTCGAGCCCATCCCTCTGCCCGCGCTGCTGGAGCGCGCGGGTATCACGGTGAAGACGCGTCCGGTCTGGATGACCGCCAAAGGGGTGGAGGTCAGCGGCGCGGCGAGCAAGCGCGCCTGGATTGGCGTGACGCTGCGGGGCACCACCGTCCGCAGCCTCGACCCGGGCAGCCCCGGCGCCGCGGCGGGGCTCGTCCGTAACGATGAAATCATCGCCGTCGACGGCCGCAAAGTCGGCTCCGAGGCGGCACTGCGCTCGGCCCTCGGCCGCGTCGGCCCGGGCAAGACGGCCAAGGTCACCGCGTTCCGGGGCTCACGGCTGGTCACCCTCGACGTGCAGATCGAGGAGAACCCGCACCCGATCTACACGCTCACCGTCCCCAAAGACGCCAGCCCCATCGCGCGCGCCTGGCTCGACCTCTGAAGCTACGGCGCGTCGGCGGGTGGCTCGGACGGCAAGAACGACGGCGTCTTGAGGCCGCGGGCCTTGGGCGACAGCGCGCTCCACAACAGCGCACCGACCGTCCAGGTGGTGGGGAGCAACGCCATGTAGTCGGGCATGTAGCGGAGGAACGCCGACAAGAAGGCCGTGCCCGTGAGTACCACCAACAGCACGTTGACCGCCTTGTGCTTGGCTGGGCCCAGCTTCGGCTGCGGCAGATTGGACGCCATCAAGAACGCGCCCAGCAGCATCGCGGCCGGCAGATACGACCAGGCCGAGATGCCGACCGAAAGTCCACCGAAGAGGTGGGGTCCTTCGAAGGCCTCTGGCGAGCCGAGCAGCGCTTCGGGTGGCGAGTACTTGTGGAGCACCAGCGTCCAGATCACGAGCAGACCGGCCGCGAGCGTGGTCGGGATCCCAAAGAACACGCTGGGCGCCGCGTCTTCGGCCACGACGTTGAACTTGGCGAGGCGAAAGACGTTGGCCAGCACCCAGACCGCGCACGCGATCAACAGCAGTACCCGGCCCACGCCCTGGTCGAAGCCAAGCGCGGGCACGCTCGAGAGCGACACATACACGAGCAAGGCCGGCGCCACACCAAAGTTGATGGCATCGGCGAACGAATCCATCTGGATGCCGAACGGACTGGTCGCCTTGAGCAGCCGCGCCACGAAGCCATCGACACGGTCGAGCATGACCGACGCAGTGATGCACCACCCCGCGTCGACGAAGCGATGCTCGATGGTCGCGATCATCGACAGCAGGCCGAACAGCAACCCTACGGAGGTGACGAGGTTCGGCGCCAGGTAGCGAAGAAGACGCATCATCGCGAGCGGCGGCAGTATAGGCATCCGTAGGGCACGCGCGGGACGCGAGCAGGCAGTCGGCGCCCGCGGGCGACTAGCCACCCGAAACGACTCGGGTTTCGAGGGGCGGCAATCGCGTTCAGGGGATCAGCGGCCGCGGGCTGGACCGAAGAGTTCGTCGAGCAGCGCATTGCAGCCGTGGTCGACCAGCGCGAATACGTGGGCGAACTCGGCTGGACCGCCGCGCACCGGGTCGGGCACGTCCAACGCGCCACCGCGAGCGTGTGGCTCGCTGATCGCACGCAGAAGACGGACCCTAGCCTGGTCGCCTTCAACCGCACCGAACGCGGAGAGCCGACGGAGTCGCTCGACGTCCGCGTGGTTGGCCCGATCCATCACGATGATGTGGGCGAAGCGCTGCAGGTCGTCGGGCCGCAGACCGCGAGAGACCCCCGCCGAAGCCAAGCTCAAGCCATGCTGCTCGCCGACCGCGACGCTGCCCGCATGCGGAGCGATGCCTTCGGCGGCCCAGGTTCCGGCGCTGTCGATGTCCAGCGAGTCGAGCACACCTCGCTGACGCGCCCGTTCGACGAACAGCGCATGCGCGAGCGGGGAGCGACACATGTTCGCGTGGCACACGAACAACACGCCGAGCCGGCCTGCGTTCGAGGTGCTCACAGGAGTGCGCGCACCTCGGGGTCGTCCTTGACGATGTCCCAGGTGGGGTCGAAGTCGATCTGCTCCAGCAGCTTCTTGCCGCCCTTCCGCTCGGAGACCTGCTTGAGCAGCTTCACGACATCTTCGAGGTCTCCGGTGACCGCCTTCTGCTTTGCGAGCGCGAACACGGGGTCTGCGTACTCCTCATCCTTGGCCGCGGACCACTCGTAGAAGACCTTCGCGCGATCGGGCGACTTGTAGAGGTAGTCACCGCGCGCTTTGGCTGCGCGCGCGAGTTCCTTGACCTTCGCGCCCGCAGCTTCGGCCTCGGCCAGCGCCTCGAGAGCACGCTCGTCGGTCGTCTTGGTGGTGCGAGCCTCCTTGATGAGCGAGGCGGAGTCCTTGCCGGCCGGGGCAGCGTCGGATCCGCCTCCGGCTTCGGCGCCGTCGGCTTCGCCACCCTCGGCTGCGCCACCCTCGGCCGCGTCGGCCGTCTCAGCGGTTGGCATGCCGGAATCGGCGGCTCCAGCGTCCTCGCCACCCTCAGCCGCACCCTCCTCGCCCGCCGCGCCTTCGGCCTCTGCGGACGGGTCGGGCTTGGGCGGCTCTCCGCCCTCAGCCTTCGCGTCCGGAGTGGGGTCGGCCTTCGCGTCTGGCGCGGGGTCGGCTTTCGCGTCGGCCTTGGTCTCGGCGTTCGCATCGGCTTTCGTGTCGGGCTTCGACGTCGTCAGGGGCTTGGCGGGGGCTTTTTCATCCCCGCCGCAGCCCGCGAGGCCAATCGTCGTGAGCAGCGAGAGAACCTGCAGCGAAACGCGGCGCGCAGAGCGGTCCAACATGCGGAGGATGCTAACAGGGAACGGTTTGCGGAGACATCGTGGCGCGAGGTTCTGCACGAGGATGTAACGCTGCGGCCGTAAGACAGATTAAGCGCGCTGAACGGCCGCTTTTCGTATGATCGCCATGCCTATGTTGCCTGCTCTCTTCACGCTCGCGCTCACCAGCGCCCCTGCGGGGGATCCCGCGTTGGCCGCGAAGGTGGCCGAAGTCTTCGACGAGTACTGTACGGCTTGCCACGCGGAAGGGGGCGACCCCACCGACCCGAGCGAATTCAGCCTCGAGGGCGACCTGTCGGTCCTGATTGGCCGCAAAGCCAATGAATCGGACAAGCTCCTCATCGCACCTGGAGATCCCGGGGCGAGCTACCTGATGGACAAGGTGCTCGCGACCCCCGACATGAGGGAGGACTTGATGCCGCTGGGCGATGACCCGCTGCCGGCGGACAAGCTGAAGATCATGTCGGACTGGATTGCGAGCATGCCCAAGGATGATGGCGCGGCCGCAGCCCCACCGCCCCCGGCCGACGGTGAAGACCCACCGCCGCCGGACACGTCGACGACGGTTCCGACGCAGACCGACACCGGCCCTGCGATCGTCCCCCCGAAGAAGAAGTACAAGCCCTTCCACGGCGTGAAGCACATCGTGCTGCCCACGACGACGACGCTGGGCAAGAAGACGTTCCAGTACCGGATCGACCACCGATTCGGCCGCATCGGGACCGAGCGCGGCGCGTTCGGCCTCGACGCAGGCGTCGTGATGAGCATGGGCATCGCCTACGGCATCATGGACGGCTGGGACGTGGGGCTGAAGCGGAGCAACTCCCGCAAGGCCTGGGAGCTGAACACCAAGTACATCGCGCTGCGCCAAGAGGACGACATGCCCGTCTCCCTCGGCGGCTATGTGTCGCTGGACCTTCTGCGCGACTTCGACGTCGAGAACGCAGTCTCGGGCAACTTCATGCTCCTGCTCAGCCGCCTTTGGTTCGAGCGCTGGGCAACGCAGTTTTCGATGGGCTACCACACCGGCACCAACAAGAGCTCCCGCGTGCTCATCGACTTCGATGACGGCGACGGGGCGGTGCCGGTCGAGGACACCCGGGGCACGCTCGTCATGGGCCTCGCCTCGCAGGTGTGGCTGGGTAAGCGCAAGAAGTGGTCGGTCGACGTCGAGTACTTCCTGCCCGTGCCCGATGTCGGCACGCCCAACATGTTCTATTACCGCGGTGGCGACGCGGACCCCGACGGGTCGAAGATCGGCTCATGGGGCCTGGGCGCCTCCTACTACACCGGGAAGCACTTCTTCCAGCTGTTCTTCACGAACAACCGGGAGATTCACCCGAACCTCGCCGCACCCGGCGGCCAGTCCG
>JBCCQM010000323.1:0-7053 GCA_039024335.1 Myxococcota bacterium
GAGCGAGAGCAGCTGGCTGTGGCGCTCGAACGCCTCGAGCATCGCGTTGAGGGTGGTGTCTCCACCCAGCGCGGGGAACATGGGCAGCGCGGCGAGCTCGTCGAAGTGCTTCAACACGGCCTTTGCCAGGACGCGCAGCGGTGACAGCCCGGGCACCTCTTGGTCCAAGACGGCTTCGGGCGTTCGGCCCGCGGCGAGCGCCTCGAACGCATCCTCGTCGAGGTCGCCGCCGACCGCCTCGTACCCGGCCAGCATCGCGTCGTAGCGCTTTTGGAGCACGTCCGGTTCGAGCGACCCCTTCAGCTCGACGAACCGGACCAGCCAGCCCTCCTCGACGAACGGCGCGAGCAACAACCGCTGCAGCGCCGCCGCCAGCTCGTCGGATCCCTGCTCGTCGCGAAACGCCTGCAGATGATCTTCGAGCAGCGCCACGGGAACCCGCATCATCACGTCGACGAACGCCTGCATGGCCGCGGGGTCGACCTCTTCGTACGGACCCACGGTCGGCATCTCGTCCCAGTTGAGCGCAACCGAGAGCCCGGGTACCGCGGCGTTGAGCGTGATGGTCTCGAGCGGACGCTCGTCGAGAAACAGCCGCAGCTCGGCCCGCTTGCTCTTGTACGACTGACGAAGGCTCTTCCGCAGGACGCCCGCGACGATCTTCATGGCCTTGCCCGGCACGTCCACGAGGCGGACGACCTGTCCGGACGGAACCAGCGGCTGGACCTCGTTTCGCAGCCACTGGGCACGCTTGGACAAGTGCGCGTACTCGTCGTTCGCGTGGCGGACCGCCTCCGACCCCAGTGCCTCGCGGAGGATCTCGTACCCGACGCTGGTCGCGATCACGAAGTCTTCGGCGCCCGAGAGCACCTCGACCGTCCCCGCCTGCGGGCGAACCATCACCATCAACGGGGCATCCTCTCCGTGACGCGCCCGCAAATCGGCGACCGAATGCCACCGCCGGTCGACGGACTGAAACACCTGACACCGCATCAGCGGGTGCGCCTCGCCCTTGGTGAACAGCGTCCCGTTCCGGGTGCGACCGAACCGCTTGAGCCACCGCGACACGCTACGGGGGCTGAACCCTGCGGCCCGGTACAGCGACCGCTCGAAGCCTTGGCACAGCAGCGCGTGCTGGAGCGCCAACACGTGCGTCCGGATGCGATCATTGCTGAGCTTGCCGAGCCCGAAGCGACTGGGCAGCATGTGCAGCTGGCTCTGAAACGCCTTGCCCACGTGGTGAATCACCCGTGCGAGCACCTCATCGCGCTTGGAGCGATCCCAGTCTGCGGTGGGGTTGTAGCCGGCCTGCACCACGGCGATGAGCCCCGGGATTGCCACATGTACGGGGTCGAGGGTGATCGACTCGAGCAGGTTGCCCTCGTAGACCAGGTGCAGCGTCGCCTCCTCGTTGCCCCCCGCCCGAATCGCGACCTCGCCCTCGAGGCGGCTGACGTCGAGCTGAGAGCGGGTGTAGTACATGCCCTCGCCGAGCGTCGTGGACCAGGTCCGGTTGAACAGCGCCGCTTTTTGGACCTCGCGCTTGAGTCCGGACTCGTACGCCGACGTGCGGTCGCGGACCTTGTCACCGCACAGGACCCGCAGCGCCGCGCGGTCTTCGGAGCGCTCCGCTCGAACCGCGGTGTGAAACGACGTCACCGGTCTCTGCACGCGAGAGAGCAGGTCGACGGTCTCCCGCGTGCGCAGGTCTGCGGTGGACACGTAGTCGCCGCGCAACTGCTTCCAGACCGGGAGCTGAAGGTAGTCGTCCAAGACGTCGCCCACCTCCTCGAGCCGCCATGGCGACTTCACCCGCTGCGCGATCTTCTCCGGCATCGCGACCCGAAACCACTCGGGCATCTCGAACCATGTCGAGGGGCGGTCTTTGCACGCGGCGACGATGCGATGAAGGCTGCGCTCCTGCGCCACCCGCAGCACCGCGATCATCGCGTCGTAGGTCTCATCTTGGACCACGTCGGTTTGCGAGACGTCTTTGCGCAGATGCGTCGCGTCGACCATCGCGACGAAGCCGTCTTCAAAGCCCGGCAGCGGCCGCGAGCTGAGCCAGACCCCGGCGTTGAGGACCTCGAGCCGGGCGGGGCCGGGCTCGCCTTCGGCGATGAAGCCGACCTCGCCATGCAGTCCCGCCTCGCCGACGTAGACGCGACCGATGGCGGCGCCGATGCGAATGCCGTGGCTGATCCGCTGACCATCGAGAAAGATCGGGACCTCGCAGTACTGCACCCGCTGCTGGAGGATCCGCTCCTCGGCGATTTGCCCCCGTAGGTTTTTGACGAACTGCAGGAACAAGCCGGGGCGAAAGCGTTCCTTGACGTGAACGACCGTGACCTTCTCGTCGATGTCGCACGACTCCGCAGCCGGAAGCTCGTCGGGGCCGGGACGAAGCTCGAGCTTGGCGCCGCTGCCGTTGCGATGACTGCGAACCCGGACCCAGCGAGGGTTGAGCGCCAGCGCGGCGTTGAGCGCGACGGCTAGCTCCTGTCGCGCTCGAAGGTTGCTCTCGCCGCGGTCGCCGAACAGGGACACGAACAGGTCGTCGAGGTCGTCCTTCGAGAACCCCTCGCCGTCGAACCGCACCTCCATGTCGTCGGCGTCGATCGAGAACTCGATCTGCGTGGCCCCCTGCTGGTTCGCGGCCTGGACGAGCAGCAGCACGTAGCGGCGGGGGTCCGAGAGCTGGAACTGGCGCATCTTGACGCGCGCCTTTTCCTTGTCGATCGAGAAACCGCCCTGAAGTTCGACCTCTGCGCCCTCGGAGAGCGCTGCCAAGATGTCGTCGCTCATCGTTCGTACTCCAGCCCTGCGGCTTCTTCCGCGAGTTGACCGTCGAGCGCCGGGGTCAAAGTGTTCCCGAGAAAAAACAGCTTCGTCAGCATGTAGGCCGCAAGCGGAGGATCAGAGGCGGCAAGCCGCACGAGCTCGCGGGTGGTGGGGTGGTCGACGTTGACCACGATCGGCCGCGACCTCGACAGGATTCCCTGCCCCAGCACCTTGGTCTGGCTCGCGGGGGAGAGCGTGAACGGGTCCTTCTGCGCGACGGCGACCTGCTCGGCGATGCCCGAGCCCGGATGATCGAAGTGGCCGAAGACCACCTCCGAGACCTTGTGCCCAGCGTTCTTGAAGAGCGTCGAGGCGGCGTCGGCGAGCGCGCGGAGCGGCTTGGGATCGATCTCGGAACGCAGCGGCAACACGAGGACGTGCTGCTCGTGAAGCGGCACGCACGCGTAGCGCCCCTGGCAAAGCCGCTGCAGCAGGCCGAGGTGCTCGTCGGCGAGCGGTTCGATCACCCACTCCCCAGCGGCCTCTGCCTGGTCCGAGAGGGGTCCACGCGCCTGCGCGATCAGGATTCGATCCTTTGGAGGGTCGTCGCGCAGCTCCGCCACGGTGAACGACCGACCGCTGGGCGAGCGTGCGAGCACCATCGAATCGATCGACGACGGGAACACGCCGCGGATCAGGTGCCATTCCACGCAGCGGAACAGATAGCCGAGCGTGGTGCCCGGGGTTCCGGATCGAATGGCCTCATCGAAGGCCGAGAAGACCCGCTCGACCAGGGGCCCGTCGATGGCCGCCGTGACCGCCTCGAGCACCCGTGCGTACCCTTCGTCTTCGATGACCGCGTCCCGGGTGAGGGTGTGCTCGAGGTGCGGAGACCAAACCCGAACGTGCAGGCTGGGGAAGTCGCTCTTGCGCGACTCCTTGAGGGTGAGGCCGCCGTTGTAGAAGCCGAAGAACGTCCGATGGTCGGGCTCGTGCGAGATCGCGACGCGGGAGTAGCCGTCGTCGACGTCGACGCTGCACGGGGATGAGAATGCGAACGGTACGGCGATCGGGTCGCCGTCGACGTGGATGTCGCACTCGGCGTGCTTGCACCAATACACGACGGTGTCCCGCACGCGCCCCGCAAACGGGTCGAACTCGTCTTCGGGCATGGACTTGAAGACGCGCACCGTCGTGCCCTCGATTGGGTCCTCGATCTTCAGCAGCTTGAACGTACGCTTTGCGTCGAAGAGCACGCGCCACGTCTCACCGTCCCGGGACGTGTCCACGCACACCGCGTCGGGCTCGATCGCGAAAACCGACACGAAGCCGATGCCGAACTTGCCGATCTTCGTGCGGTCGCCGTCCTTGTTGGACGAGAAGAGCCGGGTCAGCTTGCTCTCGATGATCTCCCGCGTCATGCCGCCGCCCCAGTCCGACACAGCGATCACGGCCACGCACTGGCCGTCCTCGCTGGAGGATTCCCGCGTCGTGGAGATTTCAATCTCCTGACTGCCGGCGTCGATCGAGTTCTGCACGAGCTCGCGCAGGAACGAGAGGGGATCGGAAAACTGATTGACGAGCTCATCGAGCGCGTCGTCGACTCCTGCCTCGGCTGCCACCGCGGTCGAGCGTAGCAGCCTGCCCGCGGCTCAGAGCCCGAACCAGAGCACGGCCTCGAGCCCCGCGGACAGCTCGACGCCACCCAGGCGAAACGCCGGAATGACCACGCCCGCGTCTTCGAACCCGATCCGCGCGACCGAGCCGCCGCTGCCCACCACGCTGCTCGCGGCAAGCTCGGCCCAGCCACCCACACGCACCCGTCGTGGTCCCTGCCCGAACAGCACGCCCGTCGAGCCGCGGACCCAAGCGCCCAGCGCGACGCGGCGATCCGGAACCGAGGCCGCGCTCCCGCCACGCTGAACGAACCAGGGCTCGACGCTCAGCCCGAGCAGGCCTTCGACCTCGACCCGGCCCGAGGTGGGACGCCAGGCGTATCCCCCAGCTCCGCTGATTCGCAGGCGGCGAAGATGAGCGTCGAGGTCCGCGTCCGCGAGCGTCAGCCCCCGCGCCTGGGCCAGCACGACCCAGCCCGCAGGAGCTCGTGCCGCAACGCCGATGGAGCCGCCACCGCCCGCGAATCGGTCGACGTCCTCGGGGCCGCCGAGGCCGATCACCATCGCGGCGTCCAAGCGAGGACCGACCGACCAGACGCGAGCAGGCGCGGGCTCCGGCTCCGGCTCCGGCTTCGGCGGTGGCTCCGGCTCCGGCTCCGGGCACGCTGGCGGCTCTGGGCATGCGGGGCAAACGGGGGCCGGCATCGCGACGTCTTCCCGATCGGCCTCGACGGTCCCCGCTTCGATGCCCTCGACGAGGTTGGTGATGTTCCGCGCGACGACGCGGCTGCGCTCCGCGTCGCTCCAGTCCGCCTCCACCGCGATGCTGCGGTCGAACGCGCGGCCATCTTCGGCCACCAGCAAGAGCGCGAGCGCCCCATCCCCGGCTTCGGACACCCGCGCGTATAGCAAGAACGTCCCCTCGGGAGAGGCCGGGGCAACGTCACCGAAGGCAAGCGGCAGGTCCGGCTGCCGGACGGTGAGGTCTTCGGTGAGCCCGGCTTCGGAGACCGGCCCCGAATGCAGCCACAGCACGCCGACCTTCGGCATGGTGGGCACGGGCCTGGATGCACGAGGCGCCGACGATGCTGCGGAAGCGTCCGCAGGCGCGGTCAAGGCCAGAGCGAGAAACAACGCGGGCACGACGACACCAAAGGCTACAACGACCCGCCATCGGGCGACACGACTTCGGAGTCGTCTCCGTCCTCGGTGTCTTCGGTGTCCGCGTCCTCGGTCTCTCCGTCGGTCTCGCACGGCTGCTCCGTACAAGCGTCGCCCTGCGACGTCGACCCTGTCTCGTCCGTCAGCGTGGTCCCGGCTTCGGTGTCGAGGTCGTCCTCCGCCGGCGGTTCTTCGCCGTCGGAAGACTCGGACGGAAGGTCGTCGTCCTCTTCGTCGTCTTCCGCGTCATCATCGAGGACAGGCTCCGGAACGACGTAGTCCGCAACGCCGCATCCGCTCGGTGTGACGAGCACCAGCAACACGAGCAGGGAGTGCAGAGAAGCCAGCCTCATGGGACGTCCGCGCCCTCGCGGGCTTCTGCAGCGTAGACGCCTTTGGGATGCGCGGCGAGGTAGCGCGTCCAGCAGGCGGCTCGCTCGTTCGAGCCGGTCAAGCGGCATCGACCTGCGCGAGCGTCTTCAGCAAACCGTCCCCGCGGGAACTTTCTCAGGTAGGCCGAAAACAACGCGCTTCGCTCTGCTTTACGGCCGGACTGCTTCGCCATCACGAAGAGATCCGCGTACGCCATCTCGACGCGGCTGGAGCGACCGCCGCGGCGCACGATCGTTTCGAGCAGCTTGCGTGCGCCGACGAGGTCGCCCGCTTTCCACTGACGGTCGGCGGCTTCCGCGAGCGCGCCGAGGTCGGGCTTCTTCGACCGCCGCGGCGAAGACGTGGACACGGGTGCCGCCTCGGGCTCGACGTCCGCCACGGGCTCGACTTCAGGCTCGGTCTCCACGTGAGGCGCGGACTGAGAGAGGGTCGGCGTCGTCTGAGGCTCCGGCGCGGTCCGGCGCTCCGCCACCGCTCGCGCGGCCTCGTCGATCGCGGTGAAGCCCGCTTGCTGTGGCGAGAGCTGCTCGGCTTGCGGCCGGAGCGACGACCCACCACCCAGCGAGAGCGCACCCACGACGGCGGCGGCCAGCGCGAGCACGCCCACGACGATCGTCCGCGTCCATCGGTGCGGCACCGTCGCCCCACCAAGTTCTGCACGCGCTTCGATGGTGCGCTCGACCACCGCCCGCGTGTCGGCAACCGCGCCCTCGAGCAGGCTGGTCCGGCTCCGGTTCGCGGCAGCTTCGTCCGGCGCAGGATCCATCCGCCGCAGGGCGTCTTCGAAGCTGGGGGGCCGGGCCTGCTCGACCACGCGTTCGACTGCCGCTTGCGCGGCGCTGAGCCACGCGTCCATCGACGGCTCCACGTCCGCGGAGGCGCCCTCGACCTCCGCGAGCACGGCCTCGAAGTCCGGCGTGGCCGACAAACGGTCCGCGCCCGCTTTGGCGTCCGCGAGAAAGTCATCGAACTCGCTCACGCCCCTGCTCCGTCGCCGAGCCAGCCGCGTCGCTGCAGCCCCGTCCGGATCTTTGCGCGCGCTCGGTTCGCCCTCACCCCGACGTTGTTCGCCGTGATGCCCAACATCTCGCCGACCTCTCGA
>JBCCQM010000324.1:0-6987 GCA_039024335.1 Myxococcota bacterium
GCACCTTGTGGATCACGTCCGTCATCGAGTGGTAAACACCCTTGGGGTCGCGCCCGGTGACCAGGCCGAACTTGTTCATGAACGCCATCAGCTTGGGCGTGTTGGCCTGCGCCTTGAGGTCCCAGACCGACGCCGTGTGGCAGCCGGACTGGTAGGAGCCGTCGACGGTGGGCGAGATGACGGTGGCCGCCATCATCTCCAGCTCCTGCGAGGTCATCAGCCCGGTGGTGTCCTGCGAGCCGACGATGTTGACCTTCACGCGGACGTCGGAGCCGGCGTGCAGGCTCTTGCCCGGCGTGACGCCCACGGCGTTGCGGTTGAAGATCTTCTCGACCGCGGTGAGGCCTTGCCCCTCGTGGGAGATTTCCTTGGCGGTGGCGTACACCGCGGGCGCCTCGACGCCGAGAATGGCGGCTGCGGTGCTCTGCAGCTTCTTGCCGAAGACGACCGCGTACGAGCCCTTGGCGCGGATGAACTCGAGCTTCTGCGGGGTGAGGGCCGACGAGATGTCGGACAGCTCTTTGCTGCCGTCTTCGTTGAGCAGCTTCTTGGTCGTGGTGTTGATCGTCAGGACGGTGCCGGTGTCGATCGAGAACACCTGCTCGAGCACGGGCTCGCCGTCCTCGTCCTCTACGACGTTGCCGTCGGCGTCGAGCTTCTTCACCCAGTTCTTGAGGTCGATGCCGATGCCCCCGGTCACGCCCACGGTGGTGAGGAAGATCGGCGAGATGCCGTTGGTGCCGCCGACGATCGGCGCGATGTTGATGAACGGCACGTAGGGGCTGGCCTGGATGCCGGTCCACAGCGCGACGTTGTTGACGCCCGACATGCGCGAGGAGCCCACGCCCATCGTGCCCTTGTCGGCAACCAGCATCACGCGCTTGTCGGGGTGCTTCTCCTTGAGCGAGTTCAGCACGCCCTGGGCGTCTTTGTTGTGCTCGAAGAGGCACTGACCGTGCAGCTCGCGGTCGGAGCGGGAGTGCGCGTCGCTGCCGGGCGAGAGCAGGTCGGTGGAGACGTCGCCGACGGCGGTCACGTAGGTGACGACCTGGATGGTCTCCTCGACGGGTGGAAGCTTGGTGAAGAACTCCGCCTGCACGTAGCTCTGCAGGATCTCGGTGGCGAGTGCGTTGCCACCCTTGTGGGCTGCCTCCAGGCGGTCGGTGTCGGCCTCGTAGAGGAAGACCTGGGTCTTGAGGACGGCGGCGGCGTCCTTGGCGATGGCCGCGTCGTCGCCGAGCGCCAGGTCGAGAAGGACCTCGACCGAGGGGCCGCCCTTCATGTGCGAGAGCAGCTCGAGGGCGAAGGCGGGGGTGATCTCGGCGACGACCTCGTTGCCGAGGACGATCTCCTTGAGGTACTTCGCCTTCACGCCCGCGGCGCTCGTGGTGCCGGGCAGCGTGTTGTAGATGAAGAAGTTGAGCGAGTCGGCGCGGTGTTCGTGCGACGCGTCCTTGATCTGCTCGATGAGAACTTCCACCAGAGCCGCGTCTTCGATCGGCTTGGCGTGCAGCCCGTGACCTTTGCGCGTTTCGATCTGGTTCAGGTATTCCGTGTACAGGCTCATGGTCACCTTCAGGGCGGCGTGTGCTCGCCGCGGGGGCGGTAGTATCCGGTTTTCGGGCACTTAGCAATGGACGGCGGCGTGCTCTCCGAGCGACGTGGAGCCGCGCGCGGCGGCGAGTCGTGGCGATTGCGACGGCATCGCGACACGCTCTGGGAGGTTCGATCCGCGCCGCGCGGATGCCGTCGTGGTCATCATCGTCTCGCGTCTGCCCTCATGCCCCCCGAGGACATCGCGCCCAACGCTGCCGTTTGAACTCGACCGAACCGGCGAGGCTCGCTGCGACTTGGACAACGGCACGAGCCGCGTCGATGTTGCGTGCGTCGGGAGCCGCGGCTTGCCGGCCCGTGAGGGGCCCGCCCTCGTAGCACGCGACCCATCCCGAATACACGTCATCGCGTGATCGGCCCGCTGCGGTTTCGCGCCAGCGCGCGGCGTTTCTGCGAGGGCGGTTCCGACCCCCGGGCGGGGATGGGCGGGCGTCGGTACGGGCGGCCTCTGCGCGGCCTGACTCTGCAGGGGCCGCAAACTGTAGGTTTGACACCCCTATGTCGTTTCGTATGGTCGAACGCCTCGATTTGCGCCACACTGCAGCATGGATTTGGCTGCGACCCGGTGGCGTCTGCTGTTCCCGAGCCTTTTGGCCCTTTCGGTAGCGTGCGCGTCGGAGGCCCCGAATGAACCGGTCGAGACCCTCGCCGTGGACTGCGGTGGCAAGTGCGACGGGCTGGATTCGGTCCGGTCCCTGCTGCGCGACCCCTCGGACTTGAGCCTCGACGACCTGCTGGACAGCGGTCGGGCCCTGGTCACCGACGAGCTCAACGCAGTGCTCGCCTCCGGTGACCTGGGCGGATTCGCCGTCGACCTGCACGACGCAGACGCGCTCGAGCCCCTCGTTCAAGACATGGCCGCGGCGTTCGGCGAGCGCGAGCTGACCACGGCGGTGAACGCCCTGCGACTTCGGCACCTGCAGAGCAGCGGGGACACGGTGTACGCCGAGACGTCGTTGACCCTGGATCCCTCCACGGGCATCGACTGGAGTCGATCGGTCGAAGGGCTCGTGGCCGACGGGGTGTCGACGGCGCGCGTTGGGTTCGACGCCTCCGCGACCGTGCAGGCCCGCGTGATCTCGGCTCACGAGGCGCCAACGGACGATCCGATCGCGCGGCTGCAGACCCTTCGCGACTTTGCCGTGCCGCGCTCCGTCGCCGACCTGCGGTCGATGAAGCCCGGCGAGGCCGTTGCGCTTCGTGGCGAAGGCAGCCTGGGTGCGAACTTCGGCACGGGCGTCCCGCTGCTCATCGCCGAGCCCACGTCGGTGCTCACGTATAGCGTCGTGCTTTCGGCGGGCCTTCGCAGCCGGCTCGGCGGCGAGCTCGACGTACAGCTGCTGCGCATGGATGGTTCCGAGCTCGTCGTTGACGTGGGCATCTCGAAGGTGCGCGAGTCGTCGGCGTTCCTTGCGGTGCGTGACCGCTGGGGCGTGCAGGGGCTGCTCGAGTCCGAGATCGAGATCGCCGGCATCGACGTCGATCTGGGCGCGCTCGTCGATCGGGCGCTTCAGCGGCAGCTTGATCGTCGCGTTCAGCTGATCGACGCGCTGGCCAGCTCGGCCGAAAGCCAGAGCCGGATGACGGTCGCTCGCCTTCGCTTCGACCTCGACGCCGACGAGGCGTTGCTGGCCCCCGCAATCGCGCAGGCGCTCCGCGGCGACATCCGTCTCGCACAGGCGCTGTCCCACCGCGGTGAGCCCGGCATCGTGGCCGAGCTCGACCTGCTCCGCTCGGGTGCATCGAGTGCATCGACCGCCGGCATCGAGTTGTTCGGCATGTCGTTCTTCCGCCGCAAGCTCGAGGAGCAGGGCACGATTGTCGTCCAGTCGCCTGCGGGCGTCCGCACGGTGATGTTCGAGTCGTTGCGACGCGACTGGGACTGGCTGTTCTCTCGGCACGGCTACACGCGCGTGGGCATGTCCGGGCTGCTGTTCGACCCGCGCAACCCCAACGCGACCGCGCGAGGCGAAGCCAACCTGGTCGTGCAGCTCATGGAGGGCGACGCGGTGATGGAGCGCGACAAGCTGCTCGACCACGTCGATGGCACCCTGCTCGCGATTGCGGGTCCCGACTCGATTGCCGCCCTCGAGGGCCCGGGCAACGAGATGCAGCGCTGGATTCAAGACGAATGCCGAGGCAGCTCGGCCTTCGACGACTGCCCGATCGACGCGCTTGAAGACCCTCGCGTCGCCGATTGGACGGCGCAGGGCATGAGCGCTCTGGAAGGCACGCTCGGCGACGTCTCGCCCGAGGTTGCAGACCTCGCCCGCGAGCTGGGCGCGCTGCGGCTGCTTGCGCAGAGCACCTTCGAGATCCAGGCTGCCTTCACCGGGCCAAGCACCACCGTGGTGGTGGACTACCGTCTCGACGACCGCGCTCTCGAGACGCTCATGGTCTCTCGAGATGCTGGCGACTATGCGGCCTCCGTCACGGCGTACCTCGAGGCCGCCGAGATCGAGCGTGACGACACCGCTGCGAAGATCGCCGAAACGCGGGCCGAGATCGCCGATGATGTGGCCGACGAGGCGCTGCGGTCGGGCGAGACCTTCGCGTCCTACGGTCAGCAATATCGACGCCTGGTCGAGGCCGAATTTGCGACCGTCGAGTCGGTCGGACTGATCGGCGGAACCATGCTCGAGGTACGGTTCCCCGTCGACGCGAACAACCGGCCCATCTACGCCGAGGCGGCCGCCCGCTCGCTCCCCGAGGCGCGGGCCGATTTGACCCGCGCGATGTTCGACGAGCTCATCGAGCAAGCCGACGACTGGGGTCCGCACGCCGAGCAAACCGTTGGCTATGCGCTGCTCTCGATGCTGCCCGCGTCGCAGACTGAGGTCGGGTTCGACGTCGACATGGGCCTCGAGGACACGTTCAGCAACTGGCGAGGGCAATACCGGGCCGCCGGCTACCCCGAGTCGTTGAGCCTGTTCGCGTCGGGGCCGGACGTGGCTCCGGTCGACGGCGGTCTCTTCGACATCGACGGCATTCCCGTCGTGTCCGAGGATTGAGTCGACCCGCCGCGCTTGCGGTACGCTGCGCGCCGAGGCAGCGTCCTGCCCCCCGGGGACAGCGGCGCGGCCTTGCGCCGGTGCATTGGTGCCGAGAAAGGCTGCGCGCGGCGCTACGCTTCGGACTCGGCCGATGGAGCGCGGAGCAAAAAGCGAACGATGGGGCCGAGGTAAAGCCCAGACGAGATTGCCGCGAGGGAGGCCGCGATCACGCCCATTCCGCTGACGAGCAGGCTTGACCCTTCGACCACGAGCGGATGCGTCGCCGGAAGGCTGGCCACCGACGGAGCGAGCCATGCACCGATACCCATGCACGCGGCGCCCAACACGTTGACGAGCAGTCCCCAGGTGCGGCCCCGCGCCAGCCCCACCGCACCGCACACGAGCACGGCTGCACCGCCCAGCATCACCCCGCTGAGGACCGCCGCCTGTCCAGGTGCCAGGGCGAACGTCACCGCGGTGACGAGCGCCGCACCCGCGAACGCAACGGCGAAGCCTTGGCGCGCCGACATGGTGCGCGGTGTGGTCCAAAGCAGGCCGAACGCAGCCGTGCAGCCGACGCTGAGACCCGCGTACGCTTGAAAGCTCAGCCCCCACGGATCCGTTGCCGCCACCATCGCGGCGGCCCCGGCAGCCTGAGCGAAGCCGACGGCACAGTATCCCGTCAGTCCCAGTCCGAGCGGGACGGCCCACGGGACCCGACGCCACAGCAGCACGCCGATGGCGCCGAACAGCACGCACTCGAGCAGCAGGGCCGTCATCCAGGCCGTGCTGGTGTCCGCAAAGCTGACGGCCAGGCCGATCCCGCACAGCGTCACCAAGAAGAAGGACGCTGCATTTGCCCGGTAAGACCAGTGCACGGGCGGCATAGACGCGCGAGGGACCCAGAAGATTTTAGTGCGCGTCGACAAACCCGCGCAGCATCGCTCGAGCGCAGTGCGGTAGGCTCCTCGGCAGGCCACAGCCATGAGCCAGCCAAGCAAATCGCGTGTGATTGGGTACTGGGTCGTGACGGCGATGGTCGCCTTCGTCATCGGCGCCGGCGGGGTCGCGGACCTTTCGGGCGCAGCCGAAGTGGCCGAAGGGTTCGCGCGCCTGGGCTACCCGGAGTACTTCGCCACGATCCTCGGCGTGTGGAAGATCGGCGGCGCCGTCGTCATCCTCCTGCCGAAAACGCCGCTGCTCAAAGAGTGGGCCTATGCGGGGATCGTCTTCGATCTCACCGGCGCTGCGGCGTCACACGTGTACGTGAGCGACCCGGTGGGTGAGACGGTGGTACCGCTCGTCGTGCTCGCGCTGACCGTTGCGTCGTGGATGCTGCGCCCGGCAGGCCGCCGGCTCGCGGGGGTCTGAGCTCAGGCTTCATCTTTCGCGCCAAGCCGCGCGGCGATGCCCTCGAGGAGAAGGTCGAGGCCCAGGGTGAAACCGTCGCTGCGAAACGAGGCATGGGCCTGCGCCATCTCTGCGTCCATGTCGACCGCGGAGGCGTCGAGCACGAGACCGTCGGGGAAGATGACAGCCCACCCCAAGCAGTGCATCGACAGCACGCCGAAGAGTGACTGCGCCTCGTCCATGGCGAAGCCGACCTCGACGAGCCGCGCGAGTACGGCCTGCACGATTGGGCCCGTCGCATCGCCGACCAAGGCAGGCGGGATACGCTGCACCGCGGCGGTCAGCCCTGGGTACGCTGCCGCGTGCGCGCGCGTGTCGGTGCACCAGGTGCGAAGGTCGGCGACCCAGTCGGCCGTGAGCGGGGGCAGGGGCCAGCGGCGCTGCCACTCGACGGCTGCGGCCGCTACGAGGTGGTCCACGCTCGGCGCGAGGCGGTAGAGCCCCCGGACCGAGACGCCAAGGGCTTCGGCCACGCGTCCGCGGGTGAGGGATTCGACGCCCCCGTCGGCGATCACCTCGAGCGTGGCGCTGGCGACGGCCTCAACCGTCAGCTCGCTCCCCGCCGTCGGACGACCTCCACGGTTGGCCCGACGCGTTCGGGACGAAGGCCGCTCGCTCACCCCGGTACTACGCCACACGCCGGTTCCCACGTCGATCCTGAGCCGCCAGTTCGTGTTTCCACCGTTCGAGCGTTGCAGCTTCATACTTCATGATGTATGAAGTTTGCGGCTGTACGCACCGGCTCCAACCCGTTCCCCAGCGAGCCCTCATGCTTCCGTTCCGAATCCAGTGGCGCGAAGTCGTCTCGTACGGCCTCGTGCTCAGCATCGTCTTCGGCGCAGCCGTCCTCTTCTCATGGTGGATCGAACCGCGCGCCTGGTCGTCCGACTTCCCCATCGAAGTTCAAGAGCGTTTGGGCCCGATGCCCGCGCGGGCGATGTACGTGAGCCTCAGCTTCAGGTCGTCAACC
>JBCCQM010000325.1:0-6958 GCA_039024335.1 Myxococcota bacterium
AGGACGAGACGGCACGCGAACGCGATAGGTGAGGACCAGCTCGGTCGCACCGGCCTGCAGCGTCGCGACGAGGTCGCGGCGTGGTCCCTTGCGATGGACGGAGGTTGCGCCCTCATGCTCGACCACGAGGGTGGCCCCGGGATCGAAGCGGCCGTTGACGTAGCCCGCGACCGCGGCTTCGTCCAGCTGCACCGGGTCCTCGGCCAGGAACGCTGCAAAGTCGAGCAGCACCAGCTCGTCTCCCGCGGTCGCGGGCGTCTTCAGTCGGTAGGTTGCGGTGCCTTCGACCCAGCTCCGCTTGCGAGCGACCTTCGAGCCGTTCCGCCGCTGCGCGCCGCCCTCGAGCACAACGAGCGACACGTCGACCGCGTCAACGCGAACCTCGGCAGCGGCCGCCTCGACGCTCCACAAGCACGCGAACAACAGCGTCAACGCGACCGCGAGGACGTCGAGCCGCGAGCGGCGACGTAACTGGAGAACCGAGCAAGCCAACGGACGACGCGTTCATCTTGCACCAACGCCGTCGCGCCGGCGTCACTGCACGCATGACGAGACAAGAGTGCGAGCCGTCCGTCAGATCCGTGAAAGAATTTTCGGGCAATCGTGATCGACTCGATCGATCGCTGAAAGGGCACACGTTAGGTTTGACAGCCCCCTCCGAGCACGGGACTCTCAAGGCATGCCGCGAGGCGTCTCTGCGTTGTCCCTGGCTGGTTTGATGGTGCTCGTGCCCGTGACGGCATGGGCAGGACCTCCCCCGCTTCCCGCGGGTGACCCTGCGCCGGCTGATCCCGCGCCGGATGCTGCCCCCGAGGCTGCACCGGCCGAGGCTGCCCCCGATGCCGGCGCAGACCTCGGTGGCGAAGCGTCGCTCGACGCGTCGGTGTCGGGCTCGATCGAAGCCGACGACCCCGAGGTCGACGCGATGTTCGGGCCCGCCTTCGACGAAGACGACGCCACGCTCGGCGACTTCGACGAAGCTGACGACGACGACGGCGACGATGCGGGGATGTCCGACGACGATGACCCCGGCAACGTTCAGGGTCGCCGCGAGCCGATGATGCCGACGACCCGCGGGGGCATCGGCCTCATCCACACCTCGCTGCCCGACGTCGGTGGCAAGTACACGGTTCGCTTCCGGCTCCACACCAACTTCTTCCGCGACGAAGCCTTCATGTACGAGGGCCCCAACGGGCCGGACGAGCACGCCCGCGTCCAAGGCGGCGTGACGCTGGGCTTCACCCCCGCAAAGTGGGGCGAGATTTTCTTCAGCGTGAACTCGGCGGCCAACCGAAACAGCCGCGTTCAGCAGGACCGCCAAGACGCCGAGGCAATCTTCGCGCTCGGCGACATCGACTTCGGCTTCAAGGGCGCGTGGCGCTTCGAGAACGGCATCGGCGTGGGTGGTCAGGCCGGGGTCGGCCTCCTTTCCGGCAGCGACCGCCTGCTCACCTCGAACGTCAACGCCTGGTTCGACGGCATGTTCGCGGTCGACCTGCGCTACATGACGCAGAGCCAGTTCCCGTTCCGGTTCACGACCAACATCGGCTGGATGCTCGACAACTCGCTGCGCATCGGCAACTACGGCGAGCTCGACGACCCCGTCAGTCGCGAGGTGACGCGGTTCTCCCTCGGCGCGAACCAGAGCCGCATGCGCATGCGCTACGCGGTCGACTTCCCGTTCCGCTTGGGCAAAGAGCGCAAGTTCGGGCTGGACCCGATTCTCGAATGGGCGTGGGACATCACCACCACCGAGGAGCCGGCCTTTGCCCGGGAGCAAGAGGCGCCCTCGCCCCTGCCCCGGTCGAGCCAGTGGCTCACGGTGGGTCTGCGCGCCAACGTGATCTCCGGCCTGCACCTCGACGCCGCCGCCGACATCGGCCTGGTCTCGCCGAACTTCGAGTTCGGACCGCGCATCGCACCCTGGCAGGTTCTGCTTGGCATCGGCTGGTCGTTCGACCCCACGCCGATCGTCAAGGAGGTCGAGGTTCCCGTGGAGGTCGAGGCTCCGCCGCCGGCGCCCGAGCCGATTCTCGAAGGACGCATCGTCGGCGTCGTGCTCGACACCAACGGCACGCCGGTCCCCGGCGCGACCGTCATGTTCCCCGGTCTCGCCTCCAACGGACTGCTGACCGATGCTTCGGGCAACTTCACCAGCTTCCGCTTCCCCGCCGGCACCGTCGCCTTCCAGGTGATGATGGAGGGACAGGTCGTTCACGAGGGCTCGGCCGACGTGGTGTCGGGCGAGGACACCTCGGTGCAGGTCCAGCTCGAGTCGGGCCCTGCCCCGGTCACGGGCGTGATTCGCGGTGCGTTCATCGACGGCACCGGCAAGCCCGTCCCCGTCACGCTTCAGGTCACCGGCCAAGGCGTGGACGAGCCCTTCAACTCGATGCCCGACGGCCAGATCGCCCTCGAGCTCGACGAGGGCGAGTACCGCGGTACCGCCACGGCCGAGGGCTACAAGTCCAAGTCGTTCAGCTTCACGGTCCAGCCCGGCGGCGACACGAGCTTCTCGCAGACGATGGAGCTCGACGCCCCCCCGGAGACCCCGCTGGTCTCGCTCAACGGCAAGGCCCTGCGGCTCAAGCAGCGCATCCGCTACGACCGCAAGAACCAGGTCGCGCCGGCCAGCTACGAAGTGCTCGACCAGCTCGCCACATTCCTGAAGTACCACCCCGAGGTGGAGGTCGTGGAAATCGGCACCCACACGGACGACAACGGCGCGGCCAAGAAGCGCACCGATGAACGGGCCGACTCGGTGAAGAGCTACCTCGCCGGCAAAGGGGTCGCGGGCAGCCGGCTCAAGACGCGAAGCTACGGCGCATCCAAGCCCGTCGCCGTGAACCTGACCAGTACCGGTCGCGCCAAGAACAACCGCACGACGTTCCGCGTGACCAGCATGAAGTAGCGCCGCCGGGCGAGAACGAGAGCCCCGCGCAGCCACGAGCGCGGGGCTTTTTCGTGCGCGCAGAACGACGGCGGACGCTCAGCGCTGGCCGTAGGCGTCGGCGAGCTCGGCCACCGTGCTGATCAGCTCCGCGCTGACGCCTTCGGCCCCGTCGCGCTGCATCTTCCGCAGCGCCCGCTCGTACTCGAGAATGCCGCGTCCGGGCACCCGCGGGATCCGGTCGAGCGCGGTCCGAATGCGGTCGAGCACCGACGCTTCGAGGATCCAGCCCTGAGACTGGTACAGCGTGAACACGCGGTCGATCCACACGCCCGACGAGGTGTGTTCCGCGATGCCGAGCAGGCACAGCACGCATGCGCCCGCCGCCGGATGCGACGGGTCCACGGTGGTGCCCGACAGCTGGTTGAGCAGCGCCGTCGCGTAGCGCTCGGCTTCTTTGACCTTGCCCACGCGAAGGCTCTTCTCCACGAGCTGGCCGATCAGCGACGGGAAGCGGGTGTCCTCGCCTGGAGCCAACGTGCGGCGCAGGTCCTCGTCTTCGTCCTCGTCGATCGAGGTCTCCGAGCGCAGCACGACCATGATCTCGCGGCCCACGCGGACCTTGTCGCCGTCGCGCAGCTGGTGCCGCCCCTCAATGCGCTTGCCGTTGACGAACGTGCCGTTGCGGCTGCCGAGGTCGACGAGGACGGCGGTGGACCCGGCGACGTGAAACCGCGCATGCTGCCGCGATGCGAGGTCGTCATCGACCGTGAGCCAGCACTCAGACAGTCGACCGATGTCGTGTTCCCCGTCGGGGAGGACCATCGTCTTCCGGCCGATTCTGACTTTGAACCGCGGCACGCGCCCGAACACTGTACCGCAAAGCGCTCGGGGACGCGCGTGGCGGTCTGGGACGGTCGCGTCCCACCTCGACGCTGGATCCGCGCCGAGCTGCGCTGCCAGCGAAGGCGCCCGCGCCAACTGGGGCCTCGTTCAGCCGACGGGGCTCACCGAACGAGGAAGCCGGTGTCGACGAACGCGCCCGAGGTGTTGATCAAGGACGCAAACACCCGGATCACCTGCCCGCGGACGCCTGCCGGACCGCCGCGGCCGCCAGCATCGACGATGTACGCCGTGTTCGCGTATGCGCCGTTGACGACGCGAACGGGGAAGACCATGACGGTGTTCGACACCACGGCCGGCTCCGAGATCGGGATGTATCCAGCCCCGGCGGTGAACGCCTCGGCGTAGTTCCGCGGGATGCGGGCCCGGTTGAAGGCCGCAAAGCTGGCCGGGTAGCGCGAGGTGTACGTCTGACCGTTGGCGTCGATCACGTCGACGTCCGAGGCCAGCGAGAGCAGGTCGACCAGGTCGACGACGAGGCTGACGTTCGGGTTCGAGAACCGGATCGCCGGCACCGTGGTGCCCTCGTACTGCATCTGGTGGAAGCGGCGCGTCTCGCCCTCGGAGCGCACCGGCACGATGCGGCACGGGTTTGGGTCGCCAGGCCCCGCCTCGTCGGCGTTGGGGCAGTCGGGGATGCCGACCGTGGGGTCGGTGAAGACCGACGACGCGTCGTCGGCGAGCCGAAGCCGCGAGGTGAGCAACGCGCTCGCCGTCTCGTCTTCGCGGCACTCGCCGGTGTCGGGGTCGACGAACATGCGGTCGGTGATGAAGCCCGGCGCGGGGTCGCCGACGACCGTGAAGCTGTTCCGACTGCGAACGACGTAGTCGACGAACTCGGAGAAGCAGCGCGGCCCCGGCAGCAGCGCCTGCACGCAATCGCGCTGGCCGGACTCACACGGCCGCTGGCACTGGAAGTCGACGCACAGGGCCCCGTCGCCGAAGTGGTCACAGTCGACGTCGGCTTCGCATTCGCGGCACTCGGGGTCCCCGCCGGGGCATGGCCCGCGGCAGAAGCCGTCACCACCGCAGATGAACGGCTGGTCGTCGTCGTTGCCATTGAGCATGGTGCACTGCTCGTCGCTCACGCACCCCTGCCCGTCCGCGGGCTGGTTCACGACGCCCTGCTCGGCCGGCAGCTCGCACGTATAGCGCGCGACGCTCTCTTGAAAGCCTACGACCGGCAGCGGCTCGTCCTCGCCGGGCGCCATGCCCGTGTCGGGGTCGACGGCCCGCAGATGAGACTCGAGCGGGCGGTCCATCGCCTGCAGGTGCAGCTCGGTCTGGAACGCGCGGGTGACGAGGTACTCCCGCCGCGGCTGGCCGCAGGCGTCGGTGATGAACGGTGCGCACACCTGCCGCAGGACCTCGAAGTCCTGCTCGTAGGCCTCCGCGGAGACGCAGATGCCGGTCGCGCTGGCCGGCGCCGTCGGCTCCTGCAGGCATCGCTGCCCGAGGCCGCAATCGTCGTCGGCGGTGCAGCCGAGGATGACGAGCTTGTCGCCCGCGAGCACGCCGTTGTCACAGAAAGTGGCCGACTCGTCGATGAGCCGAGAGGCGTCGCTGTCGCTCTCGTCGGTACGAATGCAGGTGCCGTTCTCCCAGCCGGGCGTGTCGCACTCGATGCGGCCCGTGGATGCGCGCGTGCCGGGAATGGTGCCTTCCCAGGCCAGCGTCCAGCGCGTGGGGAACCAGGACTGGTAGTCGCGCGCCACCGCGCGCACGACCTCGTTCTCGTAGAACGGGCCGCCGTCCGCGATCTCGGTGAACGCACCGAGGTCGTCGGCGTTCGAGGGGTCGCCCAAGCTGGCCGCGCGGGCGTTCCGCTCGTCCGAGACATCGTCGGGATCGAGCGCGGCTGCGTACGCAAGGTCGATGCGGCGAAGCGAGGGAGCGAGGTCTTGAAGCGAGAACGGGTCTCCCGGCAGCGTCCGGTCGGGCTCTTCGTCGTCCACCAGGGGCAGCGCTTCTGAGGAGATGACGCTCGCCGCGGGGTTCACCGACGGCCACAGGCTGTGCGGCGGGACGGAGAGGTCCATGATGCCCGCGGGGTCCGCCTGGTTGCCCACCGTCGACTGCAGCTGGTTGAACGTGCCGAGCACGATGCGGCCGAAGCTGGTGACGCCAACGCCCACGACGCCGCGCGCCACGAAGGGGTCGCCGCTCGTCTCGGGGGCGGGCTCCGGCTCGACCGAGCCGTCCTCGTCGTCGTCGCTGGTGGGCGTGGGCGACACGAAGAACGCCCAGTCCGTGAACCCGGCGCCGCCGTTGACGCGTATGCCCGGGCCCTCCGCGAAGGCGCGGCGGTCGGGCGAAAGGCCCTGGCCCGAGGCGTTCGGGTCGATCGGGTTGCACGAGGGGAACGGCGGGGTTTGGGTGCTGGGGTCGATCTGCGTGTCGCACTCGATGCCGAGCGCGTCGTCGTCGATGTCGCGGTCGACCACGTGCGTGGTGCCGTCGCCCGCGACCACGTACAGGAACTGATGCTCGTCGTTGGCACCACCGTTCATCTGCAGCGGCGGCGTAGCCCGGATCCGCGAGATGCCCTGCGGGTTCTCGAGCGTGAGGCTCAGCGGGTCGTCGGCCCACGCCGCAGACCCGCCCTCATCGACGTCGAAGGGAAGCTCCACCATCGTGTCGCTGCCGCTGCCGCCGATGAACAGCGCGCTGTAGCTGGCCGTGGCGTTGACGCCGAACGTCTCGCGCTCCTCGGCCGTGAGCTGCTCGACGAGCTCCATCGCGATGGGGAAGTAGCCGTCGACGTCGACGCCGGGCCGGCAGTCGGGCGGATCGTCCTCGGCGCCCGTGCACGTGGCCGGCGCGCCGTCGTCGAACTGGATCGGGCAGTCGACCGGGCAGTCCGGGCTGGTGCCCGCATCCTCGACCACCACGGTCCCATCGCCCTGCTCGGCAAAGCGACGGCTCTGCAGCAGCTGGCCCGTGGTCAGGTCAACCTCGCCGACGAGCTGGCAGGTCGGGAACGTCACCCACGCCGACTCCCGACTGTTCGAACACGAGCGCGCGTCGACGAAGTCGTCGGGATCGGTCTCGCCGACGACCCCGGCCCCAACGCCGCTGAGCTCGGCGGGTGCCGCGATGATGGTGCCCGGCCGGGCCCCGAGCGGCGTGCCGTCCGAGCGCAGCGGCACCAGCCGCGACACCCAC
>JBCCQM010000326.1:0-6910 GCA_039024335.1 Myxococcota bacterium
CGAGGCGGGGGTCGAACGCTTTGTAGACCACCCCCATCGCGCCGCTGCCCAGCCGCTCGAGCAGCACGTAGCGGTCGACGGCCGCTCCAGGACCCAACTCGACGGAAACCGGCTCGATGTCGTCCCCGACGACGGTGGTCTCACCGAGGCCGGTGGCGGGGTCCGACGCACCATTCACCGACGACATGATACCGCGGCTCCGCTGCGTGCAGCACCGCACCGACGCTCAGGGGACGGACGCGCAAAAGGCCGCGCTGCTCGTGCAACGCGGCCTCTCCAACAAGTGGCTCGAACGCCTACTTCTTGTCGGGGTCCACCCAGGCGGTCTCGACGTTTTCGCCTTCTTCGAACCCGAAGAAGATGCGCATCTGCTGGCGCAGGAAGTCCTTGCCCTCCTGCGACTGCAGGTCGATGCGGTACGTGTTGATGTACCGCGGCGAGGTCTGCAGCCACTCTTGCCACGCCTTGATGCTGATGTGGTCGTACAGTTCCTGGCCGAACTCGTCGGGGAACGGCTTGAACGGGAGGCCGGGGAGTTCCTGGCCGAACTTCTTACACAGGACGGTGCGGGGTGCGTTCATGATGAATGCCTCGAGTGATGCGGGTGCGGCTCAGGCTTCGCTGAGCGCCTGGGTGACCACCTCGACCGCGGTGGTGAGCGGAATGCGCTGCTGCGCCCGGTCGTCGCGCATGCGGAGCGTGACGGTGTTGTCCTTGAGCGTGTCGTTGTCGACGGTGATCGCGTACGGGGTCCCGATCTCGTCGTGACGCGCGTAGCGCTTTCCGATGGCGTGCTGTTCGTCCATCTTGGCGTTGATGCCGGCGGCGTAGAAGGCCTGCACGATCTCGCGCGCAAGCTCGGGCATGCCGTCCTTCTTGACCAGCGGCAGCACGGCGACCTTGATCGGCGCCAGCCGGGGATGCAAGCGAAGCACGGTTCGGGCGCCCTTGCCGTTCTCGTCGCCGGGCTCCTCGTCGTAGGCGTCGCACAGAACGGCGAGCAGGCCACGCGTAGCGCCGGCGGCCGGCTCGATCACGTGCGGCATGTATCGCCACCCGTTTTTGCCCGTCTCGGGGTCCTGCTTCTGCGGGTCGAAGTACTGCAGCTTCTTGCCCGAGCCCTGCGTGTGGGCATTGAGGTCGTAGTTCGTGCGGCTGGCGATGCCCTCGAGCTCGTCCCAGCCCCACGGGAAGTTGTACTCGACGTCGTAGCACCCGTCGGAGTAGTGGGCGAGTTCGTCGTCCTCGTGGATGCGAAGGCGCAGGTTGTCGGGGTTGAGCCCCAGACTCTTCCACCAGTCCAATCGCGCGTTCTTCCAGTAGTCGAGCTGCTCGGGGCCTTGGCCCGGCTCGACGAAGTACTCCATCTCCATCTGCTCGAACTCGCAGGAACGGAAGATGAAGTGCTCGACCTTCACCTCGTTCCGGAAGCTCTTGCCCATCTGCGCGATGCCGAAGGGGACCTTCATGCCCGTGCTCTGCTGCACGTTGAGGAAGTTCACGAACATCGCCTGCGCAGTCTCGGGGCGCAGGTAGACGGCGCTGTCGCTCATCGCCTCTTCGACCTTGGCGCGTACGGCCTTGTCGTCATCTCCAGAGGCCACGGCCGACTTGACCGCGTCGATCATCGCGGCGACCGGATCGACCGGGCCCAGCGACGTGCGGAACATGAGGTTGAACTGGCGCTCCTCGGAGAGAAAGGGCGCGTTGCAGTTCGTGCACGTGTAGCCGCGTTCTCCCACGACAGCTCCAGTAATGTTCTTGCCATCGCGCACGATGACGTCCGGGCCCGCGGGATTGAGCGCCTTGATTTTTTCCAGGGCGGCCTTGGCACGGCCCTTGTCCGCGAACGTGATCATCGCCGGTGTGCCGGGCGTCTGACGCGGCGCCTTGTCGGCCCGGAACCGCTCGCCGCAGACCTTGCAGTCGACCAGCGGGTCGCTGAAGTTCGCGAGGTGCCCGGAGTTCTTCCAGACCTGCGGGTGCATGATGATCGACGCGTCCAGCCCGACGATGTCCTCGCGGCTGTGGACCATCGAGCGCCACCACTCGTTCATCAGGTTGCGCTTGAGCTCGACACCCATCGGACCGTAGTCGTACGCGCTGCGGAGACCCCCGTAGATCTCCGAGCTCTGGAACACGAAGCCGCGTCGCTTGCACAGCGACACGATTTTCTGCATGCGGTCTTCGGTGGCGTCCTTGGCCATGTTCGCGGCATAGCACGGGCCCGAGCGTGCGGGAACCCGCACGGCATCCGGCCGCGGAGGCATTCGAGCCGGGCGGGTTGGCGGTTTCACAAGGATCCTCGACGGCGCCGAGTCTGGGCTGCCGCGCCCCGGCTTCGTACCCCTGCGGCATGGCACGAAGCTCGCTCGCCCTCACGCTCCCAACGGCCGCCGCCTTGCTCACGGCGTGCACTGCGGATGCCAGCGGCCCCGACCCCACGTCCGAGTCGTCCACGGCCCTCGAGGCCCTCGAGGCCCTGCAGCTGCAGCGTGCCGAGGCCCTGGCGGCCCGCCCCGAGGCCCGGGCCTGGACTCGACGGGTGCTCTACTTCGCCCTGATCGACCGCTTTGCCGACGGTAGCGCGGCGCTGGATAACGCCGCGGGCGATCCGGACTGCAACGACCCCAACGACGCGCACGCGTTTCAGGGCGGGGACCTGCCGGGCCTGCAGAGCCGGCTGGACTACATCGAGGGGCTCGGTGCCGACGCGCTGTGGGTCACGCCGCTGTACCGTGGTGTCGCGCACCGGGAGGGAGCGAACTGCGGCTTTCCCGGGTACTGGGCCGACTTCGCCGACCCGTACACGCTCGAGCTGGACCCGCGCTACGGCAGCGAGACCGACTTCGACGCGGTCATCGACGACGCCCACGACCGCGGCCTGCGGGTCATGCTGGACATGGTCATCAACCACGCGGGGTACGACGCCACGATCGTGGAGCAGCATCCGAGCTGGTTCGCGAACCCGGCGACGTGCGCCAACGCAGGCGCCCCCGACATCGACTGCCCTCTCGCCGGCCTACCCGACTTCGTTCACGCCAATCCGGAGGTCCGGGAGTACCTCATCGACGCGCATCTGCAGTGGGTCGATCGGTTCGATATCGACGCGATTCGCATGGACACCGTCAAACATGTGCGCCCGCACGTGTTCGCCGAGTGGATCGACGCGATGCTCGACGTGCAGCCGGACCTGTACATGCTCGGCGAACTGCTCGACGAACACACCTACGACCGCTTCGGGCCGTATCTGGACGCGGGCTTCGACGGTCTGTTCAACTTCCCGGTGCGACGCGGCCTCATCGAGACGTTCGCGTGGGGGAACTCGACCAACGCCATCGCCGGGCGCGTACAGGACTCGCTGCAGCGATTCGGCCCTGAGGGGACCGCACGCATGGTCAACCTGCTCGACAACCATGACGTCCCCCGCTTTCTCTCCGAGGTGCCCTGGGGCGTGCCCGGCGATGAAGCCCAGGAGCGCTATGCCCTGGCGATGACGGCCCTGCTGACGATGCCCGGCATTCCGCAGATCTACTACGGCAACGAGCTGGGCATGTACGGCGGCGGCGACCCGGACAACCGCCGCTTCATGCCTTCGTGGGCGTTCAGCGAGGATGGCCGCGACCAAGCCCACGACGGGTTCTTGCCCCATCCCGGAGGGGTCTACGACCACGTTCACCGCCTGCTCGAAGTACGCCACGCCTACCGGGCCCTTCAGGACGGCGGGTACCACGAGCTGTGGCGGCAGGGCGCGCCCCAGAACAACAACGTCTGGAGCTACATCCGCGTGCCGCAGACCTCCGACACGCCGGTCATCGTCGGCTACAACAACGGTGCGCTGCCGACGAACGGCGGCGTCCCGCTCAGCGTCGGCGCCTGGTTCGAGGACGGGGTGGAGCTGGTCGACGCACTCGGCAGCGGGCAGACCTTCGTGGTCGACGACGGCACGGTCGCGCTCGCACTCGCCGCGCGAACGTCGGTCATCCTCGTGCCCGCGACCGAGCCGACGACGGACGACCTCGTCGACCTCACCGTGCGCGTCGACGCCGACACGCAATGGGGCCAGAGTGTTTATCTGACCGGGAGCACCAACGCTCTGGGCGCGTGGGACCTCGGCGACGCGGTATCGATGATGCCCGGCAACTGCGTCGGGACGCGATGCCGCTGGACGACCACCGTCTCGGTGCCCTCGGGCTCCAGCCACGCCTACAAGTTCGTGAAGATCGACGACGGCCTCGGCGTGCGGTGGGAGACCGGTTTCAACCGCCAGACCGCCGTCGATGGGCCGTTGGCGCTCGAGGTCGCCAACTTTCGCGAGTAGGTCTGGCGTACTCTCGACGTATGGAGCCGCGCGTTCGACTCGAGGTGTTCGGCGCCCTTGCCCCCGCTGCCGTGTCGCGCTCGACGAGCGCGCCGACGCTGCTCATGCCGATCGAGTCCGCCATCGCCCAAGTCCACGTCGACCAGCAGGTCCACACCATCGACCGCGCGCGCATCATGCTCGCCGCATCGGGGGCGGACCTGCGCATAGAACCGGCGGCGGCTTCGGTCTCGGTGGCCGCGCTCTCCTTCTCCGCGGCCGTGATGGAGGAGATGGTCCAAACCCATGCCGACGTCGGGGTGGACGCAGAGCACCTCGAGGCCTGGTTCTCGACCAGCTCAGTGCTCCCGCGAACCGTGTGGGTTCACGAGCTGACGCATCGATACGTCTTCGAGCGCAACGCGCTGAGTAAGCACGAAAGCGCAGCCGCGCGATTTCTCGAGGTCGAACTGCTCAAGGAGGTGTACTTCTTGTTTCGCGATCGGAAGGCCGGCGCAGACCGAGCGTCGATTCAGCAGGCCCACTCCAAGGCGGTGGCCGCCGTGATCGCCTACGTGCACGACCACCTCACCGGGTGGAGTTCGGTCAAGCGACTCGCCAAGCTCGCGGGCACCAGCGAGCGTTCCCTTCTCCGCGCGTTTCGCAAGGAAGCCGGCACCACCCCGGCCGCCTACTGGCGGGCGCGCAAGCTCGACGCAGCCCTGGACCTGCTGCGCGGCGGTGCGCATACCGTGGCCGAGGTCGCCGAGCAGGTGGGCTACGACAATCCCAGCGCGTTCGGTGATGCATTCCGGCGACGCTTCGGCCGCTCCCCGTCCGCGTTCAAGCCCAGCGGACCGGTCCGCAGCGCACCCTAGCCACTGGCAACGCGTCGAGCCAATCGCGACGCAGGCTGGGCGCCAAGGTTGCGATCAGCTCAGGCGGACGCGTCGAGCGTTTGGGCGGCCGCCTCGGCCTGCCGCGCAACCAGATCGGCATAGGCACCGCCCGCCCGCATGAGGGCGTCGTGCTGCCCGCTCTCGACGATGCGGCCTTCGTCGAGCACCACGATGCGGTCCGCATCCCGAATGGTGGAGAGCCGGTGCGCGATGACCAGCGTCGTCCTGCCCGCCTGCAGCCGCTCCAGGGCGTCCTGCACGAGCCCCTCGCTCTTGGCATCGAGCGCGCTTGTGGCCTCGTCGAGGATGAGGACCCGCGGATCCCTGAGGATCGCCCGAGCAATCGAGACGCGCTGCCGCTGACCGCCCGAGAGCTGCACCCCGCGCTCGCCGACCTTCGTGTCGTAGCCGTCGGGGAAGTCGGTGATGAAGTCGTGGGCGTTGGCGAGACGCGCGGCGCGTTCGATCGCCTCGTCGGTCGCCGTGAGGTTGCCGTAGCGAACGTTCTCGCGAATCGTCCCCGAGAACAGGACCGGCTCCTGCGAGACCACCGCCATCGAGCCGCGCAGCTCGCTGAGCGAGACGTCGCGAAGGTTGATCCCGTCGATCGACACGCTGCCCTCTTGCGGGTCGTACATCCGCTGAAGCAGGCGTGCGACGGTGGTCTTGCCCGAGCCGCTGCCCCCAACCAGCGCACACGTGGTGCCCGGGTCGACGGTGAGGTTCACGTCGTGCAGCACCGTCGCGTCGCGGTCGTCGTAGGAGAACGTGACGGCGTCGAACCGGACCGTGCCCTCGATGCTCGCCAGCGGAGTCGGCTGCTCGGGCTCGGTCAGCTCCGAACGCGTGTCGAGGATCTCGAAGATCCGCGCCGTCGCTCCCAGCGCGGCCTGAAGGCTCGCCCAAATGCCGGCCATGGCCCCGACGGCAGCCGCGACCATCATCGTGTAGAGCATGAACTCGGTGAGGTCGCCCGGCGAGATGGTGTCGGTGGCGACCATCTTGCCGCCCAAATAGAAGATGCCCGCGATGGCCGAGAACGCGAGAAAGCTGGTGCTGCTCATGAACCACGAGCCGGCCAGTACGCGCTTGATGAACAGGTCGAAGCTACGCCCGATCGACGCGCCGTACCGCTGCACCTCGAAGTCCTCGCGGGTGAAGGCCTGGACCGTCTCGATGCCCGCGATGCCCTCTTGCAGCTCCGCGTTCGCGCTCGCCAGCTCGTCTTGAGCTCGTCGCGCGAGGCTGCGGATCTTTCGCCCGAAGAACACGGTCGCCAGCGCCAGCGGAGGCACCACCGCCAACATCACGAGCGTGAGCTGGAAGTTCGTAAACAGCAGGATCGTGATCCCGCCGACCAGCGACAAGAAGTTGCGGGCCGCCATCGACACGTCGGAGCTGACGGTGCCATGAACCTTGCCCACGTCCTCGGCGAGCCGAGACAGCAGCTCTCCGGTGCGCTTCTTGTGGAAGAAGCTCTGCGAGAGCGTGACGAGGTGCCGGTACAGCTCGACGCGCAGGTCTGCGACGACGCGCTCGCCCACCCAGCTGACCATGTAGTGGCGGAAGAACACGAACACCGCCTGCAGGGCGAAGATCCCCACAAGCGTGAGCGAGTGCTCCGTCAGCTTGGCGACGTCCTTGTCTTTGAACGCCGCATCGATGACGTCGCCGAAGTAGGCCGGGTACAGAAGGCCGAGGCCGCTGCCGA
>JBCCQM010000327.1:0-6867 GCA_039024335.1 Myxococcota bacterium
CATGCCGCCCCGCGAGAGGCTGCCCATGGACTTGGCCTGCTCGCGCGCGGCCCCACCGAAATCGTAGGTGAGGCCGGGGAACTGCTCTTGCAGCTCGGGCAAGGCGCCGGTCTTGAGCGCGCCCAAGATGGCGTCGGGGCTGGTGTCGGCGCGGACCTTGGCGGTGACGGGCACCATGCGGCGGCCCTCGGCGCGCAGGATGGTGGGGCGAGAGCGGCCGCTGTCGATGTCGGCGGCCTCCTGAAGCGGGATTTCACCGCCGGCGGGCGTGCGCAGCATGAGCGTCTCCACGTCGTAGACGCTTTGGCGCTCTCGCTCGGGCAGGCGCACGAGCACGCGGACTTCGTTGCGGCCCTCCTGCTGGCGCAGCGCTTCGGCGCCATAGAACGACGCGCGAACCTGCCGCGCGACGTCGGCGGTGGCGAGGCCCAGGCCGGTGCCCTCGGGCGTCATGGTGAGCTGCAGCTGGGACTTGCCCAGCGAGAAGCCGTCGTCGACGTCGTACACCTCGGGGAAGGCGCGCAGCTTTTCGGCGAGCACCTGCGAGGCTTCGTCGAGCACGTCCATGTCGTCGTGCTGCAGCTCGACGTTGACCGGCGCACCCGGAGAGGGACCCAGCGCGCTGCTGAACGACAGCTTCTCGACCCCTGCGATGTTGCCCAGCCTCTTGCGCCACTCGTCGAGGAACGCCTGGCTCTGCAGGCGTCGCTCGCCCGCGTCCACGAAGAACACCTGCACGTTGGCGAGGTGGCTGCCCGTGACGGGGACCATGGCCTGGCCGGGGTCCCCGGGCAGAGGCGTGCCGACCTGGCTGAAGACGCCGCGCACGATGCCCTCTTCGCCATTCTCGTCGAGGATGTCCTGGGCGACCTGCAGCATCTGTTGGCGCACCCGCTCGGTCTCGGCGCGCGGGGTGCCGAACGGCATCTGCACGTCGGCGATGGTCACGTCGCCCGCGATGTCGGGCATGAAGCGGAACGGGATGTGCCCGCCCGCGACGAAGCCGCCGGCGGCGAACAGCATCGCCACGCCGATCGCGAACGAGGTGTAGCGCCACCGCAGGGCCGTGCCGAGCGTGGGCCCGTAGATGCCTTCGATGAACCGCTCCAGCCCGCGGCGGACCTTTTGCTGCTGCCGGTACACGGCGGCGTAGAGACCGGTCGCCTTGGGGTCTTTGAGCGCGGCCAGGTGCGCCGGGAGGACCCACAGCGACTCCACCAAGGAGATCAGCAGGACCGAGACGACGATCGCCGGGATGACCCGGTACATCTTGCCGCTGACGCCGGGCACGAACGCCATGGGCATGAACGACGCGACCGAGGTGGCGATCGCAAAGCACACCGGGGTGCCCACGTCTTGCGCGCCCTTGATGGCCGCCTTGAGCGGGGGCACGCCGCGCTGGCGCAGCTCGTAGATGTTCTCGCCCACGACGATCGCGTCGTCGACGACCATGCCCAGCACCACGATGAACGCGAACAGCGAGATCATGTTCACGGTCACGTCGAGCGTGGGCATGAACAGCACCGCGCCCAAGAAGCTGACCGGGATGCCCATGGTCACCCAGAAGGCCAGCCGCAGCTCGAGGAACAGGCCGAGGATGATCAGCACCAGCACCAGGCCGATGGCGGCGTTGCGCAGCAGCAGGTCGATGCGCTGCTGATACAGCTCGGACCAGTCGAGCCACGTGTTCACGCTGACGCCCGGCGGAAGCTCGGTGGCGAGGCGGTCCAGGTGCATCTGGACCACGGCCGAGACCTCCAGCGGGGTCTGGTTGCCGGTCCGGAACACCTTGATCATCATCGCGGGTTCGTTGCCCCAGTACGCGTACTCGTCGGTCTCCTCGAAGACCTCGCGGACGTCGGCGATCTGGCCCAGCGTGAGCTCGGTGCCCGTGGTGCCGGTGAGGATCGGCAGCGACTCGAACGCCTCGGCGCCATAGCGGCGCTCGGCGGTGCGCAGCAGGATCTCGCCGCCCTCGGTCTTGACCGAGCCGCCCGCCAGCTCCACCGAGGTGGCGCGGATCTTGGCCGCGACCTGCTCGAGCGTGAGGCCATGGGTGCGCAACTGGGCCTGCGGGATTTCGATGCTGAGCTGGTGCGCGGGGGCGCCGACCAGCTCGGCGGTGGTGATGCCCGGGTCGGCGACCAGCTCGTCACGCACCTGCTCGCTGAGCAGCCGAAGCTGTCGCACGTCGACGTCGCCGTGCAGGATGACCGAGGTCACCTCGAACTTGTTGTTTACCAGGCTGACCATCGGGCGCTCGGCGTCCTGCGGCAGCGAGGTGAGGCGGTCGACCGCGTTCTTGACGTCGGCCAGCACGGTGGTGGAGTCGGCCTCGAGCTCCAGCGTGACGTAGACGTGGCCGGCGCCCTCGGTCGCAGCACCAGTGACGCGGTCGACCCCGTCGAGTCCGCGTACGGACTCCTCGACCGCGAGCACGATGCCCTTTTCGACCTCCTCGGGGCTGGCGCCGGGGTACGGCACGACCACGCGCACCATGCCGAGGCGGAACTCGGGGAAGACTTCCTGCTTGATGGTGCAGGTGGAGAACAGGCCGCCGACCAGCAGCAGCAGCATCACCAGGTTGGCCGCGACCGGGTTGCTGGCGAACCAGCGAATGGTGCCTCCGCGCTCGCTCATTCGCCCGCACCTTCGGTCGGCGCTTCACCCAGCGACACGCGAAGGCCCTCGGTGGCCAGAGGGAGCCGGGTGGTGACGACGCGGTCGCCCGTGTTCACGCCGTCGCGTACGACCAGCGTGCCGGCGTCGCGCCAGGCGACCTCGATGGTGCGCTTCTGCAGCGCGTCGTTGCCGTCGAGCACCCACACGCTGCCGTCCTCTTGCTGGGCGGTGCGAGGCAGCACGATCACGTCGGAGAGCGGCGTGCCCTGCAGCTCCACGCGCACCGAGGTGCCGATGAGCAGCGGCAGCGTGCGCTCGGCTTCGGGGCGCTCGAGCGACATGGGGTCGTCGACGGCGATGTGGATCTGCGCCATGCGGCCGCGCTGGTCGACCGCGCTCTCGAGCCGAAGTACGGCGCCGTCGAACGCATCGTTCGTGCCCGTGGCTTCGTTGAACACCTTGGCGGGCGAGCCGGCCTCGGCGGCTGCATTCACGCCGGGGATGCGCAGCTGCTGAAGCTGGGCGACCGGCAGCGACACCGCAACGCGAAAGCGGCCCGTGCCCGCAAGCGTGACCACGGGCACCGCCGGGCTGACGCTCTGGCCCACGTCGACCGACTCGGTCAGCACGACCGCATCGAACGGCGCGCGCAGCAGGGTGCGGCCGAGGTCGCGCTTGGCCTTGGCGATGCGCGTGCGGGCGGACTTGACCTGCGCCTTGGCCACGTCGAGGTGCGGCTCGCGGAGGGCAAAGGCCAGCGTCTCGTCGCTGAAGCCGTCGGGGCGGTTGCGCCACTCGTGCTCGGCGACCTGGCGCAGCGTGTTCTCCTCGCGCACCCGAAGCTGGGCCGCGGCAAGCTCGGCCTTGGTCATCGCGAGCGCGTCGGAGTAGTCGCGCGCGTCGACGCGGAGCAGCGGCTCGCCCTGGGCAAGCAGCCCGCCGGGTACCAGCGCCGCGTTCTGCTCCTTGACGCGACCGGCGACCTCGGGCGCCAGCGCGACCGAGCGTTCGGCCTGCACGATGCCCATCGCCCGCAGCGTGGGCGTGTACGTCTGCGCCGACGCGTCGACGACCTGCACGAACGTGAGCGCCTCCTCCTGCTCTTTGGGGGCGGCCTGAGGCCCGGTCGCGGCAAAGGTCATCGCCGTGCCGACGCCGGCGGCGAGGATGATCAGGGGCAGCAGTGCCTGGGCGACGCGCTTCATCGGTGCTCCAACGGGGTCCTCCGATGGTGGAGGCAGTTGGCCGGAGTGTGAAGGCACGAGCGCGGCGAGCAAGCGGAGTTCGCGCCCAGAACGACCGCAATGCTTGCGCAGCGGGCAGAATTGCGAGGAATCCGAGGCCCCGACCCGATTCGGGCTTCGTGAGCGGTCGCCCCCAACGGACCGACGCGGAGGCCCCGCGCGAAGGCCCCGTGCGAAGGGTAGGCTGCGCGCTGGACTTGCCATGACCTTGCTTCGCTGGACTGCTGCCGCCCTGCTTTGCTCGCTCGCCGGATGTGCCGGGGGCTCCGACCCGATCGAAAACGACGAGACGGACACCGCCGCCTCCGAGGCCGACCCCACGACCATGACCGCCGGTCCGTCGACGTCGACCACCACCTCATCGACGACGTCGACCAGCACGTCGACGACCAGCACCAGCACCACCACCGCCGCGGACGACAGCAGCTCGACGGGTGGAAGCTCGAGCACCGGCGCTGGCGAAGGCGATACGTCCACGGGCGCCGACTGCCCCGCCGGCCTCATGGGCTGCGCCTGTGACGAGACCTCGGACCCCGAGTGCGAAGCCGGCACGCTCTGCTCACGCGCAGGCATCTGCGAAGCGACCGCATGCGGCATGCAGAAGGACGAGCCCAACGGTGATCCCTTCGAGCCGGGCAACCTCGGCGACTTCTCCGACGACGACGACCCCGCCATGTTCGCGAGCCAGCTCGACGGCGACACCGACGTCGACTGGTGGCGCTACACCTGTTCTGACTCCCTGCTCGGCTCGCTCGACCCCAACTTCGCCTTCACCCTGCCCGAGACCGGCCGCGTCTGCGTCTTCCTCGACTGCCAGCAGGGCGGCAACCCAACCTTCGACTGCCCGCCGGCACCGAACCCGCCAACGCCCCCATCGACAACCTGCCAGGCTGCTGCGTCGTCGATGCCGACACCTTCGAGATCGACAACCACAACTGCCCCGACAGCAGCAACGACGCCGTGGACGTGTACCTACGCGTGGACATGGGGGCCGAGGACGCCTGCACCGCGTACGACGCCATGTACGGCTGCTGACCCGGAGTGATGGACCCCGTCACGGTTGCCTTTTCAGACCTCCACGTCTCCGACCTGGTCGAAGTACGGAGAGAGGTGGAGGCCATGACCGAGCTCTCCCAGCTCTCGGCTTCGGTCACCTTCCACGTCGGTTCATTCGACGTCGCGGGATGGGTTGCACGACAGCAACACGTCGAACTCGACGTGGAGGGGTGGCTCGAGGCGCTCGCGGACGTGCAGGCCGAACTCGCGGAGGACCGCTCCGAGTCCGGGTTCGCGCGGTGGGAGTCTCGAGGGGATGAGAACAACGCATGCAGCCCGGTGTCGTTCCGTCGCGACGGAAACAGCATCGAGGTGCGCTGTGATGGTCGTACGGTCGCTCAATGCGGTGCGGACGCGTTGTATGGCGCCATCGAATCCGCGGTTCGGTCCGTGCGGGCGCAGATTCTCTCCACCGGGGTCGCTGGGGAACGGTGGTTGCTCAACCTCGACAGCAGACTCGATGACACCTGGCGCGAGGCCGACGAGGACAACTTCATGCGTGCACCGGCGAGCTGGACGTACGGTCCGATGTTCGAGGCGTTCTTGTCCGGTGCTTCGAAGGCATCCTTGGAGACCGCGCTCGATGCTTCTGGAGCCGCGGAACGGTTTCGACCGGGCGAGGCTCCGGAGCCGCACGCGACGCGATGGTTGCTGACGCTGCCGAGTCTCGACGAGCGGGTGGGGTGCCTCGTGCGGGAGGGGGCGTTGAGCTTCGCACCTCGTCAGATCTCCCGGGCGTGCCGGCTCCCCGAAGAGCACGCAGACTGCTTGTGGGGAGGCACTGTCGCGCCAACCGGCGAGGGCGTGGCGTTCCTCCGCGGCGTGGTCGCCCTCGTCCAGAACATCGCGCGCGTTTCCCCGGTGAAGGCGGCGGTCCTCCGGTCGGAAGGCGCTGTTGAGCCCACCGGCGTGGACCTGGGCTGGATCTACGTCTACGCGTGGAGTGGACTCGGCGAACCCGGGGGCGGCGAGGGCTACCGCCGCGTGGGGCTCGAGGGCTAAGCTCAAGGTAGATGGCCGATCTGGAGATATGGGCGCCTGTGCCCGCTGACTCGGTGAGAGCGTTGTGACAGTCGCAATCTCCACGCTGATGAGGCGGCGCAACGGCGAACTCGTTGACTATCGTGTGTTTCGGTCTGTTCCAGAGGATTGGCGATACATCGAAGGGGCCATCGTTCTTGAATGCGACGGCGTTGCGGTCCTTGACGCGAGCATGTGGGACCTCGTTGATCAGCTCTGGGCCTATCTGATCGCGGGCGTGGAAGAGTTGCAGTCTGCGCGGCGTTTCTCGACGTACTTCCCTGACCAGCCGTTGAAGCTCACGATCTGTCATGTCGGAGATGGCGAGAGGCTCTTGACTTCGACAGATGGTGACGACGCAAAGAAGGCAGTCGTGTGCAAGCGGGAGTTCTTCGCTGAGGTGGCGACGAGGGGCCGAGAGTACATGGCATGGCTCGAGAAGACTCTGGCGCATTCGTGCGACACATCGCCATACCGAGACCTGCACGAGAGGGCATCGAGGTTGCTGGCTCAGTTGGAGTAGCTGGGCGGTACCTGACTTTGCGGTCGCGCAGTCCGAGGTGAGTCCTCACCGCGGCAGCCGGAGTACCGCTTCGTTGCGTCGCGGCGGCTCGGGCCGCAGCGCGATGGCGAGTTCACCACAGCTTCGCCGACCGGATGAGGTCGAGCGTCAGCTCGTCCGGTCCAAGTTGTAGAACTGGGTGTAGCCAGCAGCGTGCTTCCGGATGCCACCCCGCCTCAAGCCGGCGGCGCGCCGACGAGCCGCTGGACGGCGCGGACTCAGCCCGCGCGGCGGCTGGCGGTCTGCGGATAGGCCCGGTACAGCGCGAGCAACCCACCCATGCGGCCGACAGTGCTAGCCAAGGCACGCCGCAACGACCCACCGACGCTGGCAAGCCCGCCAGGAAGGCGCGGGAGCATGGCC
>JBCCQM010000328.1:0-6714 GCA_039024335.1 Myxococcota bacterium
GCAGAGGAAACGAGGAGAGGGCAGGCCCGCACCGGCCAGCCCGCGTTTAGTTGGTTAGTTCGCCGAGGGGTCGTGCGGCGCGTTAGAGCTAGGCCGGCCGGAGCCGGCGCAGACGGACCTCCGCGCTGTGCAGCGCCGCGCGGGCGAGGACGAGCGGGATGATGCACATGAGGCTCCACGTCATCGTGGTCAGGGCGATGGGGAGCGCTCGCAGCAGCGCGTTGCCCCGTGCAGCCTCGGGCACGGTTTGCAGCGCGCCCGCGATCTCCATCAGCCCGAACATCGTCCCAAGCACGCCGATGAGGACCGCGGCGACCATCAGGCCCCGCGTCAGGCCGTCGGTCGCGGAGGCGGGCGGCTGCGTTCCTTGCAGGGTCGCCCGGGCGAGGTCTCGCAGGCCAAGCCCCTGCATCGCGATCAGCACCGTGGCGGCGAGTGTGAACAGAGTGATGAGGTGCATGAACACCCCACCTTGTTGGTAGAACTGAAGAAAGTTGGTCACCTCGGGAACACTGAGCCCGGGTCGACCGTTGTTGTTTCTTTCGCACGGCAGAAACCTGCCCCCCATCGTGGGACGCAAAAAAGCGGCGGCGTGCCGAAGCACCGCCGCCGCTGCCTGAACCGGTTCGACTAGCCCAGCGGGTTTTCAAACTGGGCCGGCTTGCCGCGCATCATGGCTTTCACGCCGATGGCGCTGCTGCTCATGGCGAGGCTCTTGGCCGCGTTCTTGCCCTCGAGCGCTGAGCCGTCGGCGTAGGGCAGGGCGTTGGCCTGCTCGATGGTGTCGGCCAGCAGGGTCCGCAGGTCGGCGTCGAGCGGCACGCCGGCTTCGTTGGTCGTGGCGACGTTGCGGTCGACGGTGAGCATGGCCGGCTCGTCGCGGAAGGTCGGCATCGGAACGTCGCCCGAGGCGAGCGCGGCCGCGAGCTTCATGCTGGCGCCGGGCAGCGCGGGGATCGGCACGACGTCGGACACGATGCCCATCGCCTGGGCCTCGTCGGCCTTGAACCCGTGGCCGGTCAGGAGAATCTCGTTGAGGCGGCCGTAGTGCTCGGCCGAGCTGAAGCGGTGCGCGTTGTGGCAGCCGCCCAGCCCGGGGATGACGCCCACGGTGGTCTCCGGGAACTGCAGCCGGGCGCCCTGGCCGGCGATGCGTGCGTGGCAGCTCAGCGCGAACTCCAGCGAGCCGCCCAGGACGCGCCCGACGAGGGCGGCGACGGTGGGCTTGCCAGCGCGCAGCTTGTTCATCGTAGCCTTCCAGCCGTCGACGAGCGCCAGCGCCTTGTCCTCTTTGCCGAGCACCGGGACGAAGTCCAGCAGGCTGGCGCCATGGCCGAACTCGCGGCTGAAGTTGCCGTCGGGGGCGATGACGATGGCTTTGACGGTCTCGTCGGCGTTCAGCGCCTCGATGGCCCGATCGAGCTCGGCGACGAACGTGTGGCTGACGGTCGCCTTCTTGATCGAGAGCAGTCCGACGCCGTCGTGCACCGAGGTGTGCACGTACGCGTTCCACCACGCAGCCTTGCTGCCCTCGGCCAGCACGCCCAGCGGTGCGACTTCGTCGGCCTTGGTGATCTTCTGCTCGGCGAGGAAGTTCGCGGCGATGGTCTTGGACTGCTCGAAGCCGAGGTTCTGGATCAGCGCGGGCAGGCCTTCGCGGAAGGCCAGCGCGTTCTCGGAGAGGAAGTTGATCGCGTCCAGCGTCGCGATCTCGTGCTCGAGCATGTAGGCGGTGAGGCTGATCAGCATGCCGAGCATGCGGTTGCGGGCGGCCTCGAACTTCTCCGGCGGGCACTTCTGGCCGCGCTCGTAGGGCCACTGCTTGTGCGCGTCCTCGACGTACGGCTTCCAGACCTCGGGGATGGCGAACAGCGAGCTGTCGACCTCGCCTTGCATCAGCTCCATGCAGTGCGCCGAGAGGTAGTTGGCGCCGGGAATGAGGTTGTGAACGAAGAACGGCGAGGTGCCGAGCGTCTTCTTGCACACGTCGTCGACCTCGGCGGGGCTGAGGCCGAGGTCGTCGTGGATGCGAACCGCTTCGAGCATCATTCCGCAGAAGAGGCGGTCCGCCGCGAACGAGGGCACGTCCGCCGTGGGGATGAGGTTCATGCCCAGGCCACCGAGGAACTTCTTGATCGTCTTGAGCTCGTCTTTGCCGGAGACGGCGCCCTTCATCGGGACTTCCCACAGCTTGTTGGTCAGGTGAGGGAAGAACGGGTGCATCACGCCGCATCGCTCGGCACCCTCGAGGCCTTCGAAGAGCATGGTGCTGGGGAAGCCGCTGGTGGCCGAGAAGATGAACGCCTCGGGATCGCGGGCCCGAATCGCGCGGTAGAAGGGGTGCTTGATGTCGAGGCGCTCGGGGATCGCTTCGAATACGAAGCCGACCTTCAGCTCGGCGGGCAGGTCGTCGATGCCACCTTGAACGATGGTGATGCCGCCGAGGATCGTGTCGACGGTCTCCTGGTCGAAGCGGCCCCCGTAGGCCTTCGTGAGCTGCTCCTTCACGCCCTGGACCTTGTCGGAGAGATCCAGCGCAACGACCGGGATGCCCTTGGGCGCGAGCAGGCGCGCGAACTGGCCGAGCTTGCCGAATCCGACGTTTCCACAGGCGCCGGCCACGACGAGCGCGCGAACGGGGCCGTCCTCTTCGGGCTGGAACACGGGACGGAGATGAGCGTCGGAGAGCTGGGTCATCGCGGGCAGGATAGGGGCAGGGCCGGCGATCGGTGACCCGCGAGAGGATTGAGGAATCCCACTTTTCGGCGCAGGCACGGCTGCTGCAGCGCGCAGCCCGGATCTGGGCGGTGTGGGATGCAGGGGGCCGCCGGCAGATCGTCGCGGTGGGTCGACACGTTGAACCTCGCCGGCGGCTTGGAGTACCGTTCGCCCCAGCTGGAGACCGTGACCTCGATGATGCGCATGCCCACCGTCCTGCTCGGAGCCCTGACCGCCACCGCCCTGTGCATCGCCGGGTGCGACGACAAGCCGGACCCGGCAGCGGCGGACAAGGCAGAGGTCAAAGCAGATGCGAAGGCAGAGCCCGCCGCGGACGCGAAGGCGGAGGCAAAAGCGCCGGAAGCGGCCAAGAACGGGCCTGGGGAGCCAGCAAAGCCCGAGACCGCGGAAAGCGCGGACGCCGCAGAGCCCGCCGACGCGGAACCCGCAGGGGATGCCAAGGTCGGCGTCGACGTCTGCGACGAGTACGTCGCGAAGTACGCCAAGTGCATCGCCGAGCACGCCCCAGAAGCCCGCAAGAAGGCCTACGAAGACGGCCTCGCCAAGACCGTGGAGCGCTGGCAGAACCAGGCGAAGGGTCCGGAGAAGGATTCGCTGCAGCAGGCCTGCACGGCCGCCTTGGACGCGGTCAAGAAGACCAGCAAGAACTGGGGCTGCACCTACGACTGATCGCCCTGCGCAGTTGCGAAGTGCGCGCAGAACATCAGCGCAGCGCATCCGGCCTTCGGGAAGATCCCCTGCCTCTGCGCGGTACTAGATTCGTTTTTTGAACCTTGATGCACTATCGTACGCGTCCCAACGGACGCACGGCCCTGCAGGGCCGCTCGCATCTACCCCAGGCATCACTGCCAAAGACCAACTTTCGAACGAACGTTCAAAACCACGGAGTCAACAAGATGAAACTCAGCAAACTCATTGTCGCCGCGTCCCTCACCGCTTTCGCCTTCACCGCGCCCGCTTGTGATGACAAGAAGGAAGACGCCAAGAAGGAAGACGCCAAGAAAGACGAGAAGAAGGACGACAAGAAAGACGAGAAGAAAGACGAGAAGAAGGAAGAAGCCAAGTAGGCCTTCTCCCTTCGAAGTCTTTTCTTCGAAGACGGGCGCTCTGCTGCGGCAGGGCGCCTTTTCTTTTGGTTCAACCGGTTCTTCGACCCGGGCCCCTTCGGGCACGAGCGCAGGCTGCTACGGTGCGGGCGACATGCGCCACGACGGACGGGCCTTCGACCAACTTCGACCCTGCACGATCCACCCGGGCTTTACCCGGAACGCGCTCGGGTCAGCGCTCATCGAGACCGGCAATACCCGGGTCATCTGCACCGCCAGCCTCGAGTCCAAGGCTCCGGGCTGGCTACGGTCCGGCGGCTGGGTGACTGCGCAGTACTCGATGCTCCCGGGGGCCACGCATCCGCGCGGGCGCCGAGATCCTGGTGGGCGCGGCAAGGAGATCATGCGGCTGATCGGGCGCTCCCTTCGGGCCGCCGTGGACCTGGAGGCGCTCGTCGACGATGAGGGCCCCTTGTCGATCGTCTGCGACTGCGACGTGATCGATGCCGATGGCGGGACGCGGACGGCCTCGATTACGGGCGCGTACGTGGCGCTGCAGCTCGCCGTCGACCAGCTGCTCGCGCAGGGGCGGCTCAAGGCCTCGCCGATCGTCTCCCCCGTCGCGGCAGTCAGCGTGGGCATCATTCCCCACGAGGGCGCGCTCGTGCCGATGCTCGACCTCCCGTACGTCGAGGACAGCGCGGCCGCCGTCGACCTCAACGTCGTTCAGCTTCGCTCTGGGGGGCTCGTCGAGGTGCAGGGCACCGCCGAAAAGCAGACGTTCTCGAGGGCCGAGCTCAACGCGATGCTGGACCTCGCCGAGGGCGGCATCACGACGCTCTTCGAGCACCAGGCCAAGGCCGTGGAGGGGCAGGCATGAGCGTGCGGTTGGTCGTTGCGTCGGGCAACCGTCACAAGGTGGTCGAGCTGGCCGCCATGCTCCAGGCCGCGCCGCAGGCGGTTGAAGTCCTCGGGCTCTCGTCGTTCCCCGACGCGCCGGAGGTGCCTGAGACGGCGGACACGTTCGTCGGAAACGCTGCGCTGAAGGCTCAGGGGATCGCGGACTACCTGCGCGCACGCGGAGAAGCTGGAGACACGCTCGTGCTCGCCGACGATTCCGGCCTGGCGGTGGAGGCCCTCGAAGGCGCGCCGGGGGTGTACAGCGCCCGCTTCTCCGGACCTGCCGCCACCGACGCGTCGAACAACGAGAAGCTGGTCGCGGAGCTGCAGGCGCGCGATCTGACCTCGAGCGCCGCGCACTACGCCTGCATCCTGGCGCTGTGCCGCGTGGACGGGGCCGCGTTCGGCGGCCGTGACCTGCACACCTTCGAGGGCCGGTGGGACGTCGTTGTGCGCACAAGCTCTCGGGGTGAAGGTGGATTCGGCTACGACCCGCATGCGTGGCTGCTCGACGCGGACACCACCGTCGCGGAGCTCTCGCGCGACGAGAAAGCGACGCGGTCCCACCGCGGCGTTGCGCTTCGGGCCTTGTTGGCAGGGTGGCCCCTAGGGACCTAATTACAACCGCGCCCGTGGTCGTCCGCGTCGTCTCGGTATGCTAGTTTTCCGACGTGGACGTGGATGACTTCGGGTTGCTGGACCGATGGGGTCTGGGCGACCGAGAAGCGGGCAATACGTTGCTTCTGCGTCATTTCGACACGCTTTATCGGTTCTTCAGCAGCAAGATTGGCGACGACCTCGAGGTCGACGACCTGATCCAGCGCAGCTTCCTGGCCTGCATCGAGAGCCGCGACAAGTTCCGGCGCGAGGCGTCGTTCCGCACCTTCCTGCTCACGGTAGCCCGTCACGAGCTGTTCGGCTTCTTTCGCAAGCGCCGAACCTCCAAGGCACGTTCGCAGCCGCTGGGCAGCATGAGCATCGCGGAGCTGGGCAGCTCGATGCGGGCGGCCATGGTCCGCCGCGAGGAAGAGCGCCTGCTGCTGTCGGCCCTGGGCCAGATCCCGCTCGACCTGCAGCTGGCAATCGAGCTGCACTACTGGGAGGGGCTGACGACGGCCGAACTCGCGACCGTGCTCGACATCCCCCAGGGCACCGTCAAATCGCGCCTGCGTCGGGCGCGAGAGGCCCTGCAGGTTGCGATGGAGAAGCTCGCCGAGAACGCCTCCACGCTGGAGAACACGGTCAGCGACTTCGAGCACTGGGCCGTCCAGGTCCGTGACCGGCTGGCAGCGCGCGGCAGCTGAGTCGCCCTTCGACGGTGCTTTCAAACGAGCCCCCGTTCGAAGAGGAGACGCCCGCGCGATGCGGGCGTCGGGGGCGGCTGGGCTCAGGTTGGCGGGTGCTCGCCGCCGTTCAGCACGGCTCCGCGCCAGCCTTCAATTGCATCGCGCAGCGGCTTACCCGGCTCGAAGTCCGCGATGCCGGCGATGGCGGCGTCCGCCATGGCTCCGGCAGCGTCGGCGTCGGTGGGCGCCAGCGCCCGCGCCAGGGCGAACTGAACGTCGGCCCGCTGCATCGGGTGCGTCTTCGGATCGTCGAGGATCTCGAGCGCCTCGTTGAGCAGCGCTTGCGCCTGTTCGAAGCGTCCCGTCGCCGCGAAGATGTCCGCCATGGGCATGCGGGGGTCCGCCCGCCGTGGATGCTTGCCTTCAAAGGCCTCATCGACGATGGCCAGCGCGCGCGTTGCGTATGGCTCGGCTGCAGCAGGGTCGCCGAGCATCAGCTTCGTCTTCGCCAGGTCCATCAGCACCTCGACCAGCTCCGGCGCCTTGGGCCCGTGGGTCTTCTCCAGGATCGCGAGTCCCTCGAGCATCAGCGGCTCGCCTTCGTCGGGGTTCTCGAGGCCCAGCGCCGTCAGGCCGCCCAGGTCGCTCAGGAGGCTGCCGCGCATGGGATGGTCGGGGCCTGCGGCCTCTTTCACGATGTCGGCGGCCGTCTGCCAGCGCTCGGCGGCTGCGGGAAGGTTGCC
>JBCCQM010000329.1:0-6671 GCA_039024335.1 Myxococcota bacterium
CGCTGCGGGGGGCGAGGCTCCTGCGTACGGCCAGTGCGTTGGGTATGAGAAGCCGCTGTACCTTGGGGGCGAAGACGAGGTGTCGAACCTCCAGATGGAAGACATGTCGGTTTGCTGGTCGATCTCTGCGCAGCTCTTGGCCAGAACGAGAGGGCTCCCGGTAGGAACGCGAATCAAGAAGGTGAGCATCGAGTAGGCTCGGGGCGCACGCGTCGGACTCGCCGAACCCCGCGTTCTTACCCGGAGTCAACCGTCTTGCGGGCGGACTCGTGACAAGTGCCACTGATTCGGCCGAGGCCTCCTTGCCCGCAGGTGAGCCGCCCGAGTCGGACCCGCGCCGCTCCGCGCCGTCACAACTCTCCTCGGAGCATCTTCGCGGCGGAGGATGGCCAGCTCGGTGAAGGGGAGCGAAGGCGACCACGCGGTCCTTGACGCTCCGATGACCGCTGCTACACCTCACCCACTACGCCACCAGAGCGGGGGAGGGCCCGCCGGGGCGTAGGCGCGTCGCACAACGCGGTGCGTACACCCTGCGCGACAAATCGTTGCGCCTTTACCGAAGCGGGTTCTCGGTGTTGTCTCCACCGGCCGCACGCGCGGTGTTCCCTTCGGGGGCCCTCCTGGGGGCGATGCCCGCCCGTCCATTCACGAGGTCCACATGCAATCCAATCCCAATCAAGACAACGCCAGCATCCCGACGGACGCCGGCTGATGAACCTCGGAGAGGGGCGCGATGGCGGTCCTCTCCGAGACCTTGGTTCGCGCTGCCGCTAGAACCGGAGCTGGGCGGTGACGCCGGTGTAGTCCAGGGAGAGCTGGGGGGTGACGTGGAGCTCGAGCTTGGCGGCGGTGTCGCCTTGTAGCTTTTCGAGGTTGGCGCGCTCGCGCTTGTAGACGACGCCGTAGGCGAGCAGGCCTCCGCCGGCTGCGATGGCGGAGGAGGAGAGCTGGTGCATGCCGTAGAGCAGGACGTTGCGGTTGGCGTAGCAGTCGAAGAACTCATCGACCTGGGTCTCGAGGCCGTCGAGGCAGCCGGCGGCGATGCCTTGGGTGGGGTTGAGCGAGCGGAGCCGGGTGACGGCCACGATGATGCGGCCGATGGCGCCGGCACCGAGGAGTGCGGCGCCGGTTCCGATGAACACGCCCGGCTTGCGCTGGACGTCGCCGTTCTTCACGGAGCGCGCGGCGTCGTACTTGGCCCGCACGATGCCGGCCGCGGGGGCGATGCCCCAGTTGGTGGCGTTGGGCAGGGCCTGCAGGGTCCATAGCCCGGCGTTGCCGAGTACGCCGGAGACGAAGCAGTCGGCGGCGGCTCCCGTGACGTCGCCGATGGTGTCCTCCGAAACCGTCGTCACGTCGACGTCGTCGGCGACGCAGAGGCGCTTGATCCGGGCCATTCGCCAGCTCATCACGCCGATGCCAATCGCGCCCAGGCCCCCGGCGGTGGCCATGAGCCCGATGCCCTGCTTCTTCGGGATTTCGATCTCCTTCGGGGCTGCTGCCAGCGGCTCGGTCGGCTGCACGGGGTAGGTGGACTCGAGCGGCTCCGCCGCCTGGACGATGTCGGTGTTGGCATCTTCGGGCGCGACTTCTTCGGTCGGCGCCGGTGCCTCTTCCTCCGCAGGCTCCGCGTCGTCTCCCCAGCTGGGGTCTGCCTCGGGCTGGGCGAACCGCATCGAGGTTGCGACGGCGGTCGCGGTCGGGGACGGCGTCCAGGCGAAGAGCAGGGCGGCGGTGGCGATGGCGGTGGACACGGAGGCAGCGTAGGGGCCACGCCGTGGGGGGCGCAATGTCGAAGCGGGTGCCGGTGCGACCCGGCACACGGAGGGAACCATTTCGTGCGCCGCGGCTGCATCGATCGGTTCGCGCCGTCGTCGAAGCACGGTTGGGGTGGCTGGTACTCTGCCCGCGTATGCGTCGCACGATCGGACTCGCCGCCCTGAGCGTGGTGTTTTGCAACACTGTGGGGTGTACGGACCGCGCCATCCTCGACGACGGGATCCGGGGCGACGACGACGTTCCGGAGCCGCCCGAGGACGACGGCCCGGAGCCGCCCGAAGACGACGGGACCGAGCCGCCCGAAGACGACGACGTTCCGGAGCCGCCCGAGGACGACGGCCCGGAGCCGCCCGACGACGACGACGTGCCCGAGCCACCCATCGACTGCATCGACGTGACGCTGAGCCAGGACCTTCCGCTGGTGTACTCGGCGTCGATCGAGAGCGCAGAGAGTCGCTACCAGCCCTCGTGCGTGGGGGCCGTCAGCGCTGAGGCGACCCACGCGTTCACGGCCCCGTTCGACGGCACGTTCGTGTTCCGCACCGCGGGCTCCAACTTCGACACGGTGCTGTACGCGCTGGGCCCTGCGTGCGGTCAGCCGGAGCTGGCGTGCAATGACGACGTCGATGGCACGACCTTCTCGGAGATCGCGGTTCCGATGTCCGGCGGCGAGACCATCACGGTGGTGGTGGACGGCTTCAACGAGGTCGGCAGCTATCAGCTCGAGGTGGCCCCAGCCGGCGGCTGCCCAGACGAAGTCCTGCCGCCCGACCCCGAGGTCATCTTGGCCGACTTCCTCGACGGTGACGACGGCAACTCGGTCTCCCCATCGTGTGGCAACGGTGGGGTTGGGCCGGACGTGGTCTATAGCTGGACCGCGCCGTTCTCGGGCTCGTACTTGATCACGACCCAGGGGTCGGCGTTCGACACGATCCTCTCCGTGTATACCGACGGGTGTGCGACGGAAATCGCGTGTGACGACGATGGTGCTGGCTTCACCTCGGCGTTGACGCTGGACGTGGCCGAGGGGGAAGAGCTCTTCATCGCCATCGACGCGTTCGAAGGCCCCGGTGGCGAGTACCAGCTGCTGATCTTTCCCAACTGACGTACGTCGGGCCGAACTGACGTACGTCGGGCCAAACTGACCGACGTCAGCCCGGGCGGTAGCGGTTGTTCACGCCGAGGCCGGCGGGGACGAGCTGGTCGGTAAATCGCTCGTGTTCGCCGCCGGTGAGCACGCGGAGCAAGCCCGCGTCGTCGGTGGGCTCGTAGGCGCCGATCATGTCTCGCGCGACCTGAATGAGCTCCAGCGCGCGTGCCTGGTCGCGGCCGGTGAGATATTGCGCTCGCCCGAGCAGCAGGCTGACCTCGGCGATGTTGAGCTCGTCTTCATCCTCGTGGTCACGCAGCTCGTAGGCCCGCTCGAGGTAGGGCAGGGCCTGGTCCGGGTCCCCGGTCTCGAGCAGGGCGCGTCCCAGCCCCGTGAGCGCGTAGCCCAAGTGCGGATGGTCCTCGCCCAGCGCGGTCTCCCAGACGCCTTTCGCCAGCGCATAGTGCTCGCGGGCGGACTCCGCCTGGCCGGTGGCCCATAGCGAGTTCGCCAGGTTGAGGTGTGCAAAGCCGAGGTCGGTGTGACCAGGGGGCAGCGCCTTGGTCCACACGTCGAGGCCGCCGCGAAGGTGCGGCAGCGCCTCGGCGTGGCGGCGCTGATCGGCGAGCGCCAACCCCAGGTTCACGCGGGCGTAGCCCACGTCGCGGTTGACCGGCCCCAGCGTGGTCTCGAGGATCGCGACGGCGCGGGCGTGCAGCTTGGCGGCTTGCCCGAACTCCTCCTTGGCCCGTCGAAGCAGCCCCAGCTGGTCCAGACAGCGGGCGAGGTCGACGGGGTCGGTGACGTCGCGGAGGGCCTCGGCTTCCAGCGTGGGCCGCTCGACGGGCTCGGGCAGGTCGGCGAGGGCGACGGTGCCTTCGGGGTCGAGCAGCATGCGTGCCCGGACGAGGGTGCCCTCCACGGCCTCGAGCCGCGCGTACCCCTGCAGCGACGAGGCCAGCCGCAGCAGCGTTCGCGCGACCTCGGGGTGCGAGGCGCCCAGCACCTGCTCGCGGATCGACAGACTCGACTTGTGGTGCTCGGCCGCGCGGGCGAAGCGGCCGGCGCCTTCGAGCGCGGCGCCGATCCTCGAGTGTGTGTCGGCGAGGCGCACGTCGGAGGCGGGCAGCTGCTCGGATTGAATTTGCAGGGCACGCTCGAACTGCGCGAGCGCGCTGTCGTAGGAGCCCTGGGCCAGCGCGGTGGACCCCAGCCCGGTCAGCAGCCGCGCTTGCGCGAGCGGGTCGTCACCGGCGCGAGCGATGGCCGCCTGCGCGCCCAGGGAGACCCGCTGCCCCTCGTCGTACAGACCCTGCCGCAGGGCGACGATGTCCATCGTCAGGATCCACGCGGCGGCCTCGACGTCGGTGCGACCCGATTCGGCGGCCAGTAAGATGGCGTCGCGAAGCTCGTCCTCCGCGTGGCTTGCATCGCCTTGCTGCAGCCGCGCCTGTGCCGAAAGCAGGAGCGCCTCGGCCTGCAGGCGCGGGGCATCGGCCGCAGAGGCGCGGGCCTGGGCGCGGGCGAGCGCGTCTTCGGCGGCCTCGGCCCAGCCCAGGCCAACCTTCACGCGGCCATCGGCGAGCGCGTCGTGAACGTCGTCGAGCTCGGCGCGTCGTGACTCGTCCGCGCGCAGTCGTTCGTCGGCGGGGTCGTTGCGCCGTAGCGTGGTGCACTGCGCGGGTGGGGGCAGGGTCTGCACCGCCTCGACCCCGCCGGCGACGGAGCGGGGCAGGCCGGCGTCGGACTCGACCAGCCTGAGCAGCCGGTCGAGGTCGGTGCGCGCGTCATCAAGGCACAGCAGTCCCGGGTCGTCGTGGGCGGGGCGTCGCCGCTGTCGCGCGAGGGCGTCGGCGGTGCAGCGTACGTCGTAGACGGAAGCCCAGGCGTCGGCGTAGCGATCGAGACTGCGGGACATCGAGACCCACGTCGCGGTCGCGTAGGCCTCGGGCAGCGTCTCGAACCGCTTCCCCAGGGCCTGCTTGCGCGCCGGAGACCACACCTCGTGAATCGACTGCGCGGAGGTCTTGCAGGCTTCGACCCGATTCGAGCGCGTGCTGACGTAGGCGACCGTGATCACCCCCGCCAGGCCGACGGCGATGCCCGCAACGAGCCACGGACGCCGCGCCTGTGGAGGGTCGCGCTGCAGCTCGGCGAGCAGCGCATCCATGGAGGGGTGCCGGTCTTCGGGGTCGACCGAGAGGCCGCGGAGCACGACGTTGCGCAGCCACGTGGGAATCCTGTTGTCTCTCGGCGCCGACCGAACGTGACCATCGAGGACGTTGATCGCCAGCGAGGCCATGCTGGCGCCTTCGAACGGGCGCTCTCGATACAGGCCCTCGTACAGCGCGACGCAGAAGCTGAACTGATCCGCGTGCGGGCCGATCGACTCCCCGCGGTGCTGCTCGGGAGACATGTACGCGGGCGTGCCCAACATGGCGCCGGTTCGCGTGAGGCTGAGGTCACGCGTCTCGGTCGTGGACTGCGACGAGGTGGCCGACTCTTCGGGGCGGACCTCCTGCAAACGCTTGGCGATGGGTCCGGTGTGTGGAGCGGCCTGCCGCGCAAGGCCGAAGTCCATCACGAGGACGCGCCCGTCGTTGCCGATGAGCACGTTGTCGGGCTTGAAGTCGCGGTGGACGAGCCCCGCCGCGTGGGCGGCAGCCAGACCTCGCCCGGCGCTCACGAATGCGTCGACGATCTCGGACCAGCGTCGCTCGCTGTCGAACCAGTCGCGCAGCGTCGCGCCCTCGATGAACTCCATTGCCACGAACACGCGGTCGTCGAACGTGCCGACGTCGTGGACGGTGATGACGTTGGGGTGCGAGAGCTTGGCCATGGCCTGCGCTTCGCGAAGCAGCCGTGCCCGGCCGCCCGAGTCGACCGTCGAGCTGCCGTTGGCGTGCATGACCTTCAGCGCGACGCGACGGTCGAGCTGAGGGTCGAACGCCGCGTACACGACACCCATGCCGCCGGCACCGATGCGGTCGAGCACGGTGTAGCGACCAACGTGGGCACCGCGGGAGAGCGGTTCCTCTTCGCTTCGGCCGCCTCCATCGTGGCCGTCCTCGGCCGTATCCCCCGGCAGCGTGGAGTAGAGACCATCGGCCATCGACCCCGCCGAGGGCGCTTCGTCGCGCTCCGACATCGTGTACGGAACCAGGATGCCGTAGCGGAGAAGACTGCACAACGGCTGCAAACCTGGATGCAATCGCGGCGACGCCGTTCGCACCGCGGTGGCGACCAGTCGACTGCGACCCCGAGCAGGTGGGCGAAGTGAGGCCGTGTGGGGTCGGGACTTTTGCGCTGCCCCGAGGCAAGCTTTAGCAGCCCGTGGTGCCCCAACGCTCCTTGCTGCGAAGCACATTGCTCGCATTGCTCGCGCCGCGGCGCCTGGTGCCCATCCTGGGCATCGCCGTTCCGCTGGTGCTGGCGCAAGGGCACTACTCGTACGAACCCCTCGCTGCGCCGCTGGGGGTGATCATGTGCACCACGTTCTTCTTGCTGGCGCCGGTGTCCTGGCGAGCCCTGTTTCAGGGTGAGACGTCGACCCAGCGGACGTTTGCGGAGCCGTTCGGGCGCCTGGTGGTCTACGGCGTCGCCGGAGCCGGGACGGTGTGGATCGTGGGCGCGCTCATCCCCGGGGTGTTCGGGTTGCGCCCGACCCTGATGACGTCCGACGTGAGCCTGTTGGTGTCGATCGCGCTGTTTTTGGTCGGTGGATACGGCCTGGGCCGCGACATCGACATGGAGGAGAGCCTGCACGCCGAGCGCAAGCGGGCCGACGACATGACGGTCGCCG
>JBCCQM010000330.1:0-6654 GCA_039024335.1 Myxococcota bacterium
AGTCTTCAGCGGCGTGCGGCCTCCGCTCGCAGCTACTGCTCCAAGCAGTAGATGGCGTGGTCGGGGCCGCAGTCGGAGTCTTGCCCGCCGAAGCCCACGGGTCCGGCCGTGTCCGAGCGCCCGACCAAGACTTCGCCCTCGTTCGTCGGCGTTGCGCATCGTGAGCGAGTTGCCCGCGCCCTCGCCCAAGAGAAGCCGAAACAGATTTGCGTTGCTGGTCGTGGGCTCCGACTTCGTCGACCAACGCGAGGCCGAGGTCCTCGAGGTCGTCGAAGTGTCGATAGAACGAGGTCGGTGCGATCTCGGCCTCCTTTGCGACCTGGCGCAGGCTCACGCTCGAGAACCCGCGTTCTGCGCTCAGTCGCAGCGCGGCGTCCATGATAGCGCGCCGAGTCTGCGTTTTTTGTTCCGCTCGTCTGGTCACGGGCGGCCTCGCTACGCGATGAAGATCGCAGAGCGCGTCCCTCGACACAACCCAACACTCGCGGGCGCACGGGCTGTGCTGCAACTCCCCACCTCGCGCTCTGCCTTCGGCGGACGAGTCCGCCGTTTCGGGAGCTTCACCGTGCGCCTGAAGCCACCTTGATGACCCGCTCGGCGAGAATCTCGGCGTGGCCTGGAGACACGGTCGAGCCCGGCTGGAGATAGGCGCGGAAGATGAAGAAGATGTTCTCCTCGATCGGGACGCCGGGGAACGAGGTCGGGAGCTCGGCGCAATACGGCCGCCCGTCACAGGCCCGGCGGATCTCATAGGCCCACAAGGCATCCCGGTCCGGGTGGTCCGGAAGAAACCGGTCGGCGCTGCCCTCCATTTGTGCATCGGCGATGGCGATGACCCCGGCGCGACGAGCCTGGGAGTACAGACTCATGTTCGAGTACGTGGCCTTTCCGGTCGCCGCGTGGTTGACCCCATAGACGATGAACGCCTCGTCGGGCCCGAGGGTGAGGGTGCCGTCCGCGGTGGCCACATCGAGGGGGCCGACGGCATACGTCGTATCAGTGTTGTCGCCCAGGCACTCGTTGCCCGACGTCAGGCACTGCTCGGGGTCGATCGCAAACGCAACGGTTTGCGAACTCGCGACGGAGATCGACTCGAACGCAGCGTCTCCGAGCGAAGTCTCAATGGCGTCTTCGAGCGCATCGAGCGAGTCCCGATAGACATCCTCGTTGGTGCCATCGCCGCGCGGAGTTCGTTCGGGCGCCGCTTCGGGGTTCGTCGACTCCTCGGCAAACGTGAGGCGCCAGACCTCGAAGGAGGGCGCTTCCAGAAAGTCAGCCGCGGCGTCGGGGTCTTCGATCAGCGCGACCCGACCCATCAACATGAGCTGGTCTGCATCGGTATCCAATCCAAAGCGGACTCGCTCCGAGGAGAACACCAGGTCATTCATGCCTTCTTCGGCGTATCCAGCGGTGATGAGTGCCTCTGTAGCTGCCGCCCGAACGTCGGCGTCCCCCGCCACAACCAGCGAAAACTCGGCATCGAAGCGCTCCCCGGTCGCGGTTTGGGTTGTGACGGTGTTGAGGGTATCGGCGACGCTTGCAAACGGAACGTAGCGGGTCTCTGCGTCGGTTGCCCGGGTGAACACGTAGGGCGTGATGCCGTAGTAGCTCGCAGTCGGCGGCGTGCGGCCGACGATCACGACGGCTTCGTTGCTTTCGAGGAACCACGCCGCCGACACCGTTTCGGGAATGTTGGGGATCGCTCCGACGACCGACTCGGGCACTTCGTCCGGTCGGTCTGGATGAGGCGGCAGCCCGAAGAGAACGTAGGGAGTGGTGGCGTTGTTGCCGAAGCAATCCGTGAGCGTCGCGCAGTCATCGAGGGTAAAGGTCGTCACCACCCCCGGCTGCACGACGAATCCCGCCCGCTCGAACTGTCCTTCCAGCGTGGCGGGGCCGCCTGTGGAGCTCGAGGCGTTGCTCGATTCCGTCTGCACGGGTTCGGACGTCGAGGCGTCACTGGACCCAACCATCTCGGTCGTCGAGGCCGAAGTGCTGCCTTCGACCGCTCCCTCGTCATCTGAAGCACAGCCCCCGACGAGGATGAGGGTGAGCAAGGCGAGAGTCAGACGGGTGTTGTTGGGTGTGAGCATCGTTGAAGTTTTCATCTCGAGGTCCTGCTGGCGGGCGCAGGCACGACCAGTTCTCGTAGGAGCGGGACGGGCCGAAGCTTTTCGATGCCGAATGAGCGGGGACGGCGACGCGTGATCTTTGCCGTCCCGAAGATCACGTCCCAGATGAAAAGAAGATTGCCGAAGTTGCCGTGGTAGTGCGTGACGCCGTCGGACTCGCTGAGCCCGTGGTGGGCCGAATGCGTCGCTGGAGTCGAGATGACGCGTTCGACGACCCACATCAGGGGCGCGGTCCAGCGGTTTCGGTACAGCGGGGCATCCCAGGGGACGCTGGAGTGGGCGGCGATGATCACCGTCATCTTCACGAAGGCGTAGCCCACGTAGACGTCGGCGAGCCCCCAATGAATGAGCATCCCCGAGATCCAAAGACCGGGCATCATGGCGTAGTAGACCAAGTTGTTGCGGTAGACGATCCGCATGGACATGTATCGCGCTGAATGGTGTGCACGATGCAAGGGGTACATCCACTTGGTATGGGAGAGCCGGTGCCACAGGTACTGGGTGAAGTCGTCCCCGACCAGCAACAAGCCCACCATGGCCCAGACGGACAGCCCGGCTAGCGCATCTTGGCTGTTGGGTGCAAGCCACTCTGCGACCGCCGGCGCAAGCCAGAGGATGGTCGGGATGATGAGCAGAGGCACGGTCAACGTGCTCACGGCGTCGGCGATGACGTCGCGGGGACTCGACTGCGGTGAGAAGAAGCGCTTGCGCGCGACTTCGACGGCTGCGAAGCCCACGTACAGCGCGGCGACGGCCAGGGCTGCCCCTTCTTTGCCCATCACGATTCGGCTCCCTGGGCGTTGCCCATGCGGGTTTCGACATCCTCGATGACCGACGCGTCGAGCTGAGCCGCCTTGCAGATCCATGGCGCGAACAGTGCCCACCCGAGGGCCTTGGCCAGACCCTCCGCCAACAGCACGTGCGCCTGATGGTGCGCCTGCGGTGGGAGGGAACCGAGCGCTGCCAACAGATGATCGACGACCGCGAACTCCTCTTGGTCGACGTGCCCCGAAGGAGATTCGAGCAAGCTGCGGGCCAGGGCTCGGGCGAACGTTCCCTCGTCGGCGGCCTGCGCTCGCGAGGCGGCGGCGAGCACGGCCGCGGGCGTCTGAGGGTCTTCGTCCTTGATGCGTGCGAGCATCTGCCGACCGAGCCTTTCGAGCATTGCGCGCTTGAGACCCGGCTTGCCGCCGAACATGTGGTGGATCTGGCCCTGGTTCACCCCGGCCCGTCGCGCCACGTCGCGGACGGAGAACGGACCCCCGTCGGTGTACGACTCGATCGCCGCATCCAGGAGGCTGGTGCGGATGGCTTCGGGCGGCGACGGGCGGGTCACCGACCTACTTTAGACGGGTGTGTAAAGTTAAGCAAGCCCTGGCGCGTTTTCCGGGCGCACGCATCACGACGCGCCTCGTCCACGAACTCCGCCGCGGTGGCGAGCACGCAGTGGGCTCCGCCTTGATGGCGACCAAGGCGGAGCCCCAACGCTGGAGATGCCGCTTGGGTGAAGCGCCCCGACCTTGTACTCCAGCCTACGGAGTGCCTCAGCTGGTTGGCGCCCGAACGCTCGCTCTCGCAACGCTGCTCGCTTGCCAACTCGGGTGCACGAGTCGTGCGACTCCAGCTGGAGATGCAGACTCGTCCTCTGGAGGTGGTGAAAGTGAGGCGGCGGACTCGAGCGGCGGGGAGGCGGGGACTTCGAGCGCGTCAGTGGACTTGGCCTGCGGTGATGACGGGGTCGCTGTGGGCCCAACGCGACCTCGAGCAGAATCGGCAGGCCGACGCGGACCCCAAGCACAAAATGGCGCTCGTCTTCCGCTCCTACCTCGGCCGCTCGAGCCGCTGGGCCATCGACGGCGACGGTGAGCGCCGTCTCGACTACCAGATCTGGTGCGGTCCGGCGATGGGGGCCTTCAAGGCGTGGGCCAAGGGCAGCGTGCTCGAAGCGCCCGAGAACCGCCGCGCGGTGCAGATCGCCCACAACTTTCTCGAAGGTGCGGCGGCCATCAATCGCGCGTCCCAACTCCGCAGCTTTGGCGTCCCAGTCCCCGCCGCGGCGTTCGACTTCAAGCCTCGCCGCATCGCCTAGCCGTCCCTTCCGTCCGCTCTTTTCCCGAGCTGCCAACCGCACAAGTTCCGCCATGCCAACGTCTCGTCGCTCCCCCATCGCCATCGTCGGCGCCAGCGCTCTGTTTCCCGGGTCCCTCGATGCGACCGGCTTCTGGTCGAACATCCTGCACGGCAAGGACCTCATCACCGACGTGCCCGCGTCGCACTGGCTCATCGAGGACTACTACGACCCCGATCCATCCAAGCCGGACAAGACGTATGCGCGGCGCGGTGCGGTGCATTCCTCCCACATATCGACTTCGATGCGATGCGCTGGGGCGTGCCACCGAGCATCGTGCCCGAGACAGACACCTCGCAGCTGCTGGCGCTCATCGTGGCCCAGCGCGTGCTCGAGGACGCGTCCAAGGGCGCGCCCGAGACCCTCGACCGAAGCCGAACCTAGGTGATCCTGGGCGTCACCTCCGGGCAGGAGCTGCTCGGCTCGATGGTCAGCCGCCTGCAGCGTCCGGTCTGGGTTCGTGCCCTGCGGGAGGCGGGCATCCCCGAGTCCGAGGTCACGTCGATCTGCGATCGCATCGCCGCGAGCTACACCGACTGGAAGGAGTCGACGTTCCCGGGGCTGCTCGGCAACGTGGTCGCGGGGCGCATCGCCAATCGGCTCGACCTGGGCGGGACCAACTGCGTCAGCGATGCCGCCTGCGCCTCGAGCATCAGCGCCCTTTCGATGGGGATCAACGAGCTGCTGCTGGGGGACTCCGACCTCGTGATCTCGGGCGGCGTCGACACGATGAACGACATCTTCATGTTCATGTGCTTCTCCAAGACGCCGGCCCTGTCCGCGTCTGGAGATTGCCGGCCGTTCTCCGATAGCGCCGATGGCACGATGCTGGGCGAAGACCTCGGCATGGTTGCGCTGAAGCGACTCGGAGACGCGCAGCGGGACGGCGATCGGATCTACGGCGTCATTCACGGCTGTGGATCGTCGTCGGACGGCCGCTCGAAGAGCGTGTACGCCCCAGTCTCGGCTGGGCAGGCCAACGCGCTGCGGCGTGCGTATGACCAGGCTGGCTACGGTCCGGAGACCGTGGAGCTCATCGAGGCCCACGGCACGGGGACACGAGCGGGCGACAAGGCCGAGTTTGGTGGGCTGGAGATGGTCATGGGCGAGACGGGGCGCGAGGACCGACAGTGGTGCCAGCTCGGCTCCGTGAAGTCGCAGATCGGCCACACGAAGTCAGCTGCGGGTGCGGCCGGCCTGCTCTTTCGCATCGAGATCTCTATATGCCCCCGCTGTGCCGGGCCCATGCGCGTCTCTCGGGCCGTCACCACCCCCGAGCAAATCGCCGCCGAGTTCCGTGGCACTCGCCCGCCACCGCGGCCACAGACTCCCGGACAGCTCGTCTTGTTCTCGCTCCCCTGATGAGCACCGCCACCGTGCTGGCCTCCCGGCGCGCTGCTCTCGTGCGTCCCCGCGCCGCCTTCGACCCGCTCGGCCGTCACTCGGGCCCGCGATTCCACGCCTCCCCCTCTCCACTGTCGGCGCCGGAACACCCGCCTCCCGCTCACGACAACGCGCACTCTCTGCGCACCATCCCGAGGCCACCCTCTGCTACCTCAGCCCCCTCAGATTTCCCACTTCATTTCGCTTAACCGCACGACCCGTACGCCCGCACGAAGAAGTTCTGCGAGCACATGGTCCACGAGCTGCTGCCCGACGTGCGCAAGTGCATCTTCCGACCGTCGATCGTGCTCGGTGACAGCCGCTACCTCGAGACCACCCAGTTCGACATGGTCCGCGCGTTTGCTGGCCTCGCGTACATGCGCGTGCTGCCGTTCGACCCGACCTGGCGCGCCGATATCGTGCACGCCGACTACGTCTCGAAGGGCATCGTCCACGTACACATGGCCGACGAGCCCAAGTACGAGGCCTATCACATGAGCTCGGGCGAGGATTCGCTGACCTACGAGCAGATCGTCCAGTCGCTCCGCGACGCCGGCCACAAGCCCAAGATGATGTTCGTGCCCAAGCTCGAGGGCACGTTCGGTGGCGCCGTCGAGGCGCTCATGTCGACGCCGCGCAAGTGGGGCGTTGCACCGGCCGCCTCGCTGATGAAGGTCTTCTTGCCGTACCTGACCTTCAACACGGTCTTCGGCAACAGCCACATCGTCGAAGAACTCGGCCACAAGCCCAAGCCGTTCAGCGCGTACGGTTACGAGCTGCTCAAGTTCGCGGTCGAGGGCGGGTTCAAGTATCCGTACAAAGACTGGCCGACCGACGGCGACGAAAAGGTCGCCAAGGTCGCGTAGCGCGAGTCTTCAGCGGCGTGCGGCCTCCGCTCGCAGCTACTGCTCCAAGCAGTAGATGGCGTGGTCGGGGCCGCAGTCGGAGTCTTGCCCGCCGAAGCCCACGGGTCCGGCCGTGTCCGAGCGCCCGACCAAGACTTCGCCCTCG
>JBCCQM010000331.1:0-6502 GCA_039024335.1 Myxococcota bacterium
GTTTCGATGGGCGCGAGCTCCTGCACGGTGTTCAGCTTGGTCTTCGCGCCGACCTCGTCGTGCCGCACGGGCGAGCCGAAGAAGCGGAACGAGACGGGCTCCCCGAGCACGATGCCGAAGGTTCGCTCCAGCGCAACGGTGCTGCCCTCTTCGAGCCCGAACGGCGCGACGCAGACCGCGTCCATCCGCGGCGGCACGCCGGGCACGGCGAGCTCGGCCCGCTCAATGCCGATGTAGTACGACTGCGAAAGTCCGCCGCGAATGCGCAGACCGCCGCTGCGACGCGCCCGGGCGTAGTACGCCGCGCCTCGAGCCACCGCGAGCTCGGGGTCGACGCCCTCGAGCATGCTCGGCGCCGTGCCGCCCTCGGCCTGCACCCACGCGGTGATCACCTCGAGAATGCGTGCCCGAACGGCCGGGCTTCGCGTCACGCCGCCGTTGAACAGCACCGCGGTGGGATGCACGAACGACTGCCCGTCGGCGTGGGTCTGGCGAGCCCGGGCCAAGAAGGCGGCCAGGTGCCGAGTGACCGCGGCGTCCGCGGCGTACGGCAGGCCCAGCGTGGTGAGGCCGGCCCGCGGCGCCGCTTCGGGCCGCGCGTCGGCACCCACCTGCGGAAAGAACCCGTCGAGCACCATCGCATCGACCTCGTCCTTGGACAGAGACGCCCGCAGCGTGCCGCCGATGAGCTTGCTCCCCCGCGTGGGGATCGACAGTGGGACGTCGTCGACCTCGCCCTGCAGCAGCGTCTCCTTGGCGCCTCGCGCCGCGTAGGTCAGCGCGCGCAGCTGCCAGTCGTCGAGTTCCTTGCCCTCGTCTTCGAGGCGCGCCTGCACCACGTAGGCCAGCGCGAGATCCATGTTGTCGCCGCCGAGCAGGATGTGGTCGCCCACCGCGATGCGCTCGAGCCCGAGGTTGCCCTCATCGTCGCAGACTTCGATCAGCGAGAAGTCGGTGGTTCCGCCCCCGATGTCGACCACGAGGATGACGTCCCCGACGGACACGTCGTCCCGCCACGCGTCGCCGCGCTGCGCGACCCAGTCGTACAGCGCCGCCTGCGGCTCCTCGAGCAGCACCGGGGCGGGATCGAAGCCGGCGAGTTCGGCCGCCTCGACGGTGAGCTCGCGCGCAACGGCGTCGAACGAGGCCGGCACCGTGAGCACGACGTCTTGCTCTTCGAGCGGATGCTCGGGCTGCGTCTCTTCCCATGCCGCCCGAAGGTGCGCGAGGTAGCGCGCCGAGGCCTGCAGCGGCGACACCCGCGGCACGTCGTCGGGGGCGTCGATGGGCAGAATCTCGGCGCGGCGGTCGACGCCGGCGTGCGAGAGCCAGCTTTTGGCCGACGCCACGAGTCGCCCGGGCGTGGTCGCCCCCTGAGACCGCGCAAAGCCGCCGACGACGTCGCGAGCGCTGGGGTACCAGGGCAGCCCCAGCGCGTCCTTGGCGAACTGCGAGGCCGCGGGAAAGAACAAGAAGGACGGCAGCAGCGGGCGCGCGGTCACCTCACCGGGCGCGACGACCTGGGGCAGGCCCAGCGCGGTGGGTGCCGAGGCCGCCCCCGGCTCCGCCACGGGGGCCTGGGCCAGGGCGCAGTGCGTGGTGCCCAGGTCGATGCCGACCGCGAACTTCGGCTCGCTCACAGCTCGACCTCGGCCGGCGCGATGACCATCGGATCGTGCGCGTCCGAAAGGCTGGGCAGCGAGAACCGGGACGCCTGCCAGCCGTGGTGCGCGAGCGTGCCGCTGTAGGGGGGCTCGCCCGAGACGTTGCCCGTGACCCGGTTGCGGACCGCGTCGAAGCCCTCGGGCAGCTCGACCTTGGCGCCTTCGTCCTCGGTGCGAATCGGCTCGAACTCGACGTAGTCCTTCAGCCCCTTGCGGCAGCCCTCGTGGACGACGCGCGCGGCGGCCCCGATGTCGGCATCCGAGGCGCCCGAGAGGTCTTCTTGCAGGAAGTCGACGAATCGACCCTCGCGCTGGAGGATCGAAAGCAGCTGGAGCGCCGCAGACTCGTCGCGCTCGGCCGCTTGCTCCTCCACCTGCACGGCGGGGGCAAGCGCGGGCTCGGGCGAAGCATCGCCATCGGCGGCGTCGACCTTTGCCGCGAACACGCCGTCGAAGAGGACCTTCCACGGGAGGATGAACGAGAGCCAGAGACGAGCGCCGAAGCCGAGCGGTTCCATGAACGAGCCTGAGCCGCGCCACAGGCGCGGGAGGCCGAAATGCCATTGCAGACGCGACATTGCAACCGCTGCGGCTCATGCGGAGACCTTGTCGCGCCGCAGCGCCGCGCGGCCCCAGGCCGGCGGCGGCACGACGGGTGCGGGAGGCTGCGCTGGCGGCCGGGAAGGCTCGGGAAAGCCGCGAAGAGCGGGCTGACTCCCGCAGCGAATCGCGGCGTCCACCCAGGCCCGCGGTACGGGTCCCCCGCCCTGCCCCGTGCGCCGCGCCGCGAGCCCCGCGACGATGCCGGCGACCGAAGGTGCCGACGCGTGCAGCCATGGCGCCCGCAGGGCCGCGCGCGCGGCCTCCTCCCACACGACGCGCGGCGGCACGGGCGGGAGCAGTCCAGGGTCCCACGAGTCGCTCGAGGACCACAAAGCGCGCGCGTAGGCGTGCCGACAGACCCACGGATCGACCACGCCGCCCAGCAGGTCGCGCGCGGTCGACCAGCCCGGCCACGGGTCCTCCGGCCCCGCACGCCCGACCGCGTACACCGCCGACGCGACCCGAGGCGCCGCAGCGACCGAGACCGGCTCCGCCCGAACCTCGCAGGGTGGCCAGCCGAGGCGTCGCCGCAGCGGCGCGACCACGGGGTCCGTCCACCGACGCGCGTGCTCGACCGAGGGCACACGCCCCAGCCACACCCAGCCGTGGGGTCGCAGCGCGGCGGCCACCGTCCACGGAAAGGAGCGACGCAGCCGCTGCCACAGCGCAGCAGCGGGCGGCCCCGCGCCGAGCAGCGAACGGGTTTGAACGCGAACGTGGACGAGCACCAGCACGGCACGGTGTAAAGCAAAACCCACGCCGACACGATCTCAACGACTTGCCGACGCCCCGTCCGGTGGGTGGGCCACCGCTACGAAGCTGTGGCCAACACGTCGGCCAGGCGCGTCGCCGACCATGGCCCCCACAGACATCCTTGGCTGCCGAACCCACAGAACGCGATGAGATTCGGACCGAGCGCGCGAACCCACGGCGTCCGGGTTCGGCGATCGACCAGCCGGCTCGCGGTCCACACCCGCGCCTGCGAGAGCGGCGGAAGGTCGGCGCCCACCGCCCGCAGTCGGGCGTCCAGCGCCCGCATCGCCTCCGTTGGGTCTCGCGCGTCGCCTTCGAGCATCCGATAGGTGGCGCCCCACGCCCGCCGCGTTGGGGCCGCGCTCGCGTGGCCACCGTGGATGAGGAACGGCCCCGGCATGGTTCCCGGCGCCCACGCGAGGGACCCCTCCGCCACGCCCAGCGGCTCCACGTCCCCGTGCGGGCGCAGCAGCGTCCGCGCGCCGGCACCTGCCGCCACCACGACGGTCGCAGCGTCCACGGACGCGCCCCCCTCGAGCTGGATCCGCCACCGAGCCCTGGTGCGCTCGAGCTCGAGGGCGCGACCGGTTTGCAGCGTCACGCCCGCGCGCTCGAGGTCCGCACGCGCATCGATCAGCAGCGCCTGAAGATCCACCGCGAACACGGGCCCGTACTCCACCGCCCGCGCGGCCGTAGGGGCGACGACGTGGGGGAACAGCGTGTGGGCCAGCGCCTCGACGTGCGGCCACGAGCGAAGCAGCCGCGCGCCCGCGTCGGTCCACGGAATGTGGCGCCGAACGACCGACCGCCGAACGTGCGCCTCGAACCGGGAGAACCACGCCACCGAGGCCGCCCAGGCCTCCGCCACGTTGGCCCGCGGCCGAAAGCTCCCGCCAACGAACGGATGCACGAGCGCGCACGGAGCATCGGAGGCCCGACGATGGCCGTCGTCGAGGACCGTGACCGCGCGCCCCATCGACGCAGCGGTCTGCGCCGCGAGCACCCCTGCGAGCCCACCGCCGAGCACCACGAGATCAGCGTGGCACATTGCGGACCTTCACCGGGCCCAGCCGCGCCCGGTCCTTGGCCGCGATCGTGAACTCGCGCTTGCCCTCGATTGGACCAGGTACCGTCGCGACGAACAGCCCAACCGCCGCGAGGTTGCGCCGAATCCAGCCCGCGCTGCTGTAGGTCACCAGCCGTCCATCCTCCGCCAAGCCCGCGGCTGCGGCCGCGGTCGCCTCCACGCCCCAGCTGTCCGGCTCGTCCTCGGGCCCGAACGGGTCGAAGAACACCGCGTCGTAGGACCCCTGCGCCCGATGGTCTTCGAAGCGGCCGCGGTGCAGCGTCAGGCGGACGCCGTCAGCCTCCGCCGTCTGGTCGGTGGTGGCCTGCACGGCGAGCGCGTGGCTGCGGAGATCGAACGCGGGCAGCAGGTCCGGCGGAACGGGCGCGTGCTCCACGGCCACGTAGTCCACCGCCTCGACCTGCGCCTTGCTCGCCGCCTCGACCAGCGCCGCGAAGTTCGTGCCGACGCCGAAGCCGAACTCGAGCACCCGAATCCGCGCGCGATCGAGCACGTCGGCGCCCGCGACGAACACGTGCCGAGACTCTCGAAGCGCCCCCCGATCGGACCGATAGGTCCAACCGGTGTCGACCCGCTGCAGCGTGGGTGACCCGTCACCGGTGGTCAGGGTTCTCAAGCGCGAGATCTTCGTCACGGGGGCCCGACAGCGTACCAGCGCGCCGTCGACGTCGGAACGCGCACGACCGAACGCGCGCTGCGACCCGCGCCGTGACGATTCTGCAACGTTGGGCGCGACACCGACCCGCACGCCTTGACAGCGCCGTACGCCCACCCGGACGCTGCGCCTTCTACGGAAGGGCTCGAACCATGCTTCGCGCGAGCGCCACGATCACTTCGCTTGTTCTCCTGTCATTGAACCTCACGGCCTGCGGCGACGATGCAACCTCGCCCTCGGACGGCTCGACCTCCACCGGAGGCGCCGACGAGACGGGCTCGTCCGGACCCACGACGACCATCACCACGACCGGGACGTCGATCGATACCGACACGACGACGGGCGCGGACTCCGGCTCCAGCGACGAGACCGGCAGCGACACCACCGACCTCCCGCCGCCGCCCGAGGGCGAGCGCATCGTGTGCGAGAACGAAATCCCGGCCGCGCCAGCCGGAGCCGTCTGTGGCGCAACGCCCGGTGGCAACACGATGCTGATCCGCGGAACCGTGCTCGCCGGCCAGACGATCTACGAGAACGGCACCGTGCTCGTGGACGCGAGCAACCCCAACGGCACCATCCTCTGTGCCGGCTGCGACTGCGCCGACGAGGCGCCCGCCGACGCGGCGGTGCTCGACTGCCCCGACGGCGTCATCTCCCCCGGACTGGTCAACCCGCACGACCACATCACCTTCTCGCTGTCGCAGCCTCAAGGGCACGGCACCGAGCGGTACGACCACCGTCACGAGTGGCGCCGCGGGCTCAACGGCGCGACCGAGATCAACACCTTCCCCGGCTCGAACAACTCCCGCGAAGGCATTCTCTACGGCGAGCTGCGGATGCTGTTCGGCGCCGCCACGAGCGTGTCGGGCTCCGGTTCCGCCTCGGGCCTGATCCGCAACCTCGACCGCGCTGACGACACCGAAGGGCTCGTTGGCGTGGACGTGGACTACGCCACGTTCCCGCTGGGCGACTCCGACGGCACCCTGCTCGCCGACGGCTGCGGCTACCCGTTCATCGAGTCCGAGAACGCGCTGAACGAGCCGATCTACATGCCCCACATCGCCGAGGGCATCAACGACGAGGCGAACAACGAGTTCACCTGCCTCAGCGGCGCGCCGGGCAACGACCTGATGGCCGGCAACACGTCGGTGATTCACGGCATCGGCATGCGCCCCAGCGACATCGCCCAGATGGCCGAGGTCGGCGCCAAGCTGGTGTGGTCGCCCCGGTCGAACATCGACCTGTACGGCATCACCGCGGACGTGCTCGCCTATCATCACCAAGGCGTCGCGATCGCGCTGGGCACCGACTGGTCCGCCTCGGGCTCGATGAACGTGCTGCGCGAGCTGCAGTGCGCGGCGCAGCTCAACGAGAACCACTACGACAACGCGTTCTCGGACTACGAGCTGTGGATGATGTCCACGTTCTGGGCCGCCGACTCGCAAGGGGCCGGCACGCAGATCGGCCTCATCGCGCCCGGCTACATCGCCGACCTCGCGATCTTCGACGGCAGCGAGAACGCCGACTACCGGGCCATCATCGACGGCTCGCCCAACGACGTCGCGCTGGTCATGCGCGGCGGGACCCCGCTGTTCGGTGACCCCGGCCTCATCGAGGGCCTCGTGCCGGCCGCGGAAATCGACGGCTGCGAGACCTTCGACATGTGTGGCGAGGACAAGCAGGTCTGCGCCCAGCGCGACACCGGCCTGACCATGACCGCCATTCAGGCGGCAGTGAACA
>JBCCQM010000332.1:0-6450 GCA_039024335.1 Myxococcota bacterium
CTGAGCTCTCGCCCGACGACGGCAGCCATCACCTCCTGATGCCGTTCGAGGCGCTCGCCGACCTTCGTCCCGGACTCGATGCGCTTCCTTGCGGAGACGCGACGCTGCCCGAGCGGCCTGCCCTCGCGCTCTCGTCGTTCGCGGATGACATCGTGCTCCCTTCGGGCCGCCGACACGCGATCCGAGTCGTTGCCCAGGGTGACGGTTCGTCGGTCCGGCTCGACCTGCGTGACAGCGACGGCGTCGACGCAGAGGGATTCGCCACGACCGTCGACGACGTGCAATTGGCCGCGACGGTCGCCCTCGCCCACGCGCTGGGTCTCGAGCCCGACCGGCGCCTGGCCGAAGCGCTCACCGTTCAGACCCACCCGAACAGCTGGATCGGTGGCGGCCCCGCATCGGACCCGGGCCGCAGACTCATGACGCTCGCCCGCATCTTCGACGCCACGCTCGGCGCGCTCGGCTCGGGCTGGCCCCATCGCGTTGGCGCTGGCTCGTGCAGCCTGGGCGCCACGGTGGAGCTGACCGCCGACGATGAAGCCATCTGCGAGGTCCTTCCCGGCGGCGAAGGAGCCACGCCGACCCGTCGCGGACGCACCCACTGGAGCAGCCCCATCGCTCCGACGCGCACCGCCGCCGCGTTTCCCCACTGGCTCTCGCTGACGCAAAGCAGTCGCACGGACTCCGGGGGCGGTGGTGCTCGGCGCGGGGGGAACGGCGTCGTGCGCACGTATCGGGTCGACGTCCCCGTCACGGCCACCGTCGGGCTGGACCGCGTCTCGAATCCCCCGCACGGCATCGGTCGCGCCGGACCGCCCGCCCCCGCCTCAGCGTGGCTTGAGGTCCCCGGGCAGCCCCGCATCCCGGTCACGCCGTGGACGCCGCTGCGCGTACCCGCCGGGAGCACGCTCGGTGTCGAGACGGCCGGCGGCGCAGGGCATGGCTTCGGGGGCTACGGCGACATCGACTTCGACCCCGCCGACTGGCAGGGCTAGGGCGCAGCGCACGTCAGCGCGAGATGCCCGATGAACTCGAGCGCGAGACGGTCTTCGGATTCCGGCCACCCGCAGCCCATGCTGCTCTCACAGACGTCGTCACAGGTTCCGCGAGACGGCACACCGCGGTCGCGCTCGAGCGTGCGGCAGAGGTTGGCCCGGGTGCTCGGGCCGATCGGACCCATGTCGATCGTGAATGACGTCACGACGGCCTGTCCGCGCGCGTCGACCGTACACATCGCCGTGCAGGATTCGGCCTCCGCCGCAAAGCTCGGCACGCTGCACGACGCAGGGTCCAGATCGAGGTACGGGCTGCCCGAGGTTGGGGTCGCCATGTCACGCACCGCAGCATGGGCCGTCGCAGAGCACGGCGTCGCGCACAGCTCGGCGGCGAGAGCATTGATGCCGCTGTCTCCCCGCACCAGGGTGGACGGCGCGGCCGCGGTAGGCGGTGCCGCCGTCGTCGGAGCAGGCGCGCAGCCTGTGCATGCAAGGAGCAAGATCGCAACGCGAACGTCCACGGCCCGAGCATACGGCGCGCACACAAACCCGACGACTGAACGCCGTACTCAGGAACCTTTGGGCTCCCTCGACGCACGTGCATGCCGGGGGCCGCGCTGCGGCCGAGGGGTTTGGGGCCGTTGCTCGCACTTCCTGCATCGATCGTCATCACGCTCACGGTTGCATCCAACGGCGACGCCCCGCTGAGCGCCGAGGCGTTCACGCCGCCTCAGTGGACCGAGGCTTCGCTTCGTGACGCTGGGCTCGGGCAGCCCCAAGACGACGGCGGTCACTGGGATGCGAGCGCAGTCCAGGCGCCCGTGGTGCCCGCCGCGAAGGGCGACGGCCCGGCCGTCTTCTTCATCAACTTCGACGGCGCCACCCTCATCAGCGGCGCCGACGATGCGCGCTCCAACGTCACCACCATCGCAGGCATGGCCGGCGAGTACCCCGCGTTCGGTGGCACGGAGGGCTACCGAGCATCGATCCTGCAGGCGGCCCGCGACGACTTCGCGGCGTTCGACGTCATCGTCACCGACGAGCGGCCCCGCAGCGGGGACTACGTGATGGCGATGGTCGGGCCCAAGGAAACCGATGACCCGAACCGACTCGGCGCTGCCGCTCTCGACTGCGACGACGCGAAAACCCGAAACAACGTTGTGTTCGCATACATCAGCGCCGACGAGGGCCGCACGCCCGACGTCGTCGCCACCACGGTCAGCCACGAGTTCGCCCACTCGCTGGGGATCGAACACGTCGAGGACACCGGCGACATCATGTTCGCCAAGAACCTCGGTGGGGACCCGTCCTTCCGAAACGCATGCGTGGCCGTCGTGGGCGACAACAAGTGCGCGAGCGTTCACGCCCGCCACTGCGACGAGGGGCTGCAGAACGCATACGCCGAGCTCTTCTCGCGCCTGGGACCCGCCACGCCGAGCGGCGACAACGCATCGGTTCGCATCATCGCGCCGCTCGAGGGCGAAAACTTCGACGTGGACGAGCCCTTCGACGTCGTGCTCGAGACCGATGATGGCGTGGTCATCGAGCGTGCCGCGCTGTTCGTCAACGACGAGCTGTCGGGCGAAGACGACCGCGCGCCCTTCGGGTGGACGGTGCCTGAGCCCGGCGAAGGCGCGTACGGGCTCCAGGTCCTCATTCAAGATGCGCAGGGCGTTACGCGGGCCAGCAACGTCGTCGAGATCACCATCGGGCGCACGAGCACGAAAACCGACGCCGGCGGAGCCCTGCCCGGCGAATACGGGCGCGGTCTCGACGATGCACAAGGTTGCAACCTCGGAGCCTCCTCCGGCAGCTCAGGCTTTGGCATGATGGGGGTAACACTGCTGATGCTGTGCGCCTCGCGCCACCGCCGCTTCGCATGAACGTCTTCTCCGCTCTCGCCTTGCTTTCACTCCTCGCCGCCGAGCCGGCCGGTGGAGGGTGGACGCTGGACGAGCACCGGCCGGCGACGTGGAACGACGACCTCGATGAGCTCCGCGCGCAGGGCCTGGGTCAGTCCCGTGGCAACCCGGTCTTGCCGAGCCCCGCCGAGCTGAGCGCACCACCCCGCGCGCTGTCCTCGAACGAGCCTGCCGTGCTGTTCTTGAACTTCGACGGAGAGACGCTGGTCAACGGGCCCGACGACTCGCGCTCGAACCTCACCACCATCAGCGACATGGCCGGTGACTTTCCGCCGTACGGCGCCGGCGAGGGGAAGCGCCAAGCCGTCCTGCAGGCGGTGCGCGAGGACTGGTCCGCATACAACGCCATCGTCACCGACGAGCGACCCAGCGGCGGCGAGTACGTGATGAACATGGTCGGGCCGTCCGACGCCAAGGGAAGCTCCGTCCTTGGAATTGCAGTGCTCGACTGCGGCGACAGCCGCACGCGCAACAACATCACGTTCGCGTTCCACAGCGCCGACGACGAGCACACTGCCGCCACGACGGCGACGACGATCAGCCAAGAGATCGCCCACTCGTTCGGCCTCGAGCACGTCAACGAGCCGTCGGACATCATGAACCCGTTCAACACGGGCGGGGACCCGTCGTTTCGCGACGAGTGCATTCAGCTCAGTGACGACGCCGAATGCGCTCCGCAGCATGAGGCCGAGTGCGACGGGGCCAACATGCAGAACGCCCACCGCGAGCTGTACAGCGTGATCGGGCCCGCCACGCCCGACAGCAGCGGCCCGTCGATCAGCATCATCGCGCCTCAAGACGGGGAGAACTTCGATACCGGCGAGCTCTTCGAGATCGTGATCGAGGCCGATGAGGGCGTGACGATCCACCAAGCCGCGCTGTTCGTGAACACGAAGCTGCAGGACACCGACGACGCAGCGCCCTTCGGCTGGTCGGCCAGCCAGGTCTCCAGCGGTGAGTACGAGCTTCGCGTTGAGGTACAGGACACGAAGGGGTTCATTCGCGTGAGCAACACCGTCACCGTCACCGTCGGCCGGACGTCGTCCGCTGGCGCGGGCGGCTCGCTTCCACCCGGAGCCTACGGGGCCCCTGAAGACCCGAACGCGTGTGCATGTACCGAAGGGGCACCTGCCTCGCCAGCCTCCTTGTTCGGTCTCGCCGTCGTCGTCTTCGGTCTGCGTCGCCGTCGTCGTTGACCGTACACCGCACGAGCGTTGCCCACCTCGGCCCCGGTCCAACTCGGGTCGCGGGTCCCCGGAAAATGGGTCCGGCCGACCATTCGGGATACCCTGAGGTTCGGTGAGCAAGCTGAGCCAACTGTGTTCGTACCTCGAGCGCGCAGACGCGACGGCGCTGTCGTTCGCCGTTGGGTCGCCCGCGGTCGTGAAGTCGACGACGCGGGATCTGCCGGTCACGGTGACGCCGCTGACCGCTCGCAACATCGCCAAGTTCTTCGAAGGCACCGCCGTGTCCGGCCTGCTCGCGGGTGGCGACAAGGAGAAGCACGTCGACCTGGAGGTCGACGGCAAGGCGTATGCCTGCGTCGTCACCAAGCAGGGCACGCACGTCAGCGTGCTCGTACGGCCTCGCGAGGCCGCATCGAGCATCTCTGCCAAAGCTGCGAACGAACCCCGGCGCAGCGCGAGCTCGCAGCGATCCGAGAAGCGCCCCCCTCGCTCCTCGCCCCCGTCGGCGCGACCACGCCAGGCGGAGCTTGAGCGTGACTTCGGCCGAACGAGTCCCCCGCGCGAGGATCCACCGACGTCACGGCTGCCATCTCCAGCCATCGACCTGCCCTCGACCGGCGGGCCCGAGACGAGCCTGCCTTCGGGACATGTCGCGCCACGGACCCCCACCCCCGTGCCGGGGAGCGTAGAGCCGGCCGAGGAAGCCAAGACCGCCCCCTCTCCCGCCGCCGCGCCAGCACCGAACATCGACCTCAGCACCGCAGCACCGGCGCAACCGATGGCGCCCCCGGTCGCTCCCGACGCAGGGCTCGGCGCCAAGCTTGCTCCCGCGCGCCTGCAAGCCAGCGGGACACCACGTCTGGAGCGGATGCTCCGCAAGATGGTGGAGATCGACGCGAGCGACCTCCACATGTCCGCAGACAGCCGCCCCATCGTTCGCCTGCACGGCAAGATGCAGCCGCTCGAGGGCGCGCCGCATCTGAGCGCCGACGAGCTGTCTTCGCTGTTGCTGGAGATCGTCGACGACAACGCGTACCGGGACTTCGTCGAAAACGCCGACGCGGACTTCGCCTACGCGATCAAGGGCTGTGCTCGGTTCCGGGCCAACTATTTCGCCGACCGCAAGGGCATGGGCGCGGTGTTCCGCCAGATCCCGGTGGAGATTCTCGAGCCCGAGGTGATTGGCCTTCCCTCGAAGGTCTTGGACCTGTGCTGGCTCTCGAAGGGGTTGGTCCTCGTCACCGGACCGACCGGCTCGGGTAAGTCGACCACCCTCGCGTCGATGATCGACTTCATCAACCGAAACCGCGAAGACCACATCATCACGATCGAGGATCCGATCGAGTTCGTTCACGAGAACAAGAAGTGTTTGGTCAACCAGCGCGAGGTTGGCCGGCACACTCGATCGTTCAAGTCGGCGCTGCGGGCTGCGCTTCGCGAGGACCCCGACGTCATCCTCGTCGGCGAGCTTCGAGACCTCGAGACGATCGCCATCGCGGTCGAGACCGCCGAGACCGGGCACCTCGTCTTCGGCACGCTCCACACCACCACGGCCCCCAGCACTGTCGACCGCCTCATCGACCAGTTCCCCGGCGACCAGCAAGCGCAGATTCGGACGATGCTGGGCGAGTCGATGCGCGGCGTCATCGGCCAGACCCTGCTTCGGCGTAAGTCCGGCGGACGCGTGGCGGCCTACGAGGTCCTGCTGCACACCAGCGCGGTCGGCAACCTCATCCGCGAGGGCAAGACCCACCAGCTGAAGAACACCATGCAGGTCAGCAAGCACCTGGGCATGCAGAACCTCAACGACCACCTGCTGCAGCTCGTGCTCGACGACGTCGTCGAACCGCGCGAGGCCTATATTAAGGCCGTCGACAAGCACAACCTCAAGCAGATGTACGCCAAAGCCGGCGTCGCCTTCGAGCCGGAAGAGATGTAGAGCCTTCGCTTTGGGCGGAGTCCGGTGGTCTTCGGGACCCCCTCCTCGGGTGGGGGGTCCCTGCGACCACCTCCCCGGGCGCAGCCTCTGCTTGGCGTACTCCTCTTCCTCCTATCATTCCGCTGCGCATCCCTTCGGGCTGCTCGCTCTCTCAAGAAGCTACAGGCTTGGGCGGTCCGAGCTATCAGAACGCGCCGATCGAACGCTCCGGTCTCCGTCCCTGGACGTTCGCAGGGGGTTCCGCTCGGACCAACGAAGCTGTCGGCAAGAGCGTGGCGCACACTCCCGGGTCTCCGACCCCCTGGAGGCGCCACTCAGCAAGAGAGCGAGCAGCCCGGAGGGATGCGCAGCGGGAAAAATGGAAAGGGCCGAGCATAGTGCCCGGCCACTGAGGGGTTCGCAGGGAC
>JBCCQM010000333.1:0-6402 GCA_039024335.1 Myxococcota bacterium
GCCCTGCCAACGGACGACCTCGGCGTTCGGCCTGCACGCGAGACGATTTTTTCGATCCGAAGTTTTTGGGAACCCGCACGGGTCGGCGCCGTGTCAATGCGGGGACGAGCACCGCGCGGGTACACTTGCGGCGATGCAACGCACCGCGGCGCTGTTCGTTCTGTTGGCTGGCTGTGCGTCCAAGCCCGGCGCAACCGCGGCCGCAGGTGAGAGCAGCACGGGCGTGGCATCGTCCTCGAGCAGCGCCGACGCCAGCAGCTCCAGCTCTAGCTCGACGGGGACGAAGCGTCCCGCCGTGGTGGTCCACGGGCACCGAGGCGACCGCGGCAGCGTTCCGCCCGGCAACACGATCCCCTCGTTCTCCTCCGCGCTGGGCTACGGCGTCGACGTGCTCGAAGGCGACCTGCAGATCACCCGCGACGGCTCCGTCGTCTTCGGACACGACGACGACCTGCGCACCACCGGATGCGCGTGGGCCGGCGAGGGGCCTTCGGGGTCGGCGCTCGTCTCGAACATGACCGACGCCGAGGTCGCGCAGTGGGACTGCCACCCCGAGCTCGACGGCATCCAGGCTCCACCACCGCTGCGCGACGTCCTCGCCCTCGATGCCGAGGTCGGACTCAACCTCGAGCTCAAGCGCTGGGGCACCGAGGCAGCCGACGTCTACCTTCCCGCGCTGATCGCCGAGGACGAAGCCTGCGGCGGCTGCATCGCGCCGCGCCTCATCATCCAGTCGTTCGACTGGATCGGCCTGCAGCACGTCCACGACACCTACGGCGCCTTCGACGTCCGCCTCTCCTTGCTCGCCCAAGCGGACCGCCCTGCCGAGCTCGACGCCGCCCGCAACTGGGCCGACATCTGGTCCCCAAACCAGGACCTCGCCACCCCCGAGGCCATCGAGCAGGCCCACGCCTGGGGCTACGAGGTCGCCCCGTGGACCGTGAACGACGAGGCCGACATGCGCCGGCTGATCGACGCGGGCGTCGACGCGATCATCACCGACGTGCCCAACGTGCTGCTGGAAGTGTTGGGGCGCTGAGGCGTTTCTTTTCCGGTGGGTTCAACGGCCGGCGTCGGATTGATTGGGCCATCGGCCGCGGACCGGCTATGGTCATCGGGAGGCTGGTAGGCATGCGGGTTGGCAAAGCGTGGCTGGGCTTGGCGTTGGTCGCGGGGGCGGCCTGTGGGCCTCGAGCAGCCGAGCCGGCGGGAGGAGACGGGGATGCGGGTGAGTCATCGCCACAGGCTGATGTCGGCGCGGGAGACAACACCTCGACGTCGGCGACGTCCGGCGCCACGACGGGTACGTCGACGTGTCTTCCGCCGTCCGTCGTCTTCGGCGACCGGTGTTACGAGAGGATCGAGATCGTGGGTGATGTCGAAGCGCATCGCCTCATTCCGAGCCCGCGCCTCGACGACTACGGCCCGAGCTTCGTCGTCTGGAAGGATAGGACCGAAGGGACCGACAGCGGCGGTTTCTTCCGTCTTGTGCACGAAGAAGCACCGGCGTTGAGACTGGAGAAGCTGATGGGAGGCTTCTTCCACCGGAAGGTTGACATCGTTACGGCCAACCTCTCTCCGACGACGGTCGAACGTAGAGACCACATCATTACAATCCCGTCCTCTCGGTGCGGCAACGACTTCCTGCTGTTGTTCCACCGCAAGCGAATCGCGCTGGGTTCCCCCATCCTAATCTTGCCGACGCTCTGGCTCGAAGAGTGCGAAGAACTTGGTTTTTCGAGAAGCCTTGCCATCCCCACCGACATCAATGACGAAGGGGCGGACGAGTTCGTCATGCTCTCCGGGTCCGGCGACGTTGGCGACGTCTACTTCAACGACACTCAGACTGAGAACTACGTCAACACAACACTCCTACGCCGCTCGGGCGGATTCCAGCTCCCGGCGTCCTGCTCCGAAAATCGCACCGGCCGGTCCTGGCGACCAACCCCCAACTCGAAGGAAAGCGTCCTCCTACTCGGCACAGACTGCGGGAGCGCGCCAGCGTCACTCGAGAGCTTCCGGCCCGACGCCGACGGCGAACTCTACGAGCAGCGAACGCTTGCCCTGAACGTCCCCGACGCCGGCACCGACCCGCTAGCCTTGGAGGCCGTCGACGTCGATCGGGACGGGGCGGACGAAGTCATCATTGCCACCGACGGCCTCTTGCAACTCCTCGAAGCGTCGGACAGCGGGTTCTCATCTCCGAGAACGCTCGATGCACTGCCGATGCGACACGCCCCCTTCGACGATGACGAGCAGATCATCGCGATCGCCTCGGGAGACTTCTTTGGGTGCGAGGATGCCGAGATCGTCGTCCAAGAGGACGGAGCCCTCGCAATCGCCTCGACCGTCGGCGAACCCACGCTTCGCATCGACGTCGCCGCCGAACACTTCGCGGCGCTCGACATCAACGAGGACGGGTCCGCCGATCTCATCGCCTCGACCACAGACGGACTGGTCCTGTGGGTCTCGAAGGGGTAGCCCGCTCAGAGACAAACGGGGTCACTGCCGTCGGTCGGACAGCAATAGAGCTCGAACGTATCGTTCTCGAAGCCGGCAGCGCACACACAGCTGGGTAGGCCACCTTCCGGCATACACGTCCCTCGGTCGGCGCCCCCGCACGTGAAGCCGCGGCAAGGCTCCTCTGGGTCGAAGCAGAAGTTCTTCTCCAGGTTGCAGAGGATTCCCGCGTCCGAACACGAGCCGTCCGGCGCGAGACACTGTCCACCGGGCTGCCCGGGAAAGACTCCGCCGGAGGCTCCGGTGTCGCCGCCGCCATTCGTATCAGCTGTAGTGCCCGCGTCCCCTGCCTCCGTCTCGCCCGCGTCCCCTGCCTCCGTCTCGCCCGCGTCGTCGTCGACGACAGCTTCGCAACCCACTGCTATCGAGAACACGAAGACCGACACGACGAACGAAGCAATCCTCAGGTGCACGCCGCCATGATAGGCGACGAACTCCGCACGCGTGCGCGTCGCGAACGACGGTCCGAAACCACGACGGAAGTTGGATTCGTGCGGCGTTCGAACGCCCAGCGCTGAAGGCCCCTACGGAAGCTTCACGATCCGGGTCCGCAGCGACGTCTGCAGGCCCGCGATGCTCGTCCGCAGCTTGTCGGCCTCGGGATCGTCCGCCGCAACCGGCACGTCGATGAAGAGCAGACCAACGTCGTCATTCGTGCCGAGCGACTGGCCGACGATGTTGATGCCCGACTCGGCGACGACGCGGTTGATCTCGGAGAGCACGCCCGGGACGTTGCGGTGCAGGTTGATGATGCGGCTGACCTCGCCGCTGTGCTTGGGACGCGGCACGTCGAGGTTGGGTAGGGTGACCGAGCCCGCGGTGCCGCCGAAGTTGCGGAAGCGGGTGAGCGCGCCAGCGACCTCGAGACCGATGTTGGCCTGCGCCTCCATGGTGCTGCCGCCGATGTGCGGGGTGAGGATGACGTTCTCGAGGCCCCGCAGCGGGCTGACGAACGGCTCGGCGTTGCTGGCCGGCTCCTGCGGGTAGACGTCGACGGCGGCACCGGCGAGATGACCCGACTTCAGCGCGGCCTGCAGCGCCTCGATGTCGACGACCTTGCCGCGGCTGAGGTTGATGAGATACGCGCCCTGCTTCATCTTGCCGATCTCTTCGGCGGTGATGAGGCCGCGCGTGATCTCGGTGTCGGGCACGTGCAGGGTGACGAAGTCCGAGGTGGCGAGCAGCTCGTCCATCGAGTCGACCGGCGCGGTGTTGCCCAGCGGCAGCTTCTTCTCGATGTCGTAGTAGTGGACCTTCATGCCGAAGGCTTCGGCGAGGATGCCGAGCTGGCTGCCGATGTGGCCGTAGCCGACGATGCCCACGGTCTTGCCGCGAACCTCGTGCGCGCCTTGGGCCGACTTGGCCCACGTGCCGTCGTGGGCGGCGGTGTTCCGCGGAAAGATGCGGCGCGCGAGCATGACGATGTCGGCCATGACGAGCTCGGCGACCGAGCGCGTGCTCGAGAAGGGCGCATTGAACACGGTGACGCCGCGAGCCCGGGCCACGTCCAGCGCGACCTGGTCGGTGCCGATGCAGAAGCAGCCGATCGCATCCAGGCGCGGCACGGCTTCGAAGACCTTGGCGGTGACCCGCGTCTTGCTGCGAATCCCGATCATCACGGGCCCTTCGGGCAGGGCGTTGAGCGCTTCGATCAGCTCGTCCTCGGAGAGGCCCTTGTCGATGCGCTGGACGCTGTAGCCCGCGTCGCGAAGCGACGACTCGGCGGTGGCGTGGACTTTCTCGAGCAGGAGCGCGGACGCGGTCACAGGCGGACTATGGACCAACCGCACGAACGGGGCCAGCGGGGCTGCAATCGGCGACGTTCGGCCCCTCCACTCTCGCCCTGCTATGGTCCGCCACCATGGCTGCGCGGGGCCCCAACCTTGGACGACTGGCAAAGGCGCTGCGGCGACACGCGGCCAATGGCTGGGAGCGCGCCGTGTTTTCTCGTCCGGGCGCAGATGCCGACGAAGCCCCCGAAGTGGTCGAAGGCGTCGACGAGGACGAGCTCGTCGCGCGAGCGGTGGCGGCCGCCAAGGATGGCCGGGTCAAGCAAGTCCTGGTGGTCGACCCTCGCACCCGCGTCCGCATCGACGCGCGCTACGGCAAGGCCAAGGTCCACCAGCTCGACGAGAAGACCAAGGCCAAGGTCATGGGCGGCAAGAAGCGCGTGCTCGAGCCCGACGGAAGTGCACCGCTGCTGCGTACGATCGGCATCATGAACGCCGACGGCACGATCTCCGCCAAGTCGGCCAAGAAGTACAAGCAGGTGAACCACTTCGTGGAGCTTTGCCGTCCCGCGTGGGAGCGCCTGCTCGCCAATCGCGAAGCCACCGACGCGTCCCCCCTGCGCGTCCTCGACGTCGCGTGTGGCAACGGCTACCTCACCTTCGTCCTGACCGAGGCGCTGCGGCTCGCCAAGCTCCCCGCAGAGATCCGCGGCGTCGATCTGCGCGAAGACGTGATCAGCAACTGTCGCGAGCGCGCGCAAGCGCTGGGCTGGACGAACATGACGTTCGACGTTCTTCGCATCGAAGACGCCCACATTCCCGAGCCGCCCGACATCCTCATGGCGCTGCACGCCTGCGACACCGCCACCGACGAAGCGCTCGCGCTGGGGGTCAACACCGGCGCCCGGGCGCTGCTGGTCGCGCCGTGTTGCCAGCGGGAGGTCGCCGCGCAGCTCGCGAGCGAAGGAACCGACCTCGGCGCGCTCACCCAGCACGGGCTGCTCCGGCGCGAATACGCCTCCACGCTGACGGACGCGCTGCGCGTCGAGCTGCTCGACGCCTGCGGGTACAAGGTCGACGTGGTGGAGTTCGTCGAGAGCACTCACTCGCCCAAGAACCTGCTGCTGCGGGCGGTCCGTCGCTCTGGGCAGGCGGGCACGCGCAACCCCAAGGCCATCGCGCGGGTTCAGGCCAGATGCGACGCCCTCGGCATCAAGCCCAGCCTGCTGACGCGACTCGCGGCCACGACGCCGGCGCGAGATTGACGGACCCGGTTTTGCGGGGCATGTAGTGCGCGTGAGCGTGACCGACGAGTCCCGACGCGCAGACGCATCGACGCACGTGCGGATGTCCGGGGCTTTGGTGAAAAGCTATCTCGAGACGTTCGAGCGCCTCTTCGGAGACGAAGTCGTTCGCCGTGCAACGAACGAGCTTCCCACCTCTCTTCAGGCCGAACTCGAAGCGCTCGTCGCAGCGGCTTGGATGCCCGTGACCGATGTCGACCGCCTCTTCGAGGCCTACGCAGCCGTCACGAACCGGCCTGCAGACGAGCTCGTGCAGGAGGTCGTCGCATCGGGTCACCGCGCGACCTACGGCCGCGTTTGGAAGTCTCTCCTTCGCCTCACCGCGCCCAAGGTGCTGCTCACCCGCGCGAGCACGATGTTCGCCAAGAGCTACTCGCATGGCGTATTGACGGCGAAACGTAGCGACACCAAGTTCGCGTCGCTCATCCGGCTCACGCACTGGCCGAGCATTTCCGACCTACGTCTCCTCGGGACAGCCACGGGCATCCGGACCGTCTTGGAACTCACCGGACGGGGCGGCGTCGAAGTTTCGTTCGAGCGGACACCCGAGGGCGCGGATTTTGCGGCGCACTGGGGCACCCAGCGCTCGTCTTGACGCGGCAGACGAAACGCGAGGACGCGGTGGCGGTGGGACAGGCTGTCGACCCGCAGGCGCACCGACGCGCGGCGCCCGGGCAGGTGGTCAAGATGGCGGCCGCGCTGGTGCTTCGTCATCTCGACGCGTGCCGGCACGTGCTCGGCGGCTGCGCATGACGCCCGGGCGGCTGATCCTTCGGCGCGCCACCACGCTCTTCGAGAAGAGCGACACCCACAGCGTCCTCAAGGCGCACGACGTCGAAGACGGCGCC
>JBCCQM010000334.1:0-6383 GCA_039024335.1 Myxococcota bacterium
ACCACGTCGGGCCCCAGCTCGATGCGGTCGCCTTCGCGGACGAGCGCCACATCGACCTGCGACCCGTTGAGGAACGTGCCGTTCGTCGATCCGAGGTCGACCAGGTTCACGATGCCCGCTTCGCCCAGCAGCAGCTTTGCGTGCTGGCGGGAGACGCCGTCGTCTTCGAGGCGGACGGCTGCTTTCGTGCTGCGCCCGATGATGCACTCGGCCGCGTCGAGCGGCACGACGTCGCCGCGACGCAGTCCCGCCAGCACCTCCACGTGGGGCGCTTGGCTGGAACGACGGCCGACGACGCGCGGCTTGATCTTGGTGGGACCCTCGGCCACGGGGTTACTTCCAGCCGTTGCAGCTCGCGAACTCTTGCGTCCAGGCGATGACGTTGACCCACATCAGTGTCTCGGCGCAGTTGCCCTCGTTGAGGAAGCCCGACTCACACGCATCACGCATCTGCGTGCATCCACTGTCGCTGATTCCGGCAATGGAGCAACCGGCGTTGATGAAGCTGTCGCACTCGAAGGGCGACGTGAAGATGCCGGTGTAACAGGTCTCGTTTGCGGCGATGCAAAGCCACTCGTTGAAGGTCTCAGGGCAGTCCGTCTCGTACCAGACGCACGACTCGCTCTGCTGTGGGAAGCACTCCGGTTGGTCGGGGTTGATTTGCCCGCATCCGTAGGGACCGATCTCTGCCGCTTCGCACTCTTCGATGTAGTCCGAGCAGTCCGGCGTGGCGCCGGTGGGGTCCGAGCCGCAGCGGGTGATCTCTTCACATTGCGCGAGCTCGATGCCGAACCGGTCGCAGGCGCTCAGGAGCGTGTCGCAACCTCCGCCTTCTTCGCAGACGTTCGCGAGCGCTTCGCAGGTGCCGGACCCGTCGCGGTGCAGGCCGAACTCCTGACACCGGTCCAGAATCTCATCGCAGTCGGAGGGTTCGCCGTTGCAGCTTGGGTCGTCAGGCGGACAGCCGGCCGAGGTCTCACCCGCAGAGCTGGGTGCGCTGTCGAGGCCGCTGTCGCAGCCGGGTTCGTCGGGGTCGCAGCCGGTCGTGGTCTCGGCCGTGCTCGTGCCTGCGGGCGTGCACGCGTCGAGCAGCGGTTGGCAGGCATCGGCGCCGTTTCCCGCCTGCAGGCAGTCGATGTAGTCCTGCTCGCAGCCGCCCGGCGCCGCCCCGCCGGTTCCGGTGCCTTGCGACCCGCCGGCACAGAACGTGAACACCTCGTTGCAGCCCGCCGATTCTCCGGCAAGCGCGACGCAGGTCTCGAACAGCTCCAAGCACTCCGCGTCTTCGCTGGTCTCACGCTCCGACTCTGCAACGCGAACCGTGCAGGCGCTGAGGGCGAGGGCGGCGAGCAAGCCGAGGCGGGCGCGAAGAAACATGGGGTGGAGACATCGTAGCGCTCTGGTGGGAGCGGCGGAAAGCGAAGACCCGAAGGTCCCGCCACACCATGGCGAGACCCCCGGGCGTGTGGGCGCTACTCCCAGCCGTTGCACTCGGCGATTTGGTGCAGCCAGTTGAACGGATCGTCGGAGAGCGAGGCGCACAGGTCGGTGCCGAAGAACCCGTTCCAGCACGCTTCCTCGGCCTGGACGCATGCGGTATCCGACAGGCCAACCGCGCCGCAGTAGTCTGGGAAGATGACGCCGCACTCGAAGACCTCGGGCAAAATTCCCGCTTCGCAGGCGCCAGCCGCGTCGTTGCAGAGCTGGTCCGTAAACTGGCCGTAGCACTCGCCGTAGTACCACTCGCAGCTGTCGCTCCCGGTCGGGTCGACGGGCTCGAAGCAGTCCGGGTACAGCTCGTAGCAAGCTTCGTCTTCGCCGAACTCCTCGTAGCAGGCGTTCAGAAGCTCGTCACAGTCGTCGCCCGGAGGGTCGGTCGGGTCGTCGTAGCAGCCGGTCACGGCGACGCAGGTGGCCTCATCAATCCCGAATTCGGCGCACGCGTTCAACATCGTGTCGCAGTCCCCTTCCTCGCAGGCGTAGAGCAGGTCGCCGCTGCAGTAGTCCTCTCCGCCGCCCACCGCGATGCACAGCTCGAGCAGGTTGCCGCAGTCGCCACCGCACTCGTCCTCGTCGCAGGTTGGGTCGATGGGGCCGCAGTCGGGGTTGTCGGGGTCGCAGCCGTCGTCGCCACCACCGTCGCCGTCATCACCACCGCCGCCGCCGCAGTCCCACAGAAGGGGCTCACACGCATCGGGGTCCACACCCTCGGCCAGGCAGTTGATGTAGTCCTCTTCGCAGCCGGGCTCCGGGTCACCATCGTCCCCGCCGCCACCCGGGCCGGCGCAGTACTCGAACACCGCGTTGCAGCCAGGAGAGTCGCCGGCCAGCTCCACGCACGTCTCGAACAGCTCGAGGCACTGCGCATCGTCGTCGTCTCCGCCCGTGCCGCCTCCGCCCAGTGCGTCGGGGTCGAGGGTCACCGTGCAGGCGGTCGTCAGGAGTGCGGCGCCAAAGGTGAGCAGGATGGACTTGAGGGTGGTGGTGGGCTGAGTCATGGTCGTTCCGTTCCGCTTGCAGCGCCCGTCGTCGCCGCTGTGTGGTACTCAGCTTGCGAATTCAGGCGTTGTGCCGGTATCCCTCGATCCCACCGTTCTCCACATGAAGTCGCGGGTCGCATACTTCGATCGCAGTAGTTGGCTGCTCCTGACGCTCCTCCTGGGGTGCCAGCCTGCCCAGCCGTTCGTATGCGACGTCGACGGGGACTGTTCGCTGGCTGGCGTGCAGGGGGTCTGCACGCCCACAGGTCGCTGTGCATATCCCGAGGCCGCCTGTGCGTCGGGGTTTGCGTACCCCGAGGGTGCGAGCGGCGGTCTTGGGGGCGTTTGTTTGCCGCCAGGAGCCGTGGAGGGCGGCACGGGAAGCTCCTCGGAAACCGGCAGCGGGACCTCGGGCTCGAGCTCGTCCAGTGGCGGTTCGTCGGGCGGTTCGTCGGGTTCCGGCACCACCTGATCGCCGCCCTTCAGAATTGCTTCAGAACAGCGTTCTGAGCCGGCGATCCGGCGTTGTGGCGCTAGGTGAACCTCACCGCTACGTGCTATCTTTCCGCGCATCGCCGGCCTGCCTACGCACCCCTGCAAGGCGCCGGCGCAAGCGTTCTGATGAGCGACGAAAACCAGACCCCAGACTCCGGCGAATACGGTGCCGATCAAATCTCGGTGCTCGAAGGCCTCGAGGCGGTTCGCAAGCGGCCGGGCATGTACATCGGGGACACGAGCGACGGCTCGGGTCTCCACAAGATGGTGTACGAGATCATGGACAACTCGATCGACGAGGCCCTGGCGGGTCACTGCGATCGCATCGAGGTCGTTCTGCACGCCGATGGCTCGGTCAGCGTCGAAGACAACGGACGCGGCATCCCGGTTGGGCCCAAGGAGTACCAAGGGCAGACCGTCGACGCGGCCATCATCATCATGACGGTGCTGCACGCGGGCGGAAAGTTCGACAACAACAGCTACAAGGTCTCGGGCGGTCTACACGGCGTGGGTGTGTCCGTGGTCAACGCGCTCAGCGAGTGGCTCAAGCTCGACATCTGGCGCGACGGCAAGGAGTACACGGTCACGTTCGAGCGCGGCGCCCCCAAGGGTGACGTCGAGCAGGTCGGCGACACCGACAAGCGCGGCACTCGGGTCACGTTCAAGCCCGACCCGCTGTCGTTCAGCCACACCAACATCGACTTTGAGGTGCTGGCCAAGCGCTTCCGCGAGCTTAGCTACCTGAACCCCGGGGTGAACGTGACCCTTCGGGACAGTCGCGACGGCCGCGAGAAGAACTTCGACGGCGAAGGCGGCGTGGCCAGCTTCGTGAAGCTGCTCGCGCAGAGCAAGACGCAGATCGGCGACCTCGTCTACGTCAACAAGGACGTCGAGTTCGAGTTCGAGGGCCAGCAGGCGCAGCTGGGGGTGCAGCTCGCGTTGCAGTGGACCGACGCGTACCAGGAGAACATCCTGTGCTTCACCAACAACATCAACAACAAGGACGGCGGCACGCACCTCACCGGCCTTCGTACGGCGCTGACCAAGGTGGTCAACGCGTACGCCGGTGAGAAGAACCTGCTCAAGTCGCACAAGGGCACGCTCTCGGGTGAAGACGTTCGCGAGGGACTCTTCGCCGTCATCTCGGTGAAGCACCCCGACCCCAAGTTCAGCTCGCAGATCAAAGACAAGCTCGTCTCGGGCGAGGTCACCAGTCTGGTCTCGGGCGCCACCACCGAGGAGCTCGGTCGGTTCTTCGAAGAGAACCCCAAGAGCGCCAAGCTCATCGTCGAGAAGGCGCTGCTCGCCGCGCGTGCGCGTGCGGCCGCCCGCAAGGCTCGCGAGACGATCACCCGCAAGGGCGTCCTCGATGGGCTGTCCCTGCCCGGCAAACTCGCCGACTGTCAGAGCAAAGATCCGGCGGGGTCCGAAATCTTCCTGGTCGAGGGTGATTCTGCAGGTGGCTCCGCCAAGCAGGGCCGCGACCGAGGCTCGCAGGCGATCCTTCCGCTGCGCGGCAAGATCCTCAACGTCGAGAAGGCGCGGCTGGACAAGATGCTGTCCAGCCAGGAGATCGTCACGCTCATCACCGCGCTCGGCACGGGCGTTGGCGACACCTACGACGTCGACAAGCTCCGCTATCACAAGATCGTGATCATGACGGACGCCGACGTCGACGGCTCGCACATCCGCACGCTGCTGCTGACGTTCTTCTACCGGCACTTCCCGGACGTGATCGAGCGCGGGCACCTCTACATCGCTCAGCCTCCGCTCTACAAAGTGAAGGCCGGCAAGAAAGAGATGTACCTGAAGAACGACGGCGCGCTGGACCAGTACGTCATCGACAACGCGATCGAGAACCTCGAGCTCTCGGTCGGTGAGCACGACGTCAGCCGCGAAGTGCTCGGCGAGCTCGCGGGTCGCGGTCTTCGGTACAAGGGGCTGCTCGACGCGATCAGCCGCGAGCATCGCCAAGCGGTGGTCGAGGCGCTTCTCGACACGCTCGAGGCCGACGGTCTCGAGGCCGTGACCGGCGCGTTCGGCTCGGTCGACACCCTGCGCGGCATCGCCGATCGGCTCGTCGAGGGCGCGGCCAAGGCGATGGAGCGGACGGCGCTCAGCGCCACGCTCGAGGCCGACGAAGAGGACGAAAGCCTGCATGTCATTCGCATCGCGGTGGAGCAGGATGGCGTCACCCAGTACGAGACGCTCACCAAGGAGTTCATCGAGTCCCCCGAGGTCGAGGAGCTGCTTGCGGCGCGTCGCTACGTGACCAGCCTCGGCAGCGGCATGCTCACCCTCCGTCGCGACGAGGAGACGCTCGCCGAGTCGCGCAGCCTGGTCGATCTCGTGCACCACATGGGCGAGGTCGGTCGCAAAGGGCTCAACATCCAGCGATACAAGGGTCTGGGCGAGATGAACCCCGAGCAGCTCTGGGAGACCACGATGGATCCCGAGCGTCGCTCGCTGCTGCAGGTGCGCGTGGGCGACAACTTCGAAGCCGACAACATCTTCACGGTGTTGATGGGCGACGACGTCGAGCCGCGTCGCGAGTTCATCACGTCCAACGCTCTGAACACGCGAAATCTCGATGTCTGATCGGCGTCTTCTCGTCGTCCTGGCGTTTGGCCTGCTCGGTCCCTCGTGCGACGAGGAGACCGGGCCTTCGCTGCGTGAGCAGGCCGGGCTCGTCGCGGAGTCGGTCTGTCGGGGCGCGTTCGCGTGCGGCTGCGACAACGACAGCACCGATCGCTACGCCGACGAAGCCGCGTGCGTGACGGGCATCGAAGACCTCATCGTCGAGCGGGCGCTCGATGACGTGGGGCTGACGTTTCAGTCCGCGTGTGTCGAGCGGGTCGTCGCGGCGCTGGACAGCTACGCGTGCGAACCCGAAGACACCGCCTCGATCGACGGGGCCTTGTTCGCGGCGAGCCAGCAGCTGCAGGAGTGCCGGCTGTTTTACGGAACCGGGTCGGCCGGTGCTGCGTGTTCGCGACTCGACGGCGGGCTCGGTGACGACTGCGATGCCGAGCACTACTGCCGCGACGGCGCGTGCGTTCGGGTTGGAGCGGGCGCGCTCGACGACGCGTGCGAGTCCGACGCAGACTGCCAGGCGTCGTTCCGGTGCCTGCTGTCCTCGGAAACGATGCGTCGGCAATGCAGCCCGCAGCCCAGCGCCGGCCAGGCCTGCAGCGACTCGGGCGACTGTGGACCCGACGCCTACTGCAACGCGGCGGCAGCCTGCGCGGCGATTCCCGGCGTGGGCCAGTCGTGCGCTCCTTCGCCGTCGCAGACCGGCCTCACCTGCATGCCAGGCAGCGCCTGCGCCAACGGTGTTTGCGAGGCGGGCACGGGCGAGGGCGAAGCGTGCGGTGTGACGTGCGCGTCAGGCCTGGAGTGCGAGAGCGG
>JBCCQM010000335.1:0-6186 GCA_039024335.1 Myxococcota bacterium
CCTGCGCTCGAGCACCGTGCCCGATGGCACCGCGCTGACCTACCGGGTGTGGCCCGCGTCGGGGCCGGCGCGCGCGAGGGTGGGGCTGTTCAACGGCATCATGAGTCACTCGGCGTGGTTTGGACCGCTCGCCGGGGGCCTCACCGACGCGGGCCTTCGCCTCATCGGCCTCGACCGCCGTGGGAGTGGACTCAATGAGGCGGGCCGTGGGGACGCGCCGGCGGCCGGCGTACTCGTGGATGATGCACTCGCGCTGCTCGACGCGGAAGCGGACGAGACGCCGCTGTTTCTGGTGGGGTGGTGCTGGGGGGCGGCGCTCGCGACCGCCGTTGCGCACGCGCTGGGGGACCGCGTGGCCGGCTTGGTGCTCGTCACGCCCGGCATGTTCAACCGTCCCGCGCTGCACGCTGCCGTCGAAGCGCAGTCCGATCGCATCGCCGCGGCCGCGCCCGAGGCTGCCGTCATCGACTCGCCGATCGACGACACGATGTTCACCCGCTCCGACGCGCTCGACACCTTCGTCCGCGCCGACCCGCACCGGGTGCAGACCATCTCGCCGCGCATGCTCGCGGTGACCAAGAAGCTGGCGACCGCGGCGACGATCCGCCTGCGCAAGCTCTCGGTGCCGGTGTTGGTGCTGCTCGCGGAGGACGACGAAGCGACGGACAACGAGGCTACCGAGGCGTACTTCGCCAAGCTCCCAGCCGAGCGCGTCCGGGTCGAGCGCGTCCCGGGTCATCACGGCGTTCAGTTCGACGCGCCGGCCGAGACCACCGCTGCCATCAACGCGTTCATCGCCGCCCATCTGCCCTGAGAGGACGCCCGTCATGCCCTCGATGCCGCCCCTGCAGTCTGCCGAAGTCCAGCCGTTCCTGCGCGCGCTCGACCGCCCCGAGGCCGCGCAGCAGGCGGTGCTTCAGCGGATCGTCTCGCAGAACGCCTCGAGTGCGTTCGGCACCCGATGCGGCTTTGCCTCGGTGTCGACCATGGCCGACTTCCGTCGCTGCACGCCCGTGGCCGGGTACGCCGCGTTCGCGCCCGCCATCGACAAGATGGTGCTCGGCGGCGAGCAGGGGCTGCTCACCAGCGAGCCGGTCAAGCGCTTCTTCCTGACGTCCGGCTCGTCGGCGAAGTCGAAGTACATCCCCGTGACCCGCTCGCTGCTGCAGGCCAAGTCGCGGGCCTTCTCGACGTTTTGGTCGTCGGTCTTCGAGGCGCACCCCGCCGTGAAGCGGGCCGGCATGGTGACCAACTTCTCCGACGGTGGCGAGGCGGTCTCGACCCCCGGGGGGCTGCCCTCGAGCTCGGAGTCCGCATACTGGAGCTCCGTGTCGCGGGCCGCTGCGCTGGGCCGAGCGCCGATGCTGCCCGCCTGCGTTGCCTCGATCGGCGACAGCGAGGCGCGGTACTACGCGCTGGCGCGGTTGCTGCTCGAGCAGCCGGTCAGCGGGATCATGTCGCTCAACCCCAGCACCATCGTGCTGCTGTTCGAGAAGATCGCCGCACACGCGAGCGCCCTGGCCGACGACCTCGAGCGCGGCACCATCGGCGCCGGGGTCCGCGTGCCCGACGAGGTAGTCACCGCCGTCGCGGACCGCTGTGCCCCGAACCCGCGGCGGGCCGCGGCCCTGCGGGCCCTCATCGACGAGAATGCCGTGCTTGCCCATCGCTTGTGGCCGACGCTCGCGCTGGGCGTCTGCTGGCGCTCGCCCATGCTGCGTCCGTACATGGAGCTGCTGCAGCCTCACTTCGGGCCGTGTGCGCAGCGAGACTTCATCACGATGGCCTCCGAGGGCGTCATGTCGCTGCCGATCGATCCGCGTCGTCGCGGCGGCCCGCTGGCGATCGACAGCCACGTGTACGAGTTCATTCGCCACACCGATGTGGACGAGACCAGCCCCGAGACGCTGCTGCCCCACGAGTTGACCGTCGGGGAGCGCTACGTGGTGGTGATGACCACCCAAGGCGGCCTGTATCGCTACAACATCGGGGACGTGGTCGAGGTGACCGGATTCGCCGGTCGCACGCCGTGCATCGAATTCCAGCACCGCGCCGGCAGCACCTGCTCGCTGACGGGGGAGAAGCTGACCGAAGACCAGGTGACCGAGGCGATGGCCGAGGCGATGGCGTCGCTGCCGGTCGAGGCGTTCACGATCGCGCCCGCGCCTGAGGGCTTCCCGCGGTACATCGCGCTTCTGGAGTTCAAGGATGCGCTGGCGGCGGGCGTGCTCGAGGGGCTTCCGCATCGTCTCGACGAAGCGCTCGAGCAGCAGAACATCGAGTACGGCAGCAAGCGAAGCTCGCAGCGGCTGGGGGCGCCCGAAGTCTGGGTGGTCCAGCGAGGGAGCTTTGAGCGCTTCCGCAGGCAGCGTCTCGCCAGCGGTACCAGCGACAGCCAGTTCAAACCGACACATCTGACTCGCGACGTGAACTTCAGCGAACAATTCGACATCGAGGAGCGCGTCCGTGCGCGTTGAGTCCATCGAGCTGCAGCGGGTCCAGGTCCCGCTCAAGCGCGCGTTCAAGCACGCGCTCCACGAACGCAAGCACACCGACGCGGTCTTCGTGACGGTCCACGGCGACGACGGCTCGGAGGGGTGGGGCGAGATTTTGCCGCGCCCGTACGTCACCGGCGAGTCCATCGACAGCGTGCTCAGCACCCAGGGCCCCGCGCTGGCGAAGGCGCTGGTCGGCCGCAGCTTCGCATCGTTCGACGACGCGGCGGCGTGGCTCGAGGCGCAGGCGGACGCCGTCGGTCAGCAGCTCGCGAGCCTGTGTGGCTTCGACCTCGCGCTGTTCGACGCGCTCGGGCACGCCTTGGGGCAGCCGGTCGCCGCGGCTCTGGGAGGGATCGCGGAGCCGGAGCTGCCGCCGGGCGTGATCGTCGGGTTCGAGCACCCCACGGAGAAGGTCGCTCGGTACTGCGCGACGCTGCGTCTGGGCGGGCGGACCCACGTGAAGGTCAAGGTTGGTCTGGACGACGACGTCGCCCGGCTTCAGGCGATCACGAAGGTCTTCAAGACGCTGCCGCTCCGGCTCGACGCCAACGCGGCGTGGGGCGTGGATGAAGCGATCGACCGTCTGCGGGCGCTGGCCGATGTCGCCGCGATTGCATCGATCGAGCAGCCCATCGCGGCCGACGACATCGATGGCCTCGCCCGGATTCAGGCCGAAACGAACATCCCCGTCATGGCCGATGAGTCGGTGTGTAGTCTGGCCGACGCTCAGCGGCTCATCGATGCGGGCGCGGCCAAGATTTTCAACGTCCGGCTCGGCAAGAACGGAGGCGTGTGGGCCGCGCATCGCCTCTGCGAAGCCGCGCGAGGAGCGGGTGTCGACATTCACCTCGGCACGATGGTCGGAGAGAGCGGGGTCCTCTCGGCGGCCAGCGAGATCTTCGGTCGCTGTGAGCCGGGCTTCGCGTGCCTCGACGGCAAGGGACAAAACGCATTCCTGCTCGAGGTGGACATCTTGGAGGAATCCGGCGACCATCCCGCGCAGAGCGAAGCCGAGGCTTCAGGCCTTGGATTGCGCGTCAGCCAGGACCGCATGCAACGCCATCGCGTCGGCGACGTCCTTCGTTTTTGAGTTCACCAGAGCATCCAGCACGGACGAACCATGAGCATCGAGCAAGACCTCCTCACGTACATCACCAAAGAGCTCGCGCCGGGCAACACGGACATCGACGCCGAGGCCAGCCTCTCGGGCGTCGTCGACTCCACCGCGGTGATGGAGCTCGTCGTGTGGATCGAGGGCCAGTACGGCTTCGACGTCGAAATCGACGACATCACCCCCGACAACTTCGGCAGCGTGAAGGCGCTGTCCGCCTACATCGAGAAGAACAAGAAGTAGCGGCGGTGCCCCGTGGTCTGCACGGGGCGCGTCGACACGCCGGCGGGACGGCCGCGCGAAGGGACCTCTGACCATGCTGTTGTTCGAATGGCTGCGAGCGGATGCCCAGGCGCATCCGGATAAACCCGCCGCGATCTTTTGCGGCGACTCTGGCGTCGACGGCGAAGACCGCATCTCGTTTGCGGAACTCGACCGTCATAGCGACCGGGTCGCCGCGTTTCTGCAGTCCAAGGGCGTAGGTCCTGGCGACCGCGTCGCGCTGCTCTGCGAGAACACCCTGCCGGCTCTGTGCTGGTTCTGGGGCGTGCTCAAGGCGGGCGCCGCCACGGTCGACGTCCCTGGACTCGCGGGCCGGGACACCATTCAGGCGGTGCTCGACGAGGCAGGGCCCAAGGCCATCTGCGTCGACGTCGCCCCGATGAAGAAACACGTCGCGGTCGACGGCGGACTCACGCTGCCGGCGCTGGTGCTCAGCACCGAGGCCGGGGCCGAGCTCGCCGGCGAGCGACCGGTGACCACGCTGTCGTCGATCCTCGCCACCGACGCGACGCCGAGCGCCCCGACGACGAGCCCCGACGACGCTGCGCTGATCGTCTACACCTCGGGCACCACCGGTCGCCCCAACGGCGTGATGCTCTCGCATCGCAACTTCAGCTCGAACCTCATCGCCGGCAACGCGATGATGGGGCTGACCGATGCGGACAGCATCCTGGTGGTGGTGCCGCTGCACTACATTCACGGCCGCATGCAGCTGCTGTGGCACGCGATGGTCGCGGGCACCGTGGTGTTCTCCGCTGGGTTCGCCTTTCCGCAGAAGGTCCTGCTCGAGCTCATCGAGCACCAGACGACCGGATTCTCGGGCGTGCCGTTCCACTTCAAGCAGTTGATGGATCGCTCGAAGATGGCCAAGACGCCCCCCGAGGCGCTCAAGTACGTGCTGATTACCGGCGGTGCGCTGCCGATCGATGAGCTCGAGCGCCTCGACGGCATGCTGCCCAACACCGGCATTCACATCGCGTACGGCCAGACCGAGGCCTCGCCGCGCATCACGTACATCGGCCCCGAGGAGCTGTTCGTCAAAGCCCAGGGCGGCAAGTTCTCGGTCGGCAAGGCGCTGCCGGACACCACGCTGGAGATCCTCGGCAGCGATGAGCAGCCCGTCGGCCCCGGCCAGATCGGGGAGGTCGCCGCCGGCGGCCCGAACATCATGATCGGGTACGTCTCGGGCGACCACCGCGAGCTCGGCAAGATCGACGCGCACGGACGCCTGCGGACCGGAGACCTCGCCTACCTCGACGAGGATGGACACCTCTACCTTGCCGGGCGCAGCTCCGAGATGATCAAGAGCGCGGGCGAGCGCATCTTCCCGCAGGAGATCGAGGCCGTGCTTGCAAAGCACCCGCGCGTCGACGAGGTCGCCGTCATCGGCGTCAAGGACCCGACGCTCGGGGAGCGCATCGTCGCGTACCTCAAGCTCACCGAGGGCGAGCCGGTCGAGTCGAGCGACTTCAAGGCGCTGTGCCTCGAGTCGCTTCCATTCGTCCGGGTGCCCAAGGCCTTCGTGGTGCGGGACGACCTGCCCAAGACGGGCTCGGGCAAGGTCAGCCGCGGCAAGCTCCGCCAAGAAGCCGCGGAGAATCCCCCGGCATGACCGACCTGCGCGCGTTCATCGAGACCGTTCGCACCAAGCGTGCTGCCGACGTCGTCGACGTCGAGCGCGAGGTGCAGCCCCGGCACGAGACGGCCGCCATCGTCACCAAGCTGGAGACGCGCGGTCGCTCGCCGATGCTGTTGTTCCGCAACGTTGCTGGCTGCGAGCACACCGTCGTCACGAACGTGTGCGGTTCGATGGGGCGCCTGGCGATGGCGCTGGGCTGCTCGATTCGGGACGTCGCGACCACGTTCGGGGCGCGGTCAGAGGTTCCGAAGGCGCCCGTCGTCGTGCCTTCGGCCGAGGCTCCGTGTCAGCAGGTCGTCAAGCAGGGCGACGACATCGACCTGGGGATCCTTCCGCGGCTGGTCTATCACCTCGACGACGCCGAAGAGCCGTACATCACCGCGGCGATCGTGCTGGCGCGAGACCCCGAGACGGGCAAGACCAACCTCAGCTACCACCGCATGATGATCGCCGGTCGCGACCGCACCGGCATCCTCATGGAGAAGGGGCGGCACCTCGACGGCATCTTCCAGAAGTACGTCGCGCGCGGCGAAGACATGCCGGTCGCGGTCATCATCGGCGTGCATCCGCTGGTCTCGCTGGGCTCGCTGTATTCGGGGGCGGCCGACGTCGAGGAGTACGACGTCATCGGCGGCCTGATGGAGCAGTCGCTGCCG
>JBCCQM010000336.1:0-6129 GCA_039024335.1 Myxococcota bacterium
CGGGCAACCAGATCTTCTCGCCGACCGACGACGAGCTCGCCGACCTGATCGCGTTCTTGCGCTCCATCGACGACGACACCGAGACGTTCGAGACCCCCGACGACATGGTGTTCTGTCCCGACGGCATCAGCGAGTAGCGCGCGGCCCGAGCACGTCCGCGACGGCGCGCTCGAATGCTCCCCGCAAAAACCGGAGGCCTGGCTCGTCCCGCGCGACGTGCCAGGTCAACTCGATCGCGTAGGACGGAAACGGCAGCGGCGGTGCGAGCACCCGCAGTTCGCTTCGCTCAGCGACGGTTGCAGCGAGCATCGCCGGCAGCGTGCAGACGTAGTCCGTCGCGACGACGAGTTCCAGCGCCGTCATGAACGTCCCGACGTAGACGGCGACGCGCCGCTGCACGCCGGAGGCCTCGAGAAACTTATCGACGCCGCTCTTGCCGAATCCCTCCGGCGAGACACGAATGTGGCCGAGCTCGCCGAATGCCTTCGCGGTCATGTTGCGACGGATTCGAGGATGTCCGGCCCGCACGACGCACACGAACGTGTCCTCGTATAGCGGCAACCGACCGATTCGAGCCGGTGCATCCCCCTGGAGGCGCAGGACCAGGTCGGCATCGCCGGCATCGAGCAGAGAGACCGCGGGGCCGACCCGCGGCCGTACCTCGACCACAATGCCCGGTGCCTCGACTTCAAGGATGTGGACGAACGCCGGAAGCACGTTCGGCGCAACCTCGTCGGTGGTGGACAACACGTAGCGGCCGGTCGCCTCCGCCGGCACGAACTCAGCATGCGCCTGCATCGTACTGCCCAGCCCCACCAACGCCGCTCGGACTGCTGGCGCGACCGAACGCGCAAACGCAGTGGGAGCCAGCCCGGCTCCCGTTCGAACGAAGAGCGGATCGTCGAACACGGCACGAAGCTCGCGAAGGGTGTGACTGACCGCCGACGGCGTCACGCCGAGCTCTACGGCTGCGGCTGCGCCGCTTTGGTGGCGAAACAGGGCATCGAACACCGGGAAGGCGTTGAGATTGATACCGGCGAGCTGGTTCCTCGGATCAGACATGAGAACTGCTCAATCTTAGATGAAGACTATGAGCATGACGAGACATGTCCGAGTGCCTAGGTTGGCAGCGTCATGCACCGCATCACGCTCGTCCTCGCCGCTACGACCGCTTTGGCCGGCTGCACGCCTCGCGCGCAGGCCGATGCAACTGCGGCGCCCGGATCATCCAAAGACACCTCGGAGAACCCAGCCATGATCGACCGCAAGCAAGCCGTTCGCGACCTCCTCAAGTCCATCGAAACGGGCGCTCAGGAGCCCGCCGCCATCATCAATCCCGACAACTACGTCCAGCACAACCTCGGCGTCGCCGACGGTCTCGCTGGCTTCGGAGAGGCCCTCGCCGCGCTTCCACCGGGCTCCGCGCGCGTCGACACCAAGCGCGTGTTCGAGGACGGCGACTACGTGTTTGCCCACACCGACTACGACTTTTTCGGACCCAAGATCGGCTTCGACATTTTCCGGTTCGAGGACGGCGAGATCGTCGAACACTGGGACAATCTCCAAGAGACCGTGGCCACCACCCCCAGCGGCCACACCATGGTCGATGGGCCGACCGAAGCGACCGACCTGGAGAAAACCGATGCGAACAAAGCCCTGGTTTCGACGTTCCTCGAGTCAGTGCTGGTCGGGGGCAAGTTCGACACGATGACCGACTACGTCTCCACCGAGACGTACATCCAACACAACCCACAGATCGGCGACGGCCTCGACGGGCTCGGCGCTGCGCTCGAGGGCATGGCGGCGCAGGGCGTCACGATGGTCTACGACAAGGTGCACATCGTGCTGGGCGAGGGCAACTTCGTACTTTCGGTGTCGGAGGGGAGCTTCGCCAATCAGCCCACGACCTTCTACGACTTGTTCCGGGTGGAGGACGGCAAGATCGTGGAGCACTGGGATGTGATCGAGCCGGTGGCGCCACGCGACAGCTGGAAGCACGAGAACGGAAAGTTCGGGTTCCGGTAGCGTCGGCGTGACGGGCTGGGCCCCCGTGCACACGCCGCTGGCTTTCTTTTCCGCTGCGAACCTTCTGCGGGTGCGCTAGGACGAGCGAAGCCAGCGGTCGTTGTGTTCGCCAAGCTTGGGCGGCGGCGCGTCGACGGGCTCGCCGATGGACCATGGACCGCGGACTGGACCCTCACTTGGCCTGCGCATCCGAAGCTGGGGGTCGCGCAGGGCTTCTTCGACCGTGAGCACCGGGGCCGCGGGGACGCCCACCTCGCGAAAGGCCGCAACCCAGTGGTCCAGAGACTCCTCGGCGATCCTGGCGGCGACCCGCTTGCGCAGCGGCGCGGCGGCGAGAAAGCGACCCCACAGGGGCAGGTTCGCGGCGCCCGACATGCCCAAGACCTCGCACATGCGGCGCCAGAACTTGTCCTCGTCGACGATGCCGAGGCTGAGGTAGCGCTCGTCTGCAGTGCGGTAGACCGTGTAGTGCGGCAGGGTGTGCAGCCGCAGGCGCTCGAGGCTCTGCACGCGCCTACTCTGCCGAAGCCGGTTCGTCATCGCCTCCAGCGTCGCCTTACCGCGCCCCTCCGTGATCCTGTCGGCGAGTCGTCCCAGCACGCTTCCCAGGGAGTCGGGCAGCGCGGCGCTGGCTTTGCGCAGCGCATCGGCCGTGGGTTCCGCCGCTGCGGCCAGGCTCGCGTCGCCCGGCGTCAGCCCTTCGGACCACACGTACGTCCAGCTCAACAGCGTGTCGACCATCGCGACGTCGAGCACCTGGCCGCGGCCGGTCCGACCCCGCTGCACGAGCGCCGCGAGGATCGCCGTCACGGCCGCCATCGCGGCCGACAGATCACCGAACGGGATGGCGCCCCCGAGCGGGCGGTCGTGGCTGTCGCGCAGCATGTGGCAAACGCCGGTGAGCGCCTGGAAGTTGAGGTCGTGCCCGGGATGATCGCGATACGGGCCCTCCTGCCCGAAGCCGCTGATCGAGCAGTAGATGATCTGGTCGTGGGGCTGGGTCACCGTCTCGGGACCCAGCCCGAACTTCGCCATCACCCCGGGCCGAAAGCCCTCGACGACGACGTCCGCCTTCGCCAGCAGCGCCTGCACCGCCGCCTGTCCGGCGGGGTCCTTGAGATCGACGACGACGCTGTCCTTGCCGGCGTTGAGGATCTCGAAGAGCCGAGGAAACACGCGCGCCGTGTCCCCGCGCGGCGGCTCGACCTTCACCACCTCCGCGCCCAAGGAGCGCAGCAGCATCGTGGCGTAGGGCCCCGGCAGGTTCATGGTGAAATCGACGACCCGAATCCCAAGCAGCGGTTGTGTGTCGCGCATCGAGGCTCCTCTTGGCCCGCAGCATACGGTTTTTTGGGGAGTCGCTCGGCCTCGGGTAGCACTGCGGCATGAGCCTCGACGCGCCTCGCTCCCTGGGCTACTGGTCGATCCGCCTCCTGCCTCCGATGGCTGGCGCGCTGGGGCTGACCGGGCTTGCGCTCACCTCTGGCCCCGTTGCGATCGTCTCGGCCCTCTTGGTCGTGTTCGCCGCGCTGCTGGAGTGGCGAGGCTGGGGTCGTGCCGCGCAAACCCGCGGACGCGCCCTCGCGTTCGCAACGCTCGCGGGCGCCTGCGCATGCGCGCTGGGTCTCGCTGCGGTCGGCCTGAGCAGCCCTGCCGCAGACGAGAACGTCGTCGCGCGACGCTGAGCACCGGCCGATTTGACGGCACGGGCGTCCGCGTACCACTCTGGCCCACCATGGCCGAGGGCGACGATTCGAACCGCGCGCTCGCGGTCGTGACCGCGACGTCCAAGCCGGTCGAGATGAAGCTCTCCGACTCGCTGCGCTCCGCGGCGCGCGACGAGTTCGTCTACGTTGGCCGCGACGGCGAGGTCCGACCCGCCTGGAAGTACAAAGCCGGTCGCGCCATGGCCCTGGGCACCGCCAGCGCCTTGGGCGTGGCTGGCATCGGGCTGTGCTTTGCGGTCGGCATGCCGTGGCTGAGCCTGCTGTACGTTGGCGCTTTGGGCGTCGTCGGCAACGCCTGGCGCCACGGGGAGCGACTCAAGGCCGCCGCTGCGATGGTCGCCGCCGACCAGCTCGACGAGGCCGAGGCCGAGCTCCACGCGCTGGTGAACGGACGGACCGTGTCCAAGGTCGTGCGCGCGCTCGCCTGGCACAACCTCAGCGGGGTCGAAGTGCGGCGCGGAAACCCCAACGCCGCGCTCGCGCACGTGCAGCAGTGCCGCGCGCAGCTTGAGACGACGCGCCGCAACGCCGCCGGCCCGTGGCCGTGGATCAACCGCTTCAACGAGGCGCTGCTGCTGGCGCAGGTCGGCCGCATCGCCGAGGCCCGAACCGCCCTCGAAGCGCTGCAGCAGGCACCCGAGGGGGAGTACTTCGAGATTCTCCGCATCAACGTGCGGTTGATGCTGGCCTTCGCTGCCGACGACGTCGCCCTGCTGCCGCCCGACCTTCACGACTGGACCCGGCTCGCGCTCGAGACGACCTCGGCCGAGCTGGCCCTGACGCTGCTGGGCTGGGCACACGTGCGGCGTGGCGACGACGACATGAGCGGACTGCTCATCGAGCAGGCGCTCGACCGCATGGACGAGGACCTGTTCTCGCGGCTGTACCCCAAGCCCTACGCCTGGATCAGCGCTCGACGTCCCGCCGCTTGAGCCGTGACCTCAAGCGAAGCTTCGAAGCCAGCGCATCATTGCGCTGCCCTCGTCGCCGTCGCGGACTTCGCAGCCGCGCAGCTGCTCGGTCAGCGAGGCCGAGTCGACGCCGCCGGGCTCGCCGATGAACACGAGTCGACTGTGCGGTGCCATGTCGCCCCACGACGCGCCCAGGTCGAGCTCTGCGCGTCGCCCCACCACGTGCAGGACCGCTTGACGGTCCCGCTCTCGGGTAATCTGGACGAGACCTTTGACGCGGAAGATCGACGGCGGCAGCCGCTCGATCACCTTGCGCAGGCGCCGGGGTGAAAGCGGCACCTCGGTGGTGAAGCTCCAGGTCGAGAACGTCGTCGTGTGGTCGACGGGCTGCTCCGCGTCCCGCACGCGGACCTTGACGTCGCTGAGTTCAGGCATCGAATCGCGGCGCAGGCCGAGCAAGAGCTCGGGCGAAACATCGCCGCGCGTCGCCGTGAGCACCCGTGCCTTGGGCACGCTCTTGTGGATCTTGGCCTGGACCGCAGCGAGCCGTTCCTCATCGAGCAGGTCGACCTTGCTCAACACCACGATGTCCGCAGCCTTGAGGTGACCACCGGCGACCAAGCGCTGACGGAACCCGGCCTCGAGATGGTCCTCTGCGTCCACGACCACCACGACCGCGTCGAGCTCGACCAGCCCCTCCGCCTGAGGACCCGAGATCGCCCGCGCGATGGCGGCGGGATCGGAGACGCCGCTGGCCTCCACGATGATGTGCTCCGGGGCGTCGACCCGCCCGGCCATTTGGTGAATCGACCGGACGAGGTCCGCGCGAATGCTGCAGCAGATGCAGCCGCCGCCCAGGCTGACCATGTCGCCATCGACGTCGACGACGAGCTCCGCATCGATGTTGATCGAGCCGAAGTCGTTGACCATGACGCCCAGACGTCGTTTCCCCCGCAGGTTCCGGATCAGGCGGTTGAGCAGCGTCGTCTTCCCTGCGCCCAAAAATCCGCCGATGACGGTGATTGGAATCGGTTGCCGCTGCTGCATGGTGCCGGATCGGGCGTACCAAGGGCTTTGTCGTCCAGCAAGTCCGTCGCACGTGCGCCCCTTCGCCCGTGCAGCCGCGATATAGTCCGCGCGTGGCCGACGCCTCTGGATCCGCGCTCGAGCGACTCGTCCGTCGACTGACGGGCCGGGCCGAAACGGACGCTGGCCGCGATGAGGCCTCGCTGCTCCAGCAGCTCGAGGCGGTGGCGCACGTCTCCGGCAAACAAGCGCTCGACGTCGCACTCGGCGCGCTGATGCAGCAGATCGGTGCCCAGCGAGGCTTCATCGCCGTGCGCGACGAAGACGGCGGCCTTCGCTTCGTCACCGCGCGCGCGTTCACCTCGCTGCGCCTCGAAACCCCCGAAGCCGAGCTGTCGCGCTCGATCCTGCAGGTGGCCTTCGAGGACGCGGGGCTCGTC
>JBCCQM010000337.1:0-6121 GCA_039024335.1 Myxococcota bacterium
CTGTATCGCCGCGCAGACATCGCAAACCATGTGCTCGAGCTGCGGTTTGGTCGACTGGACGAAGAGTTGTCTCTCCGGCGTCGTGAGGTGGCCGATGATGACGAGCTTGCGACGCATTTCGTGCGGGTGCGGTCGGCGTGGGAGCGTGTCTTGTCGGCGCCTGCAGCGTCTCGCGTTCGATTCGAATGTGTGGCCGACCATTCGGAATCGCGAGGAGCCGTGGTTCGGTTCATCGAGCCGATCTTCGGGGCCGCGCTCGAGTGAGGCGCGGGTGCTCTGAGCAGGCGTCGGTCGCGGCGACGCCCGGGGGTCGATGAGATGTCACCGAAGCAGGAAACAGCGCTCACGGGGGGCCACGGGGCACGACGTCCGAGGCGACTCGTTTGGCGCGCCTGGCCGCTGCGCCGTTCCGTGCGGACTCGGAAACGATGTCGGAGACCGTAGGGCGAGGGGTGCTCGAGACGAGACGTCGCTCATCGTTCCGACGAACCGCATAGAGCCCCGGAACAAAGATTCCTGCGATAGCCTCTGACCGTGCGCGGGACGACGGGTTCGACGAGGGTTTTGCAAGGATTGGTGCTCGGAGCCGTTCTGGTTCCGACCGCCGTGATGGCGAGCGACGAGGTCGGCATCGAGGAGCCGGAGCAGCAGGTTTACGGCGGCACGTTCGTCGAGGAGTGCGGCTGGCCGACGACGGTCTCGATGGAGGGCCAGTGCACGGGCACGCTCGTCCATCCGCAGGTGGTCATCTACGCCGCGCACTGCGGAGCCGGGTACTCCAGCGTGCAGTTCGGCGAGACCATCGCCCCGCAGCACGCTCGCACGGTCCCGGTGGAGTTCTGCCGCACCTGGCCTGGCGGGTTTGCGCCGGGCCAAGGGACCGACTGGGCGTTTTGCGTCCTCGCGGAGCCGCAGCTCGACGTGCCGATCGTGCCGCCGCTGATGGGTTGTGAAGTCGACGTCCTGCAGACCGATCAGCCCGTGACGATCGTCGGGTTCGGAAACGCGGAGACCGGCTACGGCGAAAAGAAGGAGGTCACTACGGGCTTCGGCTTCATCCAGGGCACCGAGGCGTTCCTCGGCGGTGACGGTGAAGATGCCTGCAACGGCGACTCGGGGGGCCCGGTCTACGTGCAGATGTCCTCGGGGAGCTGGCGCGTCTTCGGCATCACTTCGTACGGGTCGCCGAGCTGCACCGAAGGTGGGTACTACTCGATGATGCACACCGGCATGGAGTGGTTCGAGAGCGAGTCCGGTTTCGACCTCACGCCGTGCCACGACGCGCAGGGCAACTGGACACCCAGCCCCGAATGCCGCGAGTTCCCCACGGACCCGGCCATGCCGGTCGGCAACTGGGGAGGCGCATGTGGAACCGGCAACGTCGGCGGGGTCGAGTCGACCTGCGGCGCACCCTTCAACGCTGACGACGACCTCGATGCGCCGACGGTCGCCATCACGTTCCCGCCCGACCAGTCTCGCTTCGAGAGCGATGCGGGGAGCGGCAGCGCCTCGGTCACCGTCGAGATCAGCGCCGACGATGGAGACGGCTACGGCATCGACACCGTCGAGCTGCGCATCAACGAGCAGACCATCGCGGGCGGGGTGCTGAACAACGGCCCGTACAGCTATCCGCTCGCCCTTCCTCCCGGTGCCTATCGCTTCGACGTCGTCGCCCTCGACTACTCGGGCAATGAGGCCTTTGCCACGCCCGTCTTCATCGGGGTCGACATGGACGCCGAAATGCCGCCCTCTGAGGGAGGCTCGTCCAGCGGTGACGGCGGATCCGAGGAGAGCTCCGCGGGCGAGGTCGGCACCGCGGGTGACGAGGGCACGCTCCCGGACACCGACTCGGCTGGTGCCGGTGGGGGCGACGACGCCGGTGGATGCGGCTGCACGCAGTCCTCGCCCGGGTCGGCGGGCTGGCTGCTCATGGTGCTCTTCGGCGCGACGCTTCGCCGTCGACGCACGGGCGTGGCCTGATCGGTCGTTTGCGAGAACCGCGGAGCGCGTGACCGAACTCGAGACAGGCATCGAAGACGGAGGAGCGCGACGAGCGACTCCGAGAGGCCAATGTCCTCGCGAACCTGCAGCGTCCATGTCGGCCGCCCGAAACCGCGTCGACTCACGTCCGTTGCCGTCGCGGCCGCCGACGACCGTCCGTCGCGACAGGGTCCAGGCCCGCTGATACGAGCCGAAGAAGGGGGCGCAACGTCATGGCGCTGGGCGGAAGGCTTCGGTTCGCGGTAGGACAGCGGTGCCGAGGGCGACGATGACCAAGCCAACGCTGTACCAGTTCGCGCTGTGCCCCTTTTGCAACAAGGTCCGGGCTGGGCTGGAGATCAAGGGGATTGCGTTCGACGAAGTCGAGGTCAGTCCGCGTTCGAAGGTGGAGCTTCCGCCGCTTCCGGACGACGCCCCTCGCAAGGTGCCCGTGCTGCAGCACGGCGACGAGGTCGTGTGGGACTCCACCCGCATCCTCGCCTTCCTCGACGAGGCGTTTCCCGACAGCGTTCCCTTTCAGCCCGAAGATGCGGCCGCGCGGGAGCGGGCGGCAAAGGTCGAAGCGTGGGTCGATGAGGCGTTCATCGAGTCGCTGCCGCCGGTCCTGTACGGCACGTGGCGAGAGGCCGCCAAGGCCTCGCAGATCATCGCGAAGCACAGCAACTTCAGCGCGACGGGGGGCATGATGGTCAAGCTCGGTGGCCCCCTCGTGATGCACGCCGTGGCGAAGCGCATCCTGGCGCGCAACGGCCGGACGGATGCCCACGCCTGGGTCGGCGAAAACCTCGAGCACTTCGAAAAAGAGCTGGGCGACCGTCCGTTCGTCGTCGGTGACGCGCTCAGCGTGGCCGACGTTGCGATGCAGGGCGCCATCACCTGCATTCGGCCGTTCCCGATCTTCGAGCGCGTGCGGGAGCGGCCGCGGCTGATGGCCTGGTACGAGCGGGTCGAAGCGCTGAAGCAGCGCGCGGCAGCGTGAGCTCAAGCGTTCGCGGACAGGTTCTCTTTGAGTGCCGCGAGCCGGCGTTCAACGATGCGCTGGTTGAGCGGCGACGTGGGGGCCATCAGCTCCGAGCTGTGAAAAGCCCCCGGGTTGACGTGAAGCTCCGTCGGCGTACCCGCAGCCATCAACTTCGAGGCAAATGCGATGTCCTCGTCTCGGAACGTGTCTTCGGTGCCCACATCGATGAAGGTTGATGGGAAGCCCTTCACGTCGGTGCGGCGCGCAGGCGCGGCGTAGCCGTCGGCTTCGGCGCCGTTGAGATAGGCCGCCCATGCTTCGACGCTCGCGTCTCGGTCCCACACGCCCAGCGCCGTGATCTGGTGGCTCGAAGGGGTCTCGTGTCGGTCGTCGAGCATCGGGTAAATCGCCATGACGTAGCAGGGGCTTGGACCGTTTCGATCCATCGTCAGCAGCGTGGTGGCCACGGTCAGGCCACCCCCGGCGCTCTCCCCATAGATGGCGATTCTGTCGGTATCGATCCCGAGTGCATCGGCGTTCTCGCCCATCCACACGAGCCCTGCGTAACAGTCCTCGACGGCGGCCGGGTACGGGTGCTCCGGTGCGAGCCGGTAGTTGATGTTGACGACCACCGCTTGCAGCTCGGTGGCGAAGACGCGGCAGGCGTAAGCACCGACGTCCAGACTGCCAACAACCATGCCACCGCCATGGATGTAGTACAGGGCGGGACGCTTGGCCGAAGCCCCTGTGGGTCGATAGACCCGCGCTTGAATCTCGGACGCCCCGTCGAGCGAGGGAATGGTGCGCTCCTCCATCTCCACATTCGGGACTTCAGGGTAGGCCGCGGCAGACGCTTCGATGAACGCGTTGAACGCTTGGCGTCGTTCTGGAATGGGGATGCCCTGAAGGCCGTTGGGAAGCGTCTGCAACAACACGTCCAGCGCGGCGCGCGATTGTGGGTCGAGGCGCGCCAACTGGGCGGCATGGGCGGTGGGGTCGATGGTCACTGGCATCATGAACTCCTGGCGGACACGTCACGCAGAAGACTCCCGACCGTCGGGGCTCCCGTGACGCCAGGACGGTAGGGCGGTCGAGCGCGTCTCCCTGTGTCCGCAGGCGCCAAGAACCTGTCGCGTCACGCCGATGTCGAGTCGTCGCGTTGAACGGTCCTTGCAGTCGCGCGTGGCATGCCGCGGCGAAGCTGGCGCCGAAGCCCGTCCGGGGTGGTGCCCGTCCATCGCTGACAGGCACGGATGAACGACGTCGGCTCCTCGAAGCCCAAGAGGTACGCGATCTCGGTCGACGTGATGTTGGGCTGGCCGAGGTAGTGGCGAGCCAGTCGCAGTCGCGTGTCGCTCACCACATCGGTGAAGTGCGTTCCCTCCTCGCGGAGCCGTCGCTGCAGGGTTCGGGTGCTGACCGCCAGGCGCCGCGCCACCTTGTCCATGGCGAACTGACCACTGGGGAGCGCCTCGAGCAAGACCGCCTGCGTGCGGTCCGTGAAGCTCGCGCGCGCGTCGAGGTCGCCCAGCCTCCGACGAAGTTCGGGTTCAAAGACGCTCCACATCGCTGCGTTCGAGGTCAAGAACGGACGTCGCGCATCCTCGGTTCGGAACGACACGCGCAAAGCCGGGCCCTCGCGCAGTGGAGCCCCGAGGTACTGCACGTAGACGTCCCGAGGTTCGGGACATTCGGGCAGATGCACGGACGCGGGCTCGATCGGCTGCCCCGTACCCATTCGGGCGAGTCGCACGACGAAGAGTGCCTCCACGAGATGCATGCACGTGGGAGGCTGCACCACGCTGTCCTGCCACTGGTACGTGAGGTGGAGCCCGTCCGTGTCCTCGTCAATCTGCAGCTCCACCGGCCCGATGAGGGGTTTGAACAACGACAGGCGGTGCGCTGCGGTCACGAGGTCCGGCCCACACAGCGCGGCGAAAATCGGGGGCGTGAAACACTCCGCGCGCATGGCCTCGACGAGCTGTACCCAGACCTCGGGTCGCTCGACCATGGCCTCGATGGTTCGGTAGAGCCGATAGATGGACTCGGGGGGGAGTCGAGCCTCCCCGCCGTCGAGAAGGGCGCGTGGCAAGTCCGCACGTAGGACGGTCGCGATCGGGTCGACGCCGATCTGGTCGAGCATCGCGCGCCACCCCGTTCCGATCGCATACGTTCGCGTGCCGGCCACGGCCGATCCTAGCCGCGGGATGGTCCGCGACGACAGCCATGGAAGCTGTCCATCGGCGCCAGTTTGTTGTCCGAGCGCGCCACGCCGAGGCGCACGCCCTTCAGCCTGCGCGTGATTCGCTGCGCGATGCTGGGTCTGTCGCGTTACGAAGCCGCAGGGGAGAGCTCGGCGTTGCTGCACGCACCGTAGGCTTCGAAGAAGTCGGGGTCGGGCAGGCCGTCGTCGATGGCGAGGACGCACTCTTTGAAGGTGCGGGTCTTGGTGCGGCAGAAGAGCCGTCGAGACTCGCGGTCTTCGTCGGACGTGGACGGATTGCGGGCCTCGAGCTTGGCCACGACGGTTTTACAGTCGGGGCCGCCGAGGTCCGCACCGGCGCGAAGCTTCTCCTCGCGGCCGCACTCGATGTAGGCGGTCTGGTCCTTGGCGGCAGCCATGCAGCGACGGCCCTCGGCGCTCCAGGGGGCGGTGGCGCAGGTCGTCTCGAGTTCGCGACGGACCGCGCTCACGTCCCCGGCCGGGGTCCCGAGCAGCTCGGTGGCGTGGGCGGCCACGGTGGCGCACGGCACGTCGGACGAGCTGCGGTCGCACGCAGGCGCGCAGACGGTGAGCAGGAGCAGCAGAGGGCGAAGCGGGGCTCGCACGCCAGCCAGGATACGCTGGTGCTCCGGGGCTCAGCGACCCGAGATGGCCGCGTAGCTCTGAGCGCTCAGCGCCGGGTTGCGCGGGACGACGAGGGCCATGATCGCGTAGAGCAGGATGCCGGGGCCGCCGAGAAACACGCCCAAGACGAATGCGAGGCGAACCCAGGTGGGGTCCCAGCCGTAGCGTTCGGCGAGTCCGCCGCAGACGCCGAGAAAGAGCCGAGAGTCGTTGGAGCGATACAGGCGTGCCATCGTGACGAGCATTCGACCGCACGCAGCCGCAGAACATTCCGCGTAAACGAAGAAACCCCACCGCCAGTTCGCGTGTCC
>JBCCQM010000338.1:0-6092 GCA_039024335.1 Myxococcota bacterium
CAGCGAGAAGCCACAAACGACCAGCCCGAAGGCGGTGAGGTACGTCGAGGCCGACGCGCCCATGACCTCGGGGTCTTCGGAGGCCCGCTTGCCCAGGCTCAAGGTGGCTTCGTCGAGCTTGCCGACCATCTCGCCGAGCGTCGTCGCAAACGCCTTCGTCGCGTCGTTCCCCTGGCCCGCTGCGATGGCTTCGCGAAGCTTCTTGCCGAACACCTTGTAGAGCCGACCGTTGCTCAGGCCGAGCTTACGGCCCACCAGGTCGAGCGCCTGGATGTGGTTGGTGCCCTCGTAGATCATCGCGATGCGAAGGTCGCGGAGGTACTGCTCGATCTCGCCGTCGACCGTGTAGCCCATGCCGCCGCAGACCTGCATCGCGTCGGACACGTTCTTGAAGCCGCGCTCGGTGCCGAACGCCTTCATGATCGGGATCATCAGCGCGACCAGGTCGTCCGCCTCTTGCCGCACCGTCTCGTCGGGGTGCGCGGTCGAAAGGTCGATGTTGGCCGAGATGAAGATCGACAGGCCGCGGAGGGCGTGCGTGGTCGACTTGACGTCGAGCAGCATGCGGCGGACGTCGGGGTGGACGAGGATCGTGTCGGCGGCTTGGCCCTGCTCGCGCTTGCCCATCGCCATGGCGCGGCTTTGACGACGCTCTTGGGCGAACGACAGCGCGGCCTGGTAGGCGATCTCGGCAAGCGAGACGCCCTCGAGACCGGTGAACAGTCGCGCGGCGTTCATCATGATGAACATCGTGCGCATGCCCTTGTTGGGCTCACCGATGAGCCAGCCTTCGGCGTTCTCCAGCGACATCACGCAGGTGGGCGACCCGTGAATACCCATCTTGTGCTCGAGGCCGGTGCAGGCGATGCCGTTCTTGCTCCCGTCGGGCAGGAACTTCGGCACGATGAACGTGCTGATGCCCTTGATGCCGGCCGGGGCATCGGGAAGCCGCGCGAGCACCAGGTGGATGATGTTGTCCGAGAGGCCGTGCTCGCCCCAGGTAATCCAGATCTTGGTGCCGGTGAGCTTGAAGTGGTCACCGTGGACTTCGGCCTTGGTGTTGAGCAGGCCAAGGTCGGTCCCGCTGTGCGGCTCGGTCAGGCACATCGTGCCCGTCCACTCACCCGCCGCGAGCTTGGGCAGGTACTCTTCTTTCTGCGCGTCGGATCCGAACGCTTCGATCGCCTCGATGAGGCCGTTGGTCAGGCCCGGGCACATCGAGAGCGACTTGTTGCCGGACATGAGCATCTCTTTGGCGAGCGTGCCGAGCGTGATCGGGGCACCGCCGCCGCCGTGCTCGGGGTCCGCGGTCAGTCCGTAGAAGCCGTTCTCCGCCAGCGCCTGGTGGCCGGCCTCGTAGCCGCTTGCGACGCTGACATCGCCGGTCTCCGGATCCCACTTCGTGCCTTCGGTGTCGCCGCTTCGGTTCGAGGGCAGCAACACGTCGGCTGCCAGGCTGCCGGTCTGCTCCAGGAACATCCGCGCGGTCTCGAGGTCGAAGGCTTCGTAACGCTCGAGCTTCGCCACCGACGCGTAGTCGAACGCGTCGAGCTGAAACATCATGTCGTCGATGGGGGCGCTGTAGTGCTGCATGACTTGGTGGGCGCATCCGGTCCAGACTCCGGGCGCGCCCGTAGTCTGGTCGACGCTCGTCGATCGGCCAAGCACAAACGCCGTGGACGCGTCGCGAGCATGCTGCACACCACGGACCCCGAAAAACCGCGTCAACGGGCCTACAAGGCGTCGTAGTCGCCCGTTCGGCGTTTCGACAAAAACGCAGCGTGAGCCTGCGGGTGCCGGCGCGGAAGGAGCCGGACCCGCAGACGCCGGCCCCCCGCGGTCCGGCGGCCGTCACCCGAAAGAGACAGTCCGACGAAGCGCCCTTGGAGCCGTTCCCAAGCCCACCTCGCCCGCAGACCGCGTGTTACCGTCGCTCCGCGGACTGCCTCGGCGGCTCCGGATCGCTGACATGACAACACGTAACTCCCTGGTCCTGCTCTCGATCTCGCTCCTGGCTGCTTGCGACGAGCCGCCCGCCGGCAACGCGCCGCCTCTGCCCACCAGCGGCAGCACCGGGGAGCCCCTCCCGGACGACGACGACGACATGATGTCGACGACGTCCAGCACGACCGATGCGACCTCATCGACGAGCACCACCGGCGCCGACAGCTCCTCGAGCAGCGGCGCGGACACGACCGACACCACGACCGGCGACGGGGAGAGTTCCTCCAGCGGTGCCCGCATCACCGAGACCACCGACGGCAGCAGCTCCAGCACCGGCGACGAGAGCAGCTCCAGCACGGGCTCGGATACCGCGATGGGCGGGCCCGACGTCAGCGTGCTTTCGGGCGACCTGCAGAGCGCTCGGATCAACGAGCAGCTCGCGGTCCCCCTCGTGTTCGAGGTGACCGACATGGGCGCAGCCGCAGCCGGCGTGAACGTGACGCTCAGCGCATCCGCGGGAGCTGCAATCTCCCCGGCCACGGCCGTCACCGACGTCGACGGTCAGGTCGTCGCGCTGGCCCGCGTCGGTCGAGCGTTGGGCGACTACACCTTCGAGGCCACGGTCGAGGAGGGACCGACGGTGAGCGCGAGCGCTTCAGCGACCGAACCTGGACCTCTGACGATGCTGTCGCTGGTCAACGCCGACAAGGACGTTGACGACAACGTCGGCGTCCCCGGGCCGGGAACGGCCGCCAACATCGGCGAGGTCAGCGGCGTTGCGATCGCCAGCGACGACACCGTCTACGTCTCGGCGGACACCGCCAACAATGGCTTCGTGTACGCCCTGGATCCGGTCGGCGCGATGACGGTGCTCGCAGGCGGCGGCGAGGTGCAGTCCCCCAACTGCATCGCCCCGCTCACCGCCGACCTTCGCCGCGTCGAAGACGTGCTCTACGACGAGGCCAACGACCTGATCTACCTGCTGGCCGACTACGACGGATGGCGCCTGCTCGAGCTCGACGTCGCCGCCGATACGCTCTGCACGGTCGCGGGTGGCAACGGCGATGCCCCTGGACCGACGTACGGAGATGACGGCGCAGCAACGGCCGCCAACCTCGTCGGACCCACCGACCTCGACCTCGGACCGGACGGCGCGATCTACATCACCGACCGCAACATCGACCGCATCCGTCGCGTCGCCGGCGGCGTCATCACCTCTTACCTAGAGATGGGCGACTGTGGCGACCGCATCGCACTCGACGACTGCCAGAGCGATGGCTGCGAGATGGCGTGGGACGAACAGGGCAACCTCTTCGTGAACGCGCGCATCTGCGGCACGGACGTAGGCGGCGCCGCGAACGGGATCGTCCGCTACGACCCCATGACCGAAGAACTCGTCCACATTGCGGGCCGCAACGGAGGCAGCACCGCCGAGTCTGCGCTGTCCTTCGATGCGCGCTTCGACGGCCTGGGCGGCATGGCCTTCGACGAGGCGGGCAACCTCTTCGTCATCGAGAACCAGATCGACCGCATTCGCCGGATCGACGCGACCACGTACCGAACCACAACGGTGGTCAACATCGCGGAGGTCGACGGCCCGCTGGGAGACTATGGTCCCGCCCTCGATGCGCAGCTCGATGACCCGCCGCGGATGACCTTCTCCGCCGCCGGCGACCTGCTCATCGCCGACCGGGCCAACGGGGCCGTGCGCATGGTCTGGGGCATCGGTGAGGTGATGCCCACCGAAGCCTCGCTCGCCCTCGCGTCCACGCCGATGCCGATGTCGGACGTGGTCGAGGGCACCGCGTTCGTGGCCGAGGTGCTCGACGGCAGCAGCAACCCGTTCGACGGCCTGCGCGTCAGCTTCGAGGGCGTCGATTCCGGCGCCTGCGTCGACCCCGAAACGGACCTCGCCGACGACTCCGGCCTCGCCGCAACCTTCGCGCGCCCAGGCCTGCTTCCGGGCGACTACCAGGTCAACGCGCTCTTCGAAGACCTTCACGGCGTGTCGGTCTCGGGCAGCCCCGTGGAGCTCACCATCCAGGCCCAAGCGCCCAGCGCCGCAACGGCCCTGACGATCGTGAACTACCAGCACGTCGACGGGAACGAGGGTGTCCCGGGCGCTGCCACCTGCGCGCAGGTCGGCGACGTCAGCGGCGTCAGCACCGGCAGCGACGGCAGCGTCTACTTCGTCGACCGCAACTCGGGGGATGGGCGCGTCCGCCTGGTCGACCCCGTCGGCGCGATCGTCGACATCGCCGGCGGCGGCGAAGACGAGGTCGACGGCATCCCGGCACTCAACGCCGAGCTCAACGCCATGGGCGACGTCGTCTTCGACGAAGACAACGACCGCCTGTTCTTCACCGGGACGTTCGGAGGCGCTTCACGGGTCCTTCGCGTGAACCTTGCAGCATCGCCGCCGCAGCTGTTCGTCTATGCCGGCCAACCCACCCCGCTTCCCGGAGACGGCGACGGTGGCTTGGCCACGCTGGGTCACTTCCTCAACGCGGGCGACCTCGAGATCGACCCGACCAACCCCGACGCGCTCTACGTCGTGGACGCGGGACACGACCGAATCCGTCGCATTGAGAGCCTCGTCGTCGAAGACGTGTACGGCGTCGACGACGGAGACTGCACGAACGATGAGGTCGCGCTCAATGACTGCGCCGACTGCAACATCGCGTTCGCGCCCGACGGCAACGCGATGTACGTCTTCGGCCGCATCTGCGGGTCGGACCCGGGTGGCACCACGTCGGGGATCGTTCGCCTCAACCTCAGCGGCGCGGACGAGGTCACGGGCATCATCCACCTTGCGGGCAGCTCCGGTGGCGAACTCGACTGGAACGGCCTGACAGGCCCGAACGCACGCTTCGAGAGCTCGGGCGGCATCGTCGTGGGTGACGACGGCAACCTCTACTTCGCCGAGACCAACAGCCACCGCGTGGGTCGGCTCGACCTCTCGACCAACGTCCTCAGCGCCGTCATGGGCGACGGCACGGAGGGAAGCGGAGGCAACCACGGACCGGCTACGAGCGCGCGCCTGAACGACCCGATGCGACTCGACGTTCGCAACGGCACCGACCTCGTGATCGCGGATGAAGGCAACCACGCCGTCCGCATGGTCTGGGGCCTGATCCCCTAGCCTGATCTCCTAGTCGCCAGGGTCACGAACCGCCGGGTCGATCACCCTCGGCCCGGCGCTCGAGCTTGAGGGCGCGGCCGCGGTGCCGGGTCTGGCGACAGGTCGTAGCGGACCTGAAAGTCCTCCCGCGGACCCACGAGGCTCGAGGGCACCTCCCACGACGCGACCGCCGCTTCGATGCACTTGGCCACCGGACGCAGCCGCCACTTGGATGCCTTGGCGCGGGCCTTCACGCGTCCATCCCGGGCCATCGACCATCGCACCGACACATTCCCGCCCACGCGCTTGCGCTCCACGAACGCGTCGTAGCACCGCTCGATCGGGTCGCGCCGCAGAAGCAGGAACAAGTAGCCCGATGCTTCCTTGCTCTCGAACGCGCCGATGATCTGCGGATGGACGCGCTGCGTCGGGGGCGGCGTTCGATAACGACGCTTCGGCGCGTCTGGGCCCACCTGCAGGTCGTAGACGCCCAAGTAGCCCGCCGGCTGCCCGCTGGGGATCTCGTAAAACTCGGCCTTGAGCGCGGCCTCGAAGCACGGCGCAAACGCATCGAGCGTCGTCGGCGTTCCGCGGACGCGAACATCCTGGCCGTAGCCATCGGGGCCGATGTGAACGGCGACGTGAAGCGTGCCGTCGTACAGGTCCGGGTCGGCCACCGGGGGGAGCGACGCCCGATAGCAGTCCGCGATGCGACGCTCGGCGGATACGAACGGGTCTGCCCCCTCATCAGGCTCCACGTGTTCGTTCCCGACGACGAACTCCAACCGCAGCTGCGCCCCGTCTCGCCCCCCCTGCGGTGCCGAAGGGCGGTGGGTCACCATAGCCGCGCAGGCGACGACACTCGCCAGCGCAACGAAGCGAAGTGCCCGCGGGATCGGACTCGCGACGCCGAACATGTCGGCACGATAACGCACCCCTCGACGTGCACGGGATCCGGCGCAGGGAGCGGGTGCGGTATGATCGAGACGTTCGATGACGCAGCCAAGTGCAGCGCCGGGGTCAGAGG
>JBCCQM010000339.1:0-6023 GCA_039024335.1 Myxococcota bacterium
CGCGCTACTCGCTGATGCCGTCGGGACAGAACACCATGTCGTCGGGGGTCTCGAACGTCTCGGTGTCGTCGTCGATGGAGCGCAAGAACGCGATCAGGTCGGCGAGCTCGTCGTCGGTCGGCGAGAAGATCTGGTTGCCCGCGCGAAGGTGGTCGCCGAAGTCGCCCGCGGGGTCGAGCAGCTCCTCGAGCGTTTCGGCGGATCCGTTGTGCATGTACGGACCACCGACCGCCACGCCGAACAGCGACGGCACGTTGTAGCCGTGCACGCCCTGCGCATCTCCGCCGTTTTGGCGGATCTCCTCGGCGCCCTGGTCGTTGGGTCCGAACTCAGCGAAGGTGCCGACGTTGCGAACCACGCACGTGTGTCGGTGCGGCGGACCGTTGGTGTCGGCCTCGAGCACGAACACCTCACCGGGGTCGGTCCCGACGACTTGGTCTGCACGGACGTCGATGCTGTCCACGCCTTGGGAGAGCAGCGTCAGCGCGCGTGCGTCTTGGTCGAGGGCGGGCTGGTAGTACAGCTCGGAAAGCGTCCACAGCGATCCTGCGTGGCAGTTGACGCACCCGGCCTCTTCGAACACGACGCGTCCCGCTTCGGGGTCTCCGGCGAATACGGTGGCCGCGTGGGGCGCCCGCAGCGTCATGATGTACGCCTCGATCTCGTCCCAGTCCTCGGGGACGGCACCGGTGGCTGCGACTGCTCGCGTCGAACCGATGTTGAACCCGTTTTCGGGGTCTGCGACGCCTCCGGGACCGACGAAGTCGATGCGCGCTTCTGCGTTGGCCGAGCCGTCCGCATTGAGGCCCGCATCGGCCACGATGGCGCCCGTGCCTCCGGCAACGAGACGGGTGTTGAGCTCGAAGTCGTGGACCTCGTCGAAGATCGCTGTCCAGTTGAAGACGCGTTGAACGGTACCGCCGGGGTTGAACGAGCCCGACAGGTCGACGCTTTGGCGCGGGCCTGCCGGGAAGCGCCAGGTGACGTTGTCGGTCAGGCCCGCCGGGTGACACGCCAGGCACGAGACCCAGCCGTTGGCCGACCACCGCCCCAGGCCCGTGTTGAAGAACCGCTGCCCTCGCAGCTCGGCCACCTCGGCTGCGTTGTCGGGTTGCGGTGCCGCAGCGATGGAGAGGTCAGTCGTGATCTGCTCGGCGAGGTCGATCACCGAGACCGAGCGATCGACCTCGTTGTACGTGTACGCCTTGGCGTTCGCGATCGCGATGCCCGTGGGGGACGGCGCGGTCTCCAGGAAGCTGGCCCCCGAGGGGGAACCCGCCGCGGGCGGATCCTGGGACCAATCCACCCGCAACACGGCGTTGCTGGCGGTCGAGGCGACGTAGCCGAACTCGCTGTTGGGTGCGAAGGCGATGTCGGCCGGGACCGCAACGAACCGCTTGGGCGCGGCGAGCTCGTCCACGAGGGCGTTGAGGTTCACGCTGCGGCTATCGACCTCTTCACCGTCGAGGTCGAGCACGCTGACCATGCCCTGAACGTTCTGATGAAAGTCCGTCGTGCCCTCGAACGCTTCGGGGCTGGCCCCGACCGCGGTCACGTACACGAGGTCTTGATTGACCACGCACGAGTACAGCTGGTTGGGGTAGAAGCCCGTCTGCTCGAAGCCGGGAATGCCGGAGTTCGGGTGTGCGGCCAGGACGGACGTCTCCACCGAACCGTCGCCAGCCGACACCCGAAACACCCGGCCTTCCCGTGCTGCATCGGTTCCCTCGCGCCCCGATGCCGGGCGCCCGTAGAAGTCGGTCACGAAGATCGTCTCGTCGTCTTCGTCTTCGTCACCGTCGTTGGTGATGCAGGTCGCGTAGGGCGCTCCACCGAGCTCGATGACGGTCTCGACGGTCATCGAGGCCGTGTCGACGGCGGTGAGCGTTCCGTCGACCCAGCTGGTGACGTACAGCGTCCGTCCGCGCGGGGTCAGAGCGCCCGCGATCACTTCGGATCCTACGAACACTTCGCCCGAGGCTGCCGCGCTCGAGGTGTCGGCGTTGTCGATGCGCACGACGTTGCCCGAGGCCCGGTTGACCACATACAGCGTGCTCCCGTCGGGTCCCCAGGCGACGGAGACCGGCTCGTCGCCCACGGGCACGCGCGCAAGCTCCTCCATGTCCGAGGTGGTGAAGAGGGTGATGTCGTCGGTCGCTTTGTTGGCGACCGCAAGGACGGTCCCCGCGTCGTTGACCTGGATGGGTCCGCCTCGCGTCGCGCCTTCGAGAAGGCCGTCCTCGCCGCCTCCGGTCGGGTCGTCGGTGTCTGGGGGATCGTCCGTATCGGGGGGATCCTCGGTGTCGGCCGGGTCGTCTCCCTCCGTCTCGGCGGGCTCCGTGTCCGCGACCTCGGTCTCTCCGCCCGAAGCGTCCGCCTCGGTGTCCGCCGGAGCTTCGTCTGCGTCCGACCCACACCCAGGGGTCATGGCGCCGATGAGCGCCGCTGCATAGATATGTTTCCAGTTCACTGCCATGGCTCCTGCCGCAGCGCCTGCGCACCGCGGTCCTTGGCAGCGTAGAAACGCAGGGTCGAGCGCTCCGCTTAAACGCGCTTAAGCGCGCGGCACCGGGAGGCGGCCACTGGGCCAGAACCCTGCGTAGTAGGGTCGATCGAGCGGCGGGGGAACCCATGGAGGTCCCCGTTGCACTTGGACTCGACGGCACGAACCGGTCCGTCCCCCTTTGCCATGTTCCGTCCGATCGTCGCCTCGCTCGTTCTTGCGTCCACCCTCGGCTGTGATGCTTCGTCCGCAGACACGGACGCCGAAACGGACACGGAGACGGACAGCTCCTCGACGGGCGCGGGCTCGACGTCGATGTCGACCGGAGGCCCCGGATCTTCCGGCGGTTCGACGACGAGCGGTGGCGCGAGCGGTGCTGCGGACGCGGGCAGCACGACGCTCGGCGGTGCGTCGACCAGCGACGGTGAGACGGGCAGTGACGATGACTCGACGGGTTCGGTCGCAACCTGCCCGCCCGGTGGACTCCCCCCGGGCCGCTACAACGGAGTCACGCTCGAGGTCGGTGGCCGGACGCGCTCGTACGACCTGTTCATTCCCGAGACCGTCGACGTCACCACGCCGACGCCGCTGGTGCTGAACTTCCACGGTCTGCTCGGCAGCCCCGCGCAGCAGGCCTCGTTCTCCGAGTACGACGCGGCCGCGGCGGAGGCCGGTGTCGTCGTGGCGTATCCCGCAGGGGTCGGAAACTCGTGGAACGGGGGAGCGTGCTGCGGCGATGCCCAGTCGCAGGGCGTGGACGACGTCGAGTTCGCGCGCACGCTCGTCGCGAACATCTCGCTGACCAACTGCATCGACGAGCGCCGCGTGTATGCGATCGGCATGTCGAACGGGGGACACATGGCGCACCGGCTCGCCTGCGAGGCCGCCGACGTGTTCGCAGGTGCAGCCTCGGTGACGGGCGTGCTCACCCTGCCGCCCGCCTCCTGCGTCCCGTCTCGCCCGATTTCGATGCTGCAGTTTCACGGCACGAGCGACAACATCGTGCCCTATGGCGGTGCAGGGCCTGGCTACCCCAACGTGCGCACGATGATGGAAGGGTGGCGCGACCGCAACGGGTGCGCGCCGGTGCCGGACGTGTTCGTGGACGAGGGCGATGCGCTGTGCGAGCGATGGCCAGCCTGCGACGGCGGTGTGGACGTGTCGCTGTGTACGATCGACGGCGGGGGCCACTGCTGGCCCGGAAACCCCGACTGCATCTTCGGCGACAGCACGACCGCTGTCTCCGCGAACGAGGTCATCCGGACGATGATGGCTCGACAGGTGCTCCCCGGCGGGTAGCCTAGCGGCGGATGACCCGCCGCCTGCTCGCCACTCTTGCGTTTGCGCTCTTCTGCGCGCCTGCAGCCGCTTCGGCGGGTGAACCGGACGCGCCGGACTCGGTCCTCAACCGCCCGGGGTCTCGCGTCGCGGTGCGGCTTCACGCCGAGCTCGGCTTTCTCAGCGTGCTCGGACATCGGCTGAAGCTGGGCGAGGACGGAACCTACGCGGACCTCCGCGAGGACCTGGGACAGGACACGCTGTTTCCCTTTGGTCGACTCTCGGCCGATCTCGACATCGGTACGCGCCGGCAGCACACCATCTCGCTGCTGTATCAGCCGCTCAACCTGGAGTCGCAGGCGGTCGCAGAGCGCGATTTGGTGGTGGAAGACGTCACCTTTGCTGCCGGGACGCCGATCGACTTCCGGTACAGCTTTCCATTCTGGCGGATCAGCTACCTGTACGACATCCTGCCGGGCCCCTCCGAGGTTGGGTTCGGCGGGTCGCTGCAGATCCGCAACGCGAACATCGAGTACGCCTCGCAAGACGGCGTGCAGCTGCGGGCGGTGCGTGACGTCGGGCCGGTGCCAGTCCTGAAATTCCGTGGACGCGGCTTCGTGCGCGGTCGGTTCTGGATGGGCGGCGAGGTGGACGGCTTCTACGCGCCGATCCGCTACATCAACGGGGGGCGGAGCGACGTCGAGGGAGCCATTCTCGACATGAGCCTTCGGGGTGGTCTGGCATGGCGCTACGGCGTCGATACCTTCGTCAACGTCCGCTACCTCGCCGGGGGCGCCCGAGGGACCTCGAGTGATCCCGATCCGTTCTCGGACGGGTTCAACACCAACTGGCTCCACTTCTTGACCGTGTCGCTCGGGGTGTCGCTCCGGTGAGTCGCCCTCGTGCGTCCCGATATGGGTCGGCCAGCGTGGATTCCTGCTCAAGGCGCAGCCAAACCATCCGATGATGGTCGATGCATGAAGGGCGTCGTCTTCACCGAATTCAACGAGATGGTGGAGGCGCGCTTTGGGGTGGTGGTGGCGGACAGCGTGCTCACCCACAGCCGTAGCGACGGCGTCTACACGGCGGTGGGCGACTACGACTACAAAGAGCTGATCGAGATGGTCGTGGCGCTGTCGAAGGAGACCGAGGCGCCGGTCGAAGCGCTGGTGGAGGCATTCGGTTATCACCTCTTCGGGCGCTTCGCCGACATCTATCCCGAGTTCTTCGAGGGCGTGGCGGAGCCGCTCGACTTTCTCGAAGAGGTCGAGGAGCGCATTCACGTTCAGGTGCGCAAGCTCTACCCCACCGCCGCCCTCCCTCGCTTTGCCACCGAGCGCGATGGCGACACCCTCCACATGCACTACCGTAGCCCGCGATGTCTCGGTGACCTCGCACGCGGACTCATCCGCGGGTGCTTGGACCACTTCGGCCGAAAGGGAACCGTGAAGGACTCGAAAGCTACCCCAGACGGCAGCGAGGTTCACTTCACGGTCACGCTCGATGGGGACTGAAGCCGAACTCGACGCGTATCGGCGGCGCGCGGACCGGGAGCGAAAGGCTCGCAAGGCGGCCGAGCAGCTGCTCGAGGCCAAGGCGGCCGAGCTCTGGCACGCGAACGCCAACCTCGAGGAGCAGGTTGCTGCCCGAACGCAGGAGCTGGTGCAGGCGCGCGACGACGCGGTGGCGGCAAGTCAGGCCCGCGTCGACTTCCTCGCGCGGATGAGCCACGAGATCCGCACGCCGATGAACGCGATCATCGGGATGTCGGAGCTGCTGCTGATGGAGCGGCCCGACGAGACGCTCGCGAAGGGCATTCGCACCATTCGCGACGCCGCCGACGCTTTGCTCGCGCTGATCAACGACATCTTGGACTTCTCCAAGATCGAGGCGGGCGGCCTCTCGCTGCAGCCGGTCGAGTTCGACGTTCACGCGCAGGTCAGCAGCGTCATCGAGCTGATGATGGCGCCGGCGCAGCAGCGCGGGCTGGAGCTGCGCGTCGACATCGATCCCAGGGCGTACGGCATCGTGTTCGGGGACGAGACGCGGCTGCGCCAGGTGCTGCTGAATTTGGTGGGCAACTCCGTGAAGTTCACCGAGACGGGGCACGTCGAAGTACGCGCCGTCGTAACCGAGGAGCGCGGCGATCAGATGTGCCTGGAGTTCTGCGTGCAGGACACCGGACCGGGCATCCCCAAGGCGAGCCAGCAGTCGATCTTCGAGGCGTTCGAGCAAGTCGACG
>JBCCQM010000340.1:0-6020 GCA_039024335.1 Myxococcota bacterium
GCCCACACGCCGCGCGCGCGCCGTGACACGCGAGGTTCGAGCGCCGCCGCGACGTGCCCCATCGTCAGGCGTGGGTTCACGTCGACGACGGGGCGCAGTCGAAACCCTTCCGGAGCGCGAACGATCAACGCGTCGACGCCGGCGGGCCCGACATACCCCGCGGCGCGGGCCCGCGTGGCAACGGCCTCGGTGACGGCCGCCGCCATGCGGGGGACTCGATTCACGTCGCGTCCGTCGCCTCGAAGCCAGCGCCGCACGTCGCTCTCGAGGCCGACGTCGAACGGGCCCAGCACCGCCGCCTCGAACTGCCCTCGGGGGTCGCTGAGGCCCCGACCGACCCCGAGCATCACGCCGCGCTCGGCCTCCACGCGCATCCGAATCGACAGCTGCGCGACGACGTCGAACCACGGCTCGACGACCACGGACCCACGTCGAAGCAGCGCGTCCACAGCCTGCCGGTCGTCATCCCGATCGCCATCGCGCAGCACTCGGTGGCCGCGACCCGAAGCACCGAAGCTGGGCTTGATCAGCGTGGCGTAGCCCGCGGCAGCAAACTCCCGCTGAAGCTCCAGTACATCGAACCAAGAGGCTGCGAGCCGTGGCGCAAGGTGACTCGGGACCCAGCTCGGTTCGTCCTCGCTCTGCACGAACCCAGACGCCAGCGCCACCGTCGTTCGCTTGTCGTAGAGCGTCCGCATCGAGGCAGACCATCGGGGACAAGAGCCCGTCGCGCGCGCGCGAGCCGTCGCAGCGAAGGCATCGCTGCGCGGCGAGACTCCCCACGGCTGGACCGAAGCGATCGGACCCACGGATGCGGGTGCAGGCCAGGGCGTCCGCTGCAGGTCGGCGACCTCGATGCGTGGAAGCGGCACGCCGACCTCAGCCAGCGTCGCGAGAAAGCCCGGGTCGGGCGGCTCTTCGACGAGCACGACGTCCGAGGGTGTGGCGAGCAGCATCGGCACGCCCTGCAAATCTCGAACGGTCTGGGCCGTGGCGCGGTTCGGCGTGAACGACATGCCGCGCTCCGCCTCCTGCTCGGCCGCGCCGTTGAACCACCACAGCGTCGCGGGACGGCCTCGGCTGCCACCGCACGTCCGCAGCCGCTCTACGTAGTCCGCGGGCAGGCCGGCGCGTTCACGCGGCGCGTCGCAAAAGGTCATCGCCTTGGCACGCACGATCTGCAGCGGAGGAACGAGCGCGTCCGCGTGGGCATCGAACAAGCTGGTAGACGCCGGGCGCCAGCGCTCGAACCACCGGAGGCCCAGCGCGACGTGTCCGACTTCGTCGTCGAGCACGGTCCGGAGCACGGCCGCGGACGCCTCGTCGCCGATGCGAGAGAACGCCGCCGCATAGTGGGTGGCGAAATCGAGGTGGGCCTGCTCGAACGTCAGGGACATGTGGGCCACAAACGCCGCGGGCGACTCCAGCGACGCCATCGCTCGCCAGAAGAAGCCGCTGAGCGGTGCCTCCCCGAACGCAACGCCCAGCGCCTGCATGCGCTCGCAGTACAGCGAAAGGTGACGCTGCTCTTCCGCGATCGTCTGAACCAGCCCGCGCCGGAACGCAGCCGGCGCGTCGTCGAAGCGCAGCAGCGCAAGCGCCATCAGCTCGATCGCGAGCAGCTCGTGATTGGCGAAGGCGTGCAGCAAGCGGCCGCGCGCCAGCGGGTCGTCGGGCACCTCGGTCGGGCTGGCCTCTCCCGCATCGTCACGCCACCGCAGCGACGGGGTGCGTCCCGGCCGGTCCGGCAGGCGGCCCGTCCACCGCGGCGACGCATCGGTCAGCTCCGCCGGCGCGAAGATCTTGTCGTCCAGCGACGAGCCGGTGAGCAGCCGCTGCGCGTACGCCCGGACTTCCATCGTGCTCAGTTGACCGTCTTCATCGACGCCAGCGTGTACGTCTTTTCGGTTTGGTCGTCTTCGGCGCTGGTGTTCGCGTGCTCGACGATCTTCGCGTAGACGCCGGGCTTGTCGGCGATCATCCACACGGTGCGGTGCTCACCGAAGAACCCCTTGAGCTCCACCGCGACGCAGTCGAACGTGCCCGCGGGCGTTTCCACGGACTCCTTCTTCAGGAGCGTCTCCTCGGCCTTCTCCACGCGGAAGAACGGCGACATTTTGCTCCATGGCGTGGTGGCAAGCTGCTTGGCCGCTTCGCCCTTCGCGCTGGTGTGGTAGGCGACGACGCCGATGCCGTCGGGATTGAGCGCCTTCACCTCGGCGAGATAGGTGTCTTCCACCGGCTTGCCCTTCGCGTCGGTGCCCGTCACCGCGTACTCGAGCGTCAGGCCCATTTCGAGCTTGTCCTTCATCGAGTCGACGGTCCACGGCATCTCCAGCGCGTTGGGGTCTTTCTTGGGGGTGGCCGCCTTCTTGGCCGCCTCTTCGTCGGCCTTCTTCTTGGCTTCCTTGGCGTCGGCATCCGCCAGCGCTTCGCTGACCGACGGCTCAGACGAGTCGCACGCAACGCAGAACACGGTGGCCAGGAGGAGGCGCTTGAGCATGGACGCGACGATACGTCCGGGCTTAGATCGGCCGCAAGCGGCCGCCAGACGCCAATTCGGTCGGTATTCAAAAAAAGTGAAACCGATCGCAATTGGTCTGCAGGGGCCGGGTACTTCCACCCGCGATGAGGTTGGACGGACGGACCCCCTGCACCCCCCCGCGGCGCCCCCCCGCGCCCCGCGCCACCACCGGCCTGCGCGCCGCCGAGGACCACGAGCTGGTCGAACGCGCCGTGGCCGAAGACTCCACCGAAGCCTTCGGAGAGCTGATGCGCCGCCACGAGCCGCGGATCCGCGCGCTGTTGATGCGCCTGACCCGAGGCGACCGCGTGCTGACCGAGGACCTCACGCAAGAGGCCTTCCTGCGCGCGTACAAGGGCCTGCCCCGCTTTGAAGGCCGCGCTCGGTTCTCGACCTGGGTCCATCGCATCGCCTACTACGCGTTCTTGAACCACACGAACCGCGCGCCCAAGCACGCCAGCCTGCCCGAAGGCTTCGAAAACACTGCCGAGGCCAAGCTGGGCGAGCTTTCGAGCACGCAGTCGGACCTGCGCAACGATATCGACGTGGCGCTCGCCGAGCTGCCTGTGCGCTACCGCGAGGTGCTCGAGATGCACTTCCTGCGACACGTGCCCTACCGGGACATCGCAGACCACTTCGGCCTTCCCCTGGGCACGGTCAAGACGCAGCTCCACCGCGCCAAGCTCATGATGCGCACCAAAATGGACGGCTGGGCCGTCGAGTCGGGCCGCACCTATGCCGTGGTGATGTAGGAGGATTGATCCGCAACCGGGTGGTGCGTGCCTCGTCCTGTCCCTACACTGGAGTCGCCTTGAACCATCCCCACGGCCACCCGCACCAGCATCCTCCCCACGCGCCCGGCCACGCGCCCGGCCATCCTCAGGGTCCTGCCCCGGGTGGATATGCGGCGCCCCCTCCGGGATATGGTCCCCCGCCCGGCCCCGGCCACGCGCCTCCGCCACCAGCGGGCGCCTACGTTCCTCCGCAGAACTACGGTCCCCCGCCCGGTGCCTACGGGGCTGCCGCGCCGATGGACCCGCGGGTCAAGGAGCTCAACGACCAGTCCAACACCTGGCTGATCGTTTCCATCGTGGGCTTCTGGGTCGGCGTCGGCTTCATTACGGGACCGCTGTCGTGGCTCAAGGCCAATGCGATCCGTCGCAACTACCGCACGATGGGCATGCAGCCCTCGGGCACCTCGACCGCTGCCATGATCATCGGCATGGTCTCCTCGCTGATCTACGTTGCGGCGGTGATCGGCGTCATCATGATGTTCACGCTGTTGGCCGGTGCCGTCGCCGTCGGCGGCTGAGCCCACGCAAGGCAACGACACGTCGAGGCCGTCACGCGATCCTGCGTGACGGCCTTCGTTGATTGCGGCGCCCGTTCAACCGCGATGGATCAGCCCGACAGGTGCCGCGCGTGCAGCCCGTGGAAGTACTGCTCGTCGTCGTCGGTGACCTCGTCGAGCCAGTGGTTGAGCGCGGTGTAGGCCGCCGACGCCAGCATCGAAATCCAGCGCGCCGCCTCCGGCGTCTCGATCTCCGCGGCGAGGGCCCGCTTCATCACGACATGGTCGCGCGAGAGCTGGACCATGCCGTCGAGATACTCCGCCAGCGCGACGTGACGCGTCGTACCAACGCGGAGGCGATCGAGCATCGCGTCGGTCACCGACCGGTCGCCCGCGTTGCGGACCAGCCGGAGCTCGGAGCGAACCGCCTCCAGCAGTCGCTCTTCGGGCGTCGGCGGGGGCGCGACCTCAGGCTCCGGTTCCGCGGTTGGCTCCGGTTCCGGCGTCGGCTCCGGCGTCGGCTCCGGCTCCGGCGTTGGCTCCGGTTCCGGCGTTGGCTCCGGCTCCGCCCGTCCACGGTATCGAGGCGGCTCTGCCTTGGCCGCGGTCTCCCCGTCGACGCGATACCCGTTGGGCAGCTCGGTCAGCCGCAACGCCTCGAGCGCCTTGAACATGCGACGTGCCCGGCTGTTCTTGGGCTTGGTGCCCTGCTCCCGCTGCGCCTTCATGCGCTCGAACAGCCGCGCCAAGACCTCGCGGTCTCGCTCGTGCTCCTCGCCTGAGCCCTCTTCGTCGTAGCGCTCGAGCACCCCCTCGTACAGCTCGCGAGCCCGCTGCGCGAGGAACTTTCGTCCACGCTTGGAGACCCTCGCGTAGGTCCAGCGCGGACTGATCTCGACCGCGGGCCCGCCGAGCGCACCGCCCACCACGAACACGGAGGACGCTTCGTGAAAGCTCGCCACCTTGTGCCCGTCGGTCAACGCGACGGCGCTGGCGTCGAGGTGCATGTCGATCCACAGCCCCCCCTCGAATCCACGGTCATCGATTTCCACGCTCGCCGGCGTGTTCGACGGGACCTCGGGCGCCACCGGTGCCAGCGCCCGGTTTTGGTGCCAATCGACGATGATCGAGACCTCCGTTTCGAGGCTCTCCACCTTGCCGAACGCGGTCTCCAGCACGAGCCCCACGTCACCGCGCGGGTCGACGAACACCAACCGAGGCATCTCGACCCCCTTGGGCAGCGTGTACTGCGTCACCCCGGCGACCGTGAAGATGCGCTCTCCCTTGCTCCGATTCCTTGCGATGGCGTTGAGCGAGGTCTTCGTGCCCTCGCGCTCGACGAACAGCGGCAGCGCAGCGAGGGCTTCCACGCCCGGCTGCTTGAGACGCAGCGACTGCTTGCCGGTCATCAGCACCGGCAGCATCATCAGCGCCCAACGACGCGCGAGATCGAGTTCATCGCCCGAGAACTGCGCGTAGGCCCTCGCCAGCGCGCCCGCGAGATCGGGCAGCTCGTCCCAGAGCAGACTCGTCGCGCGCGCCTCGTCGCTCTCCGACAGCGAGGCGTAGTCGCGGTGAACGCCGAAGGACTTTGCATCGAGCACGCCAACGAGCGGGATCGGGGCCTCGAGCAGATCGACGCGGCAGATCAGCCGCGACGCTCGGCAGGCCGAGATCGTCGCGCCCGACGACGACGGGATGGCGCGCGGCAGCCCAATCTCGCCCTTGATGCCGTTGCCCTTAACCGAGACGGACACCAGCACGTCCTTCGGATCGAGTGACAACGACATCTTGGGCTGCTGCTCGAAAGCCTCCCGCGCCATCCACTCCTTGAGCCACCGGGCGCCGTCGGCAACCTTCGGCCGCCCGAAGACCTGACGCAGCATCAGCCGCGAGATTCGATTCGTGCGCAGGACCTGTCGCGGCACCTGCATGTTCGGGTCGTGACCCAAATCCACATCGAGCGAGAGCAGCTGGCTGTGGCGCTCGAACGCCTCGAGCATCGCGTTGAGGGTGGTGTTCCCACCCAGCGCGGGGAAGATGGGCAGCGCGGCGAGCTCGTCGAAGTGCTTCAACACGGCCTTCGCGAGGACGCGCAGCGGTAACGCACCGATCGCCTCTCGTTCCAAGACGGCTTCGGGCGTTCGGCCCGCGGCGAGCGCCTCGAACGCATCCTCGTCGAGGTCGCCGCCGACCGCCTCGTAC
>JBCCQM010000341.1:0-5806 GCA_039024335.1 Myxococcota bacterium
CGAGCGCGTGCTCTGAAGACGCCATCGTGCCTCCCGTCGCCAAGGCCTGGCTCTTAGCAAGCGCGCCTCTCCATATGCAATACAATTGCATCAACAACCGCGCGGACTCGACGCCGCTCATGGTCGGAAGCCCGCGGAACGCGGTCTTCAAGCAGCGGGGGCCAAGCCGACTGGCCTCCTCTACAACGAGCGCTTCGACGCGATCTGCCGCGAACAGTACCCCACTGACCCGATCTGGGCGGTTTGCGGCGGCTGATGGTGCGGGCCGGGAACGGTCGGGCTACGTTGACGGTTGGATCCCATCATGAAGCTCGACTCCTGGCTCCGCGATCACAATCGCCGTCGGCGCGCCAAGCAAGCGCTGTGGGCCAGCATCGGCCTCACGGTGCTGCTGTGGGTCATCCCGGGCGGCCGACTCATCGGCTACCCGCTGACCCTCTTCAGCACCCTCGTGCATGAGCTCGGCCACGGGCTGACGGCGCTGCTCCTCGGCGGCGAGTTCAAGCAGATGGTCGTGTTCTCCGACGCGTCAGGCGTGGCCACGCACAGCGGCCTCAGCCATGACCCCGCCGACGGTCCGAACGTCGCGGGGGCGCTCGTGTCTGCAGGCGGACTCGTCGGTCCGGCCATCGTCGCCGGCATCGCATTCGCCTTCGCCCGCAACGCCAAGCTCTCGCGCGTGGGCCTGGCCGTCGGCGCCGTCTTCCTCGCCGTGGTCGACGTGCTCTTCATGCGCAACGTCTTCGGCGTGGTCTTCACCGCGCTGGTCGCCGGCGGCCTCGGCTGGCTCGCGTGGCGTCGCGGCCCCGAGACCGCCCAGATCGCGCTCGTGTTCCTCGGCATCCAGATGTCGCTGAGCGTGTTCTCGCGGGCCGACTATCTCTTCACGTCCGAAGCCACCACGGGCGCCGGCGTGATGCCATCGGACACCGCGCACATGGCCACCGCGCTCGGCGGCAGCTTCTGGATGTGGGGCCTCGCCTGCGGCGCCTTCTCGGTCCTGATCCTCGCGCTCGGCGTGTGGCTGTTCTCGCGCTCCTTCAACGTCGAGCGCTGAGGCTCACTTGTCGGAGGGCGGCTCGGCGGGGAACAGCGTCGCGGGGTCGTCATCGACGGTGCTGTAGACGACGTCGGTCACGACCACGGTGCCCGACTGCACCGTCTTACGCTCCATCGCGTGGGGCAGCCGAAGCCCGAGCGCGGTCCGGTAGTCGCTGAGGCGCTCGGTCGTTCGGATACCACCGGGGCCGTTCCACAGCGCGTCGTACTCGCTCTGCAGGATGTCGCCGGTCTTGGCGTCGAGCTGCATCTTCACGGTGGGCAGCGCCCCCTTCGTGCCCGCGATGCGGACGACGTCGGTGTCACCGAGCGTGCCAGAGCCCTCGACCTCGACCTCATCGAACACCGTGCTGAGCCGCCGCCCGTACAGCAGCGGCGAGAGCAGCAGAGACTGCGCGAGCTGGTTGCCGACCAGATCGTCCTGGGGACCAAACGCAGAGACCTCCCAGCCGCCCTCGGGCGCGACCATGGTCTCGCTCCAGCCGAACTTGCCCAGGTCGGTCCGCGTCAGCATGCGACCGTCGGGGGCGACGAAGATGGTGGTGGTCCCGTCCACGCCCGACTGCGCAAAGCGAACCTTCGCGGTCACCTTCACCACGCCCAGCTTGCCCAGCGCCCGCTCGGCCTTGCCCGAACGCCGCGCCTTCTCCAGCTTGGCCATGGACGGGCCGTCACCGGCGGCCTTCTTGACCCGCGTGAGGTCGAACGTCTGCCCGCCCTGGTGCAGCACCACCTTGCGCGGCCGCTTGGCGGGGACGAACTCGATGGTGATGTCCGGCTTGACCCGAAACGCCCAGTGTCCCTCCTCGTTGGGCGGGAACAGCTCGTAGACCATCTGCTTGGGCACGTCGATCGCGAGCCGGTTGTTCCGCACCAGCACTTCGGCCTGCCCCAGCACGGAATGCTCGTAGCGGCCCAGCATCGGCTGCAGCGTCTCGAGGGGGACTTCGGCTGGCGGGGTGTAGCCCTCGCGGAACAGCTCGAAGTCGAAGCCCCCCTGGAAGAGGTGCATCGCGTTCACGGCACCATCCACCTCGGCGAACTTCACCGCGATGGTGTCGGTGACGGCGAACGGACGCTTGCCGTCCTCGCCGGGGGCCTTGAGCTCGTAGTTTTGCTGGCCCGGCACGTCGACGAACAGTGCGCCGTCTTTGCTGCTGACGGTGAAGGACTTGCCCGCAAACGGCCCAAAGCCGGCGACGTACTTGCCTTCGAACGCTGCGACATCTTCCTCCGCCGCGGGCGCGGCGGACTCCTCGAGCAGGGTGTCGTAGACGATGCCCCGCACCGCGTCCTGCATCGGACTGAACGATACGTTCGAGAGCATCACGAACCCGAGCTTCTCTTCAGGCAAGAAGCTCACCATCGCGGCGTAGCCATCGATGTTGCCGCCGTGATGCAGCATCGGCTGCCCTTCGTAGTCCGCGATGAACCAGCCCAGGCCATACTTCATCGACCCGCCCACATCGATCTGCGGCGTCCAGGTTTCCTTGAGCGTGGCGGGTTCGATCAGCGTCTGCCCCTCGAACGACCCCGCGTTGATCTGCATGCGCACCCACGCCGTCATGTCGAGGACGGTGGAGTTGATCGCGCCCGCGGGTGCGATCTCATCGAGCGAACGCATCGGCACCGCTTTGAACTGCTTCTTCTCCTTCTCCCAGAGGTAGCCCTGCGCCATGCCGGCGTTCTTGGCCTCCTCGGACAGGATGATGCTGTTCTTCATCCCCAGCGGCTGCAGGATCTTGGTGTCGACGAGCTCGGCCCACAGCACGTCGGCCGCTCGCGCGCTGGCCTCGCCGGCTGCGGTGTACGTGACGTTGTTGTAGAGAAACGTCTCGCGAAAGTCGGCCATGGGCTCGGCCTTGGCGGCCTGGGCCAAGAACTCCTTGCGCGGCACGTCACCCGAAGCCCACAGCACGCCCATGCGGGTAAAGCCGGTGCGGTGGCAGAGCGCGTCGCGGATCGTCGCCTGCGCCGCGGCGTCATCGGACTTCACCGCCAGCGTGAACTCGGGGACCCACTTCGTGAGCGGATCGTCCCACGACATGGTGCCTTCATCGACGAGCTGGCCGATCGCCGCCGCCGTGAACGCCTTCGTCGACGAGCCGATCGCAAAGCGCGTGCGCGGGGTGACCGGTACCTTTTCTTCGAGGTTCTCGTAGCCGAACCCGTGCGCATAGATGACCCGATCGTCGTACACGACCGCCACCGCCATCCCGGGCACGTGAAACTTGTCCAGCCCCTCCTCGAGGCGAGTCGTCAACGTCTCGAAGCGGTCCGCAAACGGCTCCGGCGCCTCGTCGACGACTGCGGGGGCCTCGGTCGGCGCGACGGGAGCCGGCGGCGCCGACGGCTTCTGAGCACAACCGGCGAGAGCGGGGAGCAGTACGAGCCACGCAGGGCGCCATCGCGTCGAGGCAGACATGTCAGCTGCGAACTCTATCAACTGAAGCTTTATGTCGGCGGTGATGCGCTTCGCCCCATCGACGTGGGTCGGACTGGTCCTTTCAATTGTCCTCGACGATCCGATACGCTTAACGAGGGTGAGGAGACGGGACACGAACGCGGGGCGAGCCTGGATGGGCCGCCTTGCCGTGCTCGGGTCCCTCATGGCTCCGGCCTTTGGGCTTGCGTCCCCCGCTCAGGCCGCAGATTCCGGCGATGGCCTGGAACTCCAGGCCGTAGCCGTCGGCGGCCCCCAGCTCCTCGCGCCGCGAGGCGAGGTGACCGCGCTGCGCTGGGCGAGGCAGATGGAGTGGACGCGCATGACCCTGGCGGAGCCCACGCTGCCTGCCTTCGACCTCACCGACTCTCGTGACCCGTGGTCACCGCTTCGCGCATACGACCTGCGCGACCCCGCGTGGACGGCGACCCCCCGCGCGGCCTCGACGGTTGCATCGGCCGTCGCGAGCTTGGCCACGCGTGGCATCCCGATGCTCTCGGAACGCCGCGACCACATCACGGTCCGACGCCACCACCTCGGCTGCTACTTCAAGGCGCGCGGCGGCGGCTTGATCTGGCGCGTCGAGTTTTGACGCGGGGCTGCTCGGGTCAGCCCGCTGTCGCCGTGACTCAAGCTTGTCGAGGTAAGCGGGTGAGGACGAGCCAGCCCAAGCCGTGCCTTGCCCCGGGTTTCCGGGCGCCCCCTGTCTTTGAGGCGCGGTCGGGCTTGATACGCGCGCTCCCTTGCACGACGATCCCCAAGCGTGGTCGACATCAAGGTCCATATCGATACGCTTGAGTACACACGGAGCGGACTGCGGACGCGGGGCCCGATCGACCTCCAGGTCGGGCAGCACAACCGAGTGGTCTTGGTCCGACCGCAACGTTCGCCCGCTCTGGCCGCAAGCTTCGGAGGCTTCCCGTCGAATCTCTCCTTTCCCACGCCTGCGATCGCCTCGTTGCTCATGCACGAACACTGCGAACCAGGAGGCGCGGTCAGTCGGCTTTCGCATCGAGTAACAAGCTCTACGAAGCTCCAGATCTTCGGTCACTCTGATGCCGCGGGGTCCGAAGCAGAAAACAAGGACCTAACGGACCGAAGGGCGGCTTGTGCGCTCGCATTTCTTCGGAATGACGCGCGGTCAGTCACTTCCATCGCGGCGAGCGAGGGCTGGGGGCTCGAGCTTCACCAAGTCATGCTGCGCGCCCTGGCTTGCGACCCCGGCCCCATCGACGGGCGGCCAGGAGTCCTGACGACGGCCGCCATCGAGGCTTTCCAAGCCGCCTATGCCGCAGGCTCGTACCATCGCGGCGATGAGCTGCCGGCTCAGCCGGGGCTCGTCGTCAACGGCGCACTCGATGCCCAGACCCAAGAGGCGCTACTTGACGCATATGTCTCGGAGTTCTCACCTCGTCTACCCGAGTCTTCCTTTCTGAACGGCGCAACGTCCAACGGGTGTGCATCCTACAACCCGGCGGCGCGACCGGACGACCATCGAAATCGCCGCGTATCGGTGGTTTTACACCCCGGTGAACTCGAGCACCCTGACGCAGCACCCTGCACTACTGGCGACCCACAGAGATGCGCTGTCGTCGGCAACCCATCAGGCCACACGTGCATGTGGTACCGGGAGCACGTCCGCGAATGCCAGGTCGACTCCGCGCGACACCACCACTTCCGACCCTCGTGGCTCTTGCTGACCAACGGTCGGTATATGCTCAGTGTCCTGACAACCGTCCCCGATGGCGAAACCCTGGAGTTCCAGGTATTTGCGGGCGCACAACGCGTGTCGGAGACCGACAATCCCAGTGCGGAAACGCTGGGAGAAGTTATCAGCCCTGCGCTCAGCTGTACCGCCCGTTTGGGCATCGCTCAGGTGGTCTGGGAACCTCCCCCCGACTTCACCCTCAACGACCAAGGCGAGCTACTCCGGTCGCACGGCGCGCTACACCCTGTGTTTCGTGTCGAGCACTCGGGTTCGGCAACGAGAGGCCATGGGCCCACGCCAAGACCGGGCGTGGTGCTTTTCGCCACGGACGTACCGGAGGATTTCCCCGCGCGCGAGCAACTCCGCTACCGACTCTACAGTGACGACGGTTCCTACGACGTGACGCTTTCCGCCGCCGACGCAATCGCCTCCGACGGGTACCTCGACCTCTACTTCCGCGGGCTCCCGAAGAGAGCCCGGTACACGATGACCGTCACCGAGTTTGGGGGTTCGCAGACCCACCTCTTCGACAAGATCCCGTTCTCGATGCTGGAAACGCTCAGCGACGTCTCCGAGGACGAGCTTCTCGACCCAAG
>JBCCQM010000342.1:0-5768 GCA_039024335.1 Myxococcota bacterium
CGTCCACGTCCGAGAGCGCGGCGCTGGGCGTGGACAGGTTCATCGACGCGGACTCGGCCGCAGCAGGAGACTGCGCGTCGTCCCACGGCAGGGGCTTGTTGCCGAACAGGCTGCGCAGAAACTGCCCAAGCGCCGGGTTCGACGGTCGCAGGCCGCTCTGCTGCCCGAACCGCATCAAGTCGTTCTGGAGCTCCTGCGCGTTCTGGTAGCGCTGGTCCGCGTCGTGGGCGAGTGCCCGCATCACGATGCGCTCCAGCTCGGGGGGGTACCCCGGACGTCGCGACGAGGGACGCTCGACGGTGCCGGAGAGGACTTGATGTAGAATGGCCAGCTCGTTGTCCCCGCGGAACAGCCGAGTCAACGTGGTCATCTCGTACAGCAAAATGCCGATCGCGAAGACATCGCTTCGTCGATCGACGGCGCCCGAGCGGCACTGCTCCGGAGACATGTACGACGCCTTGCCCTTGAGCATGCCCGCCTGCGTGACGTGCGTGCCGGCAGCGGCCTTCGCGATACCGAAGTCGACGATCTTCAACGAGCCGTCGTAGGCAACCAGTACGTTCGTCGGCGAGACGTCACGGTGAACGATTTTCAGCGGTCGCCCGTGCTCGTCGGTTTGCTCGTGCGCGTAGTGAAGACCTGCGGTGACCCCGAGCCCGATTGTGAGGATGTGCTGGAGGGGGATGCTCTCGCCGCGCTTCTGTGCCGCGCGGAGCAGCGCCCGGAGGTTCTCCCCGTGCACGTACTCCATCGTGAAGAAGTAGTCCTCACCCTGACGCCCAATGTCGAAGACGCGGACGATGTTCGGGTGATGCAGGTTCGCAGCGAGGTAAGCCTCGTCGCGGAACATACGAACGAACTCCGGGTCCTCCGCGAGGTGCGGCAGGATTCGCTTGAGCACGACGACCGGTCCGCGCCCGCTCGGTGAGGGAGCCCGCGCGAGGAACAGCTCCGCCATGCCCCCCGTCGCGAGCTTGCCGAGGATGTCGTAGCTCGCGCCGTGTTCGCTGACGACCGATCCGGTCGAGAGCGGGTGGGCTTCGGGGTTCACGCGGTTTTGATGCTATCGCGCCCCGTCGTCGCGCGGCAACGCGTCCTCGGCGATTGCGGCGTTGTTTTGCTCCGCAGCGCCTAGGCTGCCGGTTCCAACGCCCACACCGCATCCTGAAGCGACAGGACGATGCGGGAGCCATCGGTGTGCAGCATGGCGTCGGTCGGGCCGGAGGCCACGCGCAACCGCTGTCGACGCGCTCCAGACGCGATCTTCAGGCCCTCCGCGTCGAGCTGCGCGCGAACCCCGGATGCCTGGCAGAACGCTGTTCCCCAGCCGTCTTCGGCAATCGAGCGCCGCGCCGCCACGACTTGGTCCCGGGCGTCGAGCTGCAGGTGGTGCTCGATCCCGGCACCCTCGCGGCGGGTCAGGACCACGGCCGTCTCGCCGCAGCGTCGAGCATCGACGACCTGCTGTTCATCGAGCATGGGCAGCGCGGTCTGAGGCGTGCCCGCGCCGAGCCCGAGCCAGGACGAGTGCCATCGGCCGAGCACGGATTGCAGCGCCACGCCGGGAAAGAGCTGCGTCGCCGCCGGGAGCACTCGCGCGACCTCACGGATGAGCACGACTGGACGAGATCCCAGGACGCGCACGTCGAGCTCCACGAGGCGGGCGCCACTGCGTCCGAACACCCGGCCCTCGACGCTCACCCACGCGTGCAGCTGGAGCGGAACGGGGGTGGCCTCGGTACAGCCGAAGACGTGGACGTGGGTGACGTCGTCGTCGCCGCGGTCGAGCACATAGGGGGCGCCGGTCGTGGTCCGCGCGAGCGCGAGGATGTCGGTCGCGCGCTCCAGCCAAGGTTGATCGCGTTGGAACGCGGCGGTGGCGGTGGCCGCGAAGATGCAGCCACGGTCGACCATGACGTGTCTCGTCGGGGCAGGGTAGCGATGGATCAGGCGCAGCGATGGGGCGCGAGGTGGCGGCGCGGCGGCGGGGCGATTGGCGCGCGGAGGGGCCTTGCGCTCGCCGTCCCGAAACACGGCGTCGTACCAGTCACGCAGCTGTGGTGGAAGCGTCCGGAGGTCGCGCGTCGCGGGCGGCGTGCGCACGGCGGGGTCGAGCACGCTCAGCCCTGCGTTCATGCGTGCGGCGAGCCCCCGCACCGCCGGGTGCTTGCCCTTGAAGGGGTGAATGCCGATCAGCAGCATGAACGAGAGGACGGCGAACGCGAACCAGTCGGTGCCGGCATCGAATGTGCCCGGGGCTGCCCGCGGGCACGCGATCGCGGGGGTCAGCGCGGTGGCGGGAAACGAGCGCGTCTGCCAGCTGTCGACGTCGATGAGATGGGGGCAGCGACGCCGAACGAGCACGTTGTTCTCGCTGAGGTCGACGACCGCCGCGCCGTGGCCGTGCACCGCATGCAGCGCGGCAGCGAGCGCGTCGACCAGCCGAATGGCAGCCGCGTCGGAGAGTCTCGCCCGTCGTCGAAACGCAGGCGTACACAGCTGCGCCCACGAGACGGCGTCGGCGATGAATGGCATCGTCACGCCGATCGGTGCGCCTGCGCCGTCGCACACCACGCTCTGCGGAGCCGCAACGGCCGGTGAAGCGAGCGCGCGCAGCTCCTGCAGCTTCTGCGGGCTGGGCATTGCGGCCACATCGCTGAAGATTTTGTAGGCGACGCCGTCGCGCGCGTAGACGTGGCCCTGGCCTCCAGCAGCGACGTAGTCCTGGGCCCGCAGAGTGAGTCGACGGCCCTCGACCTTCACCGCGCGGGCGTTCATGCGTCCTCCCAGCACAGGGCCGCGAGTCCCAGGTCGTCGTTGCACCGCCACCCACGCTGCGCGAGCTCGCGTCGAACGAAGCGCCGCAGCCGTCGGGTCACGAACTCGCCGCGTGCTGTGGGGTAGCGGAAGAGCGCGTCCACCACCGCCTCCAGTGCGCAGGCCTCCCCGGCAGCGTCCGTGCAGGCCGCTGCGCCGTCGGTCGCGACCAGCACCGCCTTGAAATCACGGCGTGGGAAGGTCCAGCGCAGCCAGCCGGACACGCGCTGGGGTACAGGCGCATCCTCGGGCGCGCGACTGTTGGGCTCGATGCCCGCGAGGGCTCGGTGCGCGCAGGCGCGGTCGGGGTCGAGTCGGTAGCTGGGGTACGCCGGTGCCTCGTGCGCCGCGACGAGGTGGATGACGGCGAGGCTGCCGTCGACGCGCCGGGCCGCGAGCACGCCATCGCCCATGACGTGCACCGTGATGGTCTCGGCGCTCGCCGTCGCGAGCAGGCAGGTGGCGTCGAGCGCCGTGTCGGGGAGCCCGACGACGGTAGCCGCACGAGACGCGGCGCGCAGCCATCGATCGGGCTGCTCGACGCGGTCGGGGTCGGCCAGACACGCGTGGGCCAGCAGTCGCGCGCCGACGTCGGTGTGGGCGGAGCCCGAGCATCCGTCACACACCACGGCCACCGACCCGCGGGCGATTGCGTAGTCCTGACCGACGACGTGGTCGGGTGCGCGGACGAAGTGAGCATCGACGTGCAACATTCGGCGCTGCCTAAAAGCCAAGCTGGGCCGGGGTTCCGCTCGCGAGCGACTGCGATTGCAGCGAAATGCTGCGAGAGACGAAGTCCGCCAGCGACGCAAGCGTGGCCGCGTCCGCCCGCTCGAGCTCGACGTATCGGTCGAACCCTGCCGCCCGCTTGAAGTCGGCCAGCATGGTGCTCAGCGTCGGGTCTTGCACCCCCACGCCCACGAGCACGGTGATGACCGACGAAAGCTGGGCACGCTTGCGGGCATCGGCGATGGCGGCCTTGATCTGGGCGGCGGTCGCCTGGCTGCTGTTCTCGGCGCCGTCGGTGACGACGAAGACGATGCCGTTGACGTCGAAGTCGTGTCCCTCGAGCTGCGCCCCGTAGGTACACAGCGATTGCACGGCCGTGTACGCGGCGTCGCACAGGGCCGTGCAGCCCGACGCGCGGATCGAGCCGTCGTAGTCGCTGGGGGGGCACGCCGCCAGCGGGCGGTAGCCGTGGACCTCGCGCACCGACTGGTTGAACGTGGTGAAGCGAAGCATGAGGTTGTCGCTGCGGGGGCTTTTTGCGCACGAGCGCACGACTTCGGCGACGCATCGCTCGATGTCCTTGGCGAAGCCGGAAACGCTGCTGCTCCGGTCTGCCGCAATTGCGACGAGGGTGTACTCGGTAGCGCCGAGGTCGGTGGGACGCGCGGCCGAGAACGCGTACGGCGATCCGGGCAGGGCATGAGTGTCCATCGAAGGGTTGTCGAAACGAGGCATGGCGAGCCTTTCAGGCGACGAGCGCGTCTTGTGTGGTGGTGAGGGTCATGCCTTGGGCAGACAGATCTCGGACGAACGCGTCGGCGTGCGACTCGAAGCCCGGGACGCTGCTCGAGGCGTCGGTGAGCAGATGGATTTTTTTGACGAGGTCCGGCGTGCCGAACTGCTGGGCGATGTCGCGGACCGTGTTCGCGAGGCAGTGCGAGAGGGCCTCGCCGGCCATCAGGATCACGTCGGCGTTCTGCAGCGTGTCGACGAAGCCCGTATTCAGCTGCGTGCCCGGATCCTGCGGGTCGGGGACCTCGGCCTGGACGCCCGAGAAGTGCTCGGTCCAGGGGTTGCTGCCCTTGGTGATCATGTCGACCACCGCGAATCGGTTCTCCCAGGCGTGAAGCGCCTCGGCGAGGCGCGGCGCGATGCAGTGACCTTCATCGCCGATCAGGCAGTGATAGGGCCAGACCGTGTGCGGGTACCGGCCGCTGACCTCGAGCGTTTCGAGGTACGCGAGCGTGCGGTCGTGAAGCGCGGGCCGGGCCGTGGTCCAGCGACCCTGACGCAGGTCGTCGGCCGTGATCTGCGTGAACGGATCGGGGCGACCACCCGAAGGACTGCGCCACCACATGGGGTGACTGATGTCGACCTTGCGATGCGAATCGAGGGTGACGTGGACGTCCTCGAGCTTGTCTCCGATACGGTCGAGCATGGCGGCAAGCCGCTCGATGTCTCGGTCCGCGCCGGGCACGTACAGCGATCCTGCGGGGTCGCAGAAGTCGTTCTGCGGGTCGATGATGACGAGATGAGCCTTCATTGGGTCTTGTTGACCTCCTTCAGTGGAAGCTTGGTGTTTAAAATAGGTGTCGCAACCCTTAATTGAGCCGCAGGAATTGCGTGCGGCCCCGGACGGACGTGCCGTCGGGGCCGCGGTCGGTGCGGGCGAGGTTCAGCGCGGTGGTGGCAGCAACTCGACGCGGGTGCTCGCCGGGCGCTCGACGCCGCGGATGGGCCCGCGCATCTTGTAGACCGAGCGGGTCGAGCGACGGCCGATCCACGCTTGGGCATCGTCGCCGGTCTGCACGAGATACTCGAACCCTGCCGGGCGCGCGGGCAGGGTGCGGAGGACGGCCGAGCGCGCGTCGAGGGGCATCGTCGCCACGTTGTCGCGGAAGTCGGGCCCGTACATGAAGTACTGCTCGATGTTGCTCAGATACAGCACGCCAACGCGGCTGCCGGCGTCGCGAAGGGCATGGGCGATGCCCGCGACAACGCCGGGTTTGGTGAAGTCGCCGCGTTTGGCCACGATGCGGCCGCGGCGAGCGAGCAGTGCGAGTCGGCGGTACTGCGCGGGGTCGCTGAGGTAGCTGGTCTCGCCCGCCTCCTCGAGCTTGCCGCGCATCCGCCTGAGCTGATCGATGACCTCGTCACGCGCGCGTAGGTAGAGCGCTTCGAGACGCGCGCGTCGCAGCGGGAGCGGCTCGGCCAGCGCGAGC
>JBCCQM010000343.1:0-5655 GCA_039024335.1 Myxococcota bacterium
AGGCTCACCGCGAGGCCGCCCCGCCCGTCGTCGCGCGAAGGGTCGACGTAGACCGGGTAGAACAGGTTCGGGCGGTTTCCGGGGTGGAACTTGGGGTTCCGGTTGCGAAGCTCTCGCAGCACGTACGGGCCCACCGCGTCGTGAAGCGCATCGGCCGGCGGTGGCTTGGGCAGCTCGCGCACGCGGGCCTGCGGCGTGGCGCCATAGACGAGCAGGTACTCGTGACCGGTCGCGATGCGCAGGTAGTCACGCCCGCCGCGATTCGTGACCACGACGATCTGCGCGATGAAGCAGTCACCACCGAAGATCTCGTCGAGCAGCATGCGGAGGTGATGCACCTCGTGGTCATCGATGCTCACGCACAGGATGCCCTCGGGAGACAGTAGGGACCGGGCGTGCCACAGCCGCGGGTACATCATGGCCAGCCACGCCGAGTGGTAGCGCCCGTCCGTGGACGGGTTGACGCGCAGCGGCGTGCCGGTGTCGTCGACCTGCCCCGTCCGCAGCGCAAACGCGGCCGCGGACTCCCCATACCGGTCGCGATACACGAAGTCGTGCCCGGTGTTGTACGGCGGGTCGAGGTAGATCGTCTGCACCCGCTCGAAGTACGCGGGGCGAAGCTGCTGCAGCGCCTGCAGATTGTCGCCCTCGAGCAGCACCGTCCGCGCCGCGTCGAACTCCACGCTGCGCGCGAGGTCGGTCCGCACCCGGGCGGGGACGTCTTCGCCGAGGGCCGCAAGCACGGCCGCCTTGTCGGCGAAGTCCAGGCCGAAGCTCATGCGTAGCCCACGAGCAGCTCGCCCTCGCGGACGATCGTGACCGGTCCTCGGCTGCCGACCTCGAGGTTGCCGCGTCGCAGCGGGACCCGCACGTAGTTGTCGGCAAGCGCCACCGGCCCCCGGCGTCCACCTTCGATCACGCAGTCGAGGGTTTGCCCTTCGAATCGAGCGGCGAAGGCTTCGGTCTGCGCATGCGAGAGGTCCCGAAGGGCCTTGTTGCGCCGGGACTTCACCGCGGGCTCCACCTGGTCGGGCATGGTCGCCGCGGCGGTGTTCTTGCGAATCGAGTAGGTGAAGACGTGGTGGTACGCCACGGGCGCGTCGCGCAGCAGCGCGTAGGTGTTGTCGAACTGCGCGTCCGTCTCGCCGGGAAACCCGACGATGACGTCGGTCCCGATGCCCACGCCTGGCACCGCCGCGTCGAGCTTGGTGGTCAGCGCCGCGAAGTCCTCTGCCGTGTGGCCGCGACGCATGGCGCGGAGCACCTGCGGGTCGCCGCTTTGCACCGGCAGGTGCAGGTAGCGGCAGATCTGCGGCTGATGGTCGGCAATGAGTCCGATGAGGTCATCGTCGACCTCATGCGGGTCGAGCGAGCTGAGCCGCAGCCGGGCGTCTCCCAGCACCGGCAGGATCGCGGCGACGAGCTCGGCCAAGCGCACGCGCGGCCGCAGGTCTCGGCCGTACGTGCCCAGGTGGATGCCGGTCAGCACGACCTCCGGCGCGCCCGCGTCGACCAGGCCACGCGCCTGCGCCACCACGTCGGCCACGGCGACGCTGCGCGAGTTGCCACGAACCTGCGGCACGATGCAGAACGAGCAGCGGTAGTTGCAGCCGTCTTGAACCTTGAGCAGCGACCGGGTGCGACGGCGGGGCGTCGCGGCCGTGAGCGCGGTGAGCGTCTTCCGCTTCTTCAGGGCGCTGACCTGGACGAAGGCTCGGCCCTCGGACGCGGGCTCGGCGGGCGTGAGGCCCTGCAGCACCGCGTGGAGCGCGTCTTTTTCGCCGTTGCCCAGGACCGCGTCGACCTCGGGCATGGCCGCGACCTGCTCGGGTTCGGCGTTGGCGTAGCAGCCGGTCACGAGCACCCGCACCGCAGGGTTGCGCCGCTTGGCGCGACGGATCTGCGCCCGCGCGTCGGCATCGGCCTGGTGCGTGATCGTGCAGGAGTTGAGCACGAACACCTCGGCGTCTTCGGGGCCGTCGGCAATGTCGTGGCCGGCCGCCACCAGGGCAGCCTCCATCGCATCCGTCTCCGACTGGTTGAGCCGGCAGCCGTGCGTAGCCAACGCGACGCGCATCGGCTGCTCTTAACACAGGCCGTGCCGTGGAGCCACGCCCAATGGGCACGCGCGGATCCGATGCGCGCGGTAGGGTGCGCCGGTGTCTGCCCTCGCGGGACTGGCTGCAGCCTGGCTGCTCATGGCGCCCGAAGTGTCGCAAACGGGCGCCTGCGCGGACGTGAGCCTGGCGCAGAGCCTCGCGGCGGCGCTGGCCGAAGGCGACGCAGACGGCGAGGGCTGGGCGGTTCGCGCCGACGTACGACCCGCGCCCGACGGCGCCTTCGAAGCGGTCGTCGACATTCGCGACCCCAGCGGCGCCCGCGCGACGCGGACGGTCACCAGCCCCACCTGCGCGGTCGCCATCGAGGCCGCGGCGTTCATCGTCGGCTCCGCGATCGCCGAACACGAGGCCGCCCCAGCGCCCGTCACCATCCCCGCCCCCGAGCCCGAGCCGAACGATACCGAGCCGGAGCCCGCGCCACCTGCCCCTCTCGAGCGGACCGAACCTGCTTCTGCTGCGCCGCCGCAGACGCCCGCCCCCCGCCGACGCGACCCGCTGTCGGGCCTGCTTTCGGTCGAGCTCGGGCCTGCGCTGGGCAGCCTGCCGGGCATCGTGGGGCATCTTCGCCTCAGCGCCGCCCTGGAGGGCCCGACGTGGCGGGCCGAAGTCGGCGGACTCGCGACCACGCGGGCGGACGCGCGAGCCGAAGAGGAGCCCTCGGTTGGTGCCGGCCTGGGTCACTGGGCCGTCGACGCCCGGGGCTGCGCACGGTGGACCCAGGGTCGCTGGTCGGTGCCGGCGTGCGCAGGCGTGGAGGCGGGCCAGCTCTACGCCCGGGGCTTCGGCTTCGAGGGGGCGCGCGCGATCACCCTGCCGTGGGTCGCCGCGCTGGCCAGCGTGGGTGTCGGCGTCGACCTGACCGCGCGCGTGCGCCTGATCGCCCGCGGGACCACCAGCGTCCCGCTCAACCGCGCAGACGTGATCGTGGACAACTTGGGCTCCCTGCACGTTCTGGGGCCCCTGCTCGGTCGCCTCGCCGTCGGCGTGGGACTGCGCATCTAACGCGGGCCATTCATCGCGACCGCAGGTGACGGAACCGTCGCGCAGCGGGAAATGCGAGGGTCGAGGTCACTTCGGTGCGAACCCCTTCCCCACGACCGCTGCGGCTCGTCGAGCCGACGCCCCCGACGTTTGCGTCGGTGTATGAAGCGCACGCGGCCTTCGTCCGCCGGACGCTACGGCACCTCGACGTGCCGGCCGCCAGCGTCGACGACGTCCTGCACGACGTGTTCTTGGTCGTGCATCGCCGGCTGCACGACTTCGACCACGACCGGTCGATGCGCTCGTGGCTTTACGGCATCGCGCGGCGCGTGGCCATGCACCACCGACGCTCGGGCGCGCGCCGGACCAAGCGCGAGCACCACGCCCCAACGCCGCCCCCGCCCGTGCAGCCCGATGACGCGGTCGCCCAGCGCGAGGCCGCCGCGTGGGTCGAGGCGTTCCTGCGGACCCTCGACCCCGATCAGCGCGCCGTCTTCACCCTCTGCGACATTGAGGGCTTGCCCGCGCCCGAGGTCGCCGCGGCGACCGGCACCAAGCTCAACACCGTCTATTCCCGCCTCCGGCTGGCCCGCCGTCGGTTCGAGCGGGCCCTCGCCGCGCGGGACGAAGGAAAGGCCTCCGGATGACCGAGCCCAGTCCCCGCGCCAAGGCGCTGCTCGACAACTATCGCCGGACGTCCGAGCGCGACGACCAGCCAAGCGACGACGTCCGCGCCCGCCTCGCGGCCGCGATCGCGGCGCCGCCCGTCGAAGCCCGGCCCCGCCGCGCAGCCGCGATCTGGGCGCTGGGAGGAACGCTCGCCGCCGCCTCGGCCGTGGCCGCCTGGGGATGGACGGGCCCAGACGCGAGCCAGACGGTCCGCCCGCAGCCCGTCTCGTCGGCGCTCGACGACATGGTCGACCGCGCGCCGCGGGGGCGAACCGTCACGCCCCCGCCAGCCCCGCGCCCATCGGTCCCCACGCCCACGCCCCCGGGCTCGGTGCCGCCCCCGGCTCCAGCGCGGCCACCGAAACCCGCCCCCGTGCCCAAGACTCTTCGGGAGCCGGAGGACGCACTCGCGCGGGAACTCGGCGTGCTGCGACAGGCCCGTCGAGCGATCCGCGAGGGACGCACCGCGGACGCCAAGGCGACGCTGCGAGCCCACGCCCTCGCCCACCCCGACGGGCAGCTCGCCGAAGAGCGCGACGCCTTGCTCGTGGTCGTGCTGTGCACGCTCGGAGAGTCTCCCACGGGCCGCACGGCGTTTGAGGCCGCACACCCGGGTTCGCATCACGCCACCGCAATCGCGACCGCCTGCGAAAAAACGTCGCCGGCGGTGACGGACCGACGAGGCAACGGGCAATGAAGAGCATGACTTCGATGACGCGCGCGAGCGCATTGACGGCACTGTTGCTTCTCCTTCCCACGGCCTGTGACCAAGGCTCCGTCGGCGAGTTCGAAGCCACGGATGGAAGCGGCGAAACCGAGGGCGAAGCGACGGCCGGGAGCACCGGCGGGCAGACCACCAGCGCCGCAAGCACCACGGGGGCCTCCAGCTCCGCAACCGCGTCCGGGACCAGCGCCTCGGCGACGACGGAGGACACCAGCGTCTCCGGCTCGACCTCGACCGAGGGCGGCGAGACGACGGGCCCGCTGGGCGTCTGCGACGGCATCGACAACCATATGTGCTCGAGCGCCGTCGACTGTGGCGACGCGTGCGGAACGCTCGACTCCATGTTCGATGAGAACGGCTGCGTGCGACCGGTCTGCGACGCGGCGACGGCCTGCGACGACGGACTGTTTTGCTATCGCCCACAGGACTACGGGGGATGCCAGAGCTCGGACGTGAGCTGCGTCGAGGACCCCGAGGGCACCTGCGGATGCGGCCTGGATCCCGACTGCGGTGGGGCGTACTGCGTGCCCGAAGCGATCGTCTTCGGCGGCATCGCCCCCGGACCCATCGAAGGACTGGTGGAGTCGGGCTGCGGACCTGCGGACGAACCGCTGCTCGTGCTGATGGTCGGCGACTACGCCTCCAACGCCTGCGGCGGCGACTTCGACCCAGGGCCACTGCTGAGCATCACCCTGCCGCATCCCTCCGGCATCCCGGGCACGTACACGTCGGCGAACCAAGAACTGGTCACGGCCGAGTACACGCCGGCCGCGTCGGTCGATCCGTTCGAACCTGCCGAGGCGGTCGTGCTTCGCGTGTCGAGCTGGGACGGCACCGTGACCGGCGACTACGAGGTGCTGCTCGCCGACGGCACCCTGCTCGTCGGGACGTTCGGCATCGTGACGATGTGCGAAGACCCCGGCATTGGCTGCGGTTGAGCGCGTGACGTTGGCCTCACCCGCGGCGTGAACCCGGGCCCAGGCCGACGCCGATCGTCGCGGTCAGCAGGCGGACGAACGTGCGCGAGCGTCCCTCTTCGTCGCTCGCGTCGCGCCCCTCGGCAACCTCGCCGCGGAACGAGAACGCGGGGCGCGGCGGGGCGGCGCGCAGCACGAGCGAAACGTCGCACGGCACCACGGCGCCACCCCCCCCGCCCGGCCC
>JBCCQM010000344.1:0-5617 GCA_039024335.1 Myxococcota bacterium
CCAGGCCGAGGACGTGCTCGGCCCCATCAACAAGCGCATCAACCAGCACATCAAGAAGATCGCCGACGAACTCGGGCTTCCGACGGGCCGACCCGACTCCTGAGTCGAGCGCGGCGCAGCGAAGGTGAAGCGGTACACTGCCGCCCATGCCGACGACTCGCGTAGCGCTCGACGTCATGGGGGGCGACCACGGACCGTCGGTGACGATGGCCGCGGCCGCCGAGATCTCCAAGGAGACGTCGATCCACCTGCTGCTCGTCGGCGACCCGGACCGCATCTCCCAGGGGCTCGACGAGCACGAGCACGAGCGCAGCAAGATCGAGGTGTTGCCTGCGCTTCAGACGATCGGCCAAGATGAGAAGCCGCGCGCGGCCATCGACACCAAGCCCGACGCGTCGCTGAGCAAGGCGATGCAGGCCGTTGCGGGGGGCGATGCATCGGCCTTCGTCTCGGCGGGCTCGACCGGAGCCATCGTGCTCGCGTCGGCGAAGTGGGTCCCCAAGATCGACGGCGTCAAGCGAGCGGCGCTGGCGGCCGTGTACCCAACGAGGGAGCGGCGCGGCAACCCTGACCGCTTTGCGCTGATGCTCGACGTGGGCGCGACCGTTCGCTGCACGCCGATGGACCTGCTGTTCTTCGGCTACATGGGCAACGCCTACGCGAGCCGGATCAGCAAGGTCGGCGCACCGTCGATCGGGTTGCTCAACATGGGCCGCGAAGAGACCAAGGGCGGCGAGGTGCTCAGCACGGCGCATCGCCTGCTCGCGGAGGATGAGGCGCTGAACTTCATCGGCAACATCGAGGGCAACGACGTCCCGATGGGCGTCTGCGACGTCGTCGTGACCGAAGGGTTGGTCGGCAACGTCGCCCTCAAGATGGGCGAGGGCGTGGGCGAGGTGTTCAAGAGCGTCGGCAAGTGGGCCTTCAAGCAGAAGCTGGTCTGGCGCGCAGGTTTGACGCTGCTCTCTCGCGGCCTGCAGCAGCTCAAGGACATCACCGACTACTCCGAGTATGGAGGCGCGCCGCTGTTGGGCTTCACCAAGCCCGTCCTCAAGGCCCACGGCCGAAGCGGAGCGCGGGCGATCGCCAACGCGATCAAAGTGGCCGCCAAGGCGCATCGTGACGACGTCTCTGGAGAGATCGGGCGCGCGGTCGAGGGCTTTCGCGCACGCGGTGGCGATGTCGGCTGAGCCGCGTCCCTTGCCGAGCCTGGACGAGCCGCTTCTGGATCCGCTGCGCGCGGTCGTCGGCAAGCGGCGTGGGAGCGTAGCCGTGGTCGAGGGCGCGCTGCCGGTCCAGCGCGCATGCGCGTCGCAGCACGCCGTGGAGCTGGTGCTCAGCACGCCCAGCCAGGCCGAAGCGCTGGCCGGAACCGTGCCCGACGGCGTGACGTGGTGGACGGCGCCCAAGGAGGCCCTGGCGGCGCTGCTCGGCTTTGCGTTTCATCGCGGCGTGCTCGCGACCGTACGCGTCCCCGCGCCCGCGCGACCGTCGGTGGCACAGGTGCAGGCGGTCGCCGAGCAGGCGCACCCGCTCGTGGTCGTGGCGGCGGGGCTGACCGACCCAGCCAACGTTGGTGCGCTGGTGCGTGCCTCCGCAGCCTTCGGCGCCCATCTGGTCCTGACCGATGCTCGCGCCGCGGACACGTGGTCGCGCAAGGCGGTTCGGGCTTCCGCGGGGCACGTCTTCACCCAGCCGCTCGTCGTGTGTCCGGACGTCCAACACAGCGCGCTCGAGCTCCGCGAGCGCCTCGACGTCCCGCTGCTGGCCCTGAGCCCGCAGGGGGAGCACGCGCTGGCAGACGTCGCGCTCCCGCGCGGCGCCATCGTTGCGTTCGGTTCCGAAGGCCCCGGGCTCGACGCGACCTGGATGTCTGCGGCAGACATGCGCGTCCGCATCCCCATGGCGGCCGAGGTCGATTCGCTCAACGTTGCCGCGAGCGCAGCCGTCACGCTGTTCGCGGTGCGAGACGTCGCGCGTCGCTAGCAGCCTGTGGTGCAACCCGGCGCGGCGGATCGCGATGAGTTTTTCGTTCCTGGGTAGGAGCCGAAACGCCGCTGTACCGGGCGTACCGCAAGTTTTGGCGACACCGCCAGGAGCGAAAAAACCGAGCGAGGCGTCGTGACGGGTTGCACCACGGGCTGCTAGGCGTCAGGGCTGGGATTCTGGGGGCAGGGCCGGGGGCTCGCTCGTCGAGAGCAGCTTGCCCCACGTTTCGGCCCAGTCGTTCTCGATGGTGCGCGCGCCATCGATGCCGGTGCCTCGATACTCCCGCCACGCATCCACAAAGCGCCCGATGAGGATCAGCGGGATGAAAAACGGCAAGATTGCGAGCTCCACGGGCACCCCGAGAGTACCGCGCTGAGAGCCCGCGTCCATGCGTGCGGCCGCTACTGCGGCCACGCTTGCAGTTCGACGAACTCGTACACGAAAGCGCCGGCACCGCTGGCGTCGCTCGCTTCGGTGATGAAGACACCGGCGCCGTCAGCGTCGGGCAAACCGTCGCCCGGCGTCGCGCTCGCATCGCCACCCGCTTCCCATGCCAGGGCCGTCGCATCGAGGGCGACGCGCTGCATCGTTTGTCCGGCGTCGATCGCCGCCGTGGGTCCGTCGACCATGACGTCGTCGGCGTCTCGCAGCGAGAACGTCTCGTCGCCGTTGATGGCGGGGAAGGCGTCCTCGGAGTCGACGTAGACGACGTCGTCGCCGAGGTCGACGCCCCAGTGTCCCTCGAAGGCACCCCGCGATGCATCGCGGCCGATGACCACGCGCCCGCCGGACGGTACGACGGTGCCTGCCGGCAGGGTGAACGTGCGGCTGGAGTTCGTCTGCGTGATCACGAAGCCGGACAGGTCGACGGCGTCGGCGGGCGGAGGCTCGACGCCGGTGTCGGTCGAGCCGCCGGTCGACGCATCGAGTCCGCCCGTGCTTTCGTCGCCGCCACCCGTGGAGCCGTGGCCGGCGTTGCTCGTGGAGCCGTCGTCGTCGCCGGAGGAGGAGCCATCGCCGGGTTCGGGCTCGGAGTCGGCGCCGCCAGTGCTTTCGGGCGAGCCGGACGTTCCCTGGCCGTGCCCCGTGACGCCCGTGGTCACGGTGACGGCGGCGTCGCTCCCGTCCTCGGGCGCGGCGATGGACTCGGCCTCCGTGTCCCCGGCTTGGAAGTCGCCGCTGGCGCACCCCACGAGGAACAAACACGGCAAGAAACGGAGCATTGCAGCGGTCATGCGGGCTCGCTTCGTCAGACGGCGGCTGATGCGGCGGGTTGCAGGTATGCGGATGTGAGATAACGAGGGCGATGCGGATCGCGGCCGTCTCGGACCTTCACATTGGCCTCGACCCGGCCACGGACGCGTTTCACCACGACACCAGCGCGTACGACGGGTTCTTGGCGGAGCTGCTCGGGACGCATGATCGCATCGTGCTCCTCGGTGACATCATCACCGCCGACCACGCCTGGGCGTGGGGGCCGCGCTTCGCTCGGGCACACCTGCGACGCGTCCTTGGCCGGACCCCGTGGCTTGCAGATCGTCTCGTCGATCCGCGGGTCCACTACGTGCACGGAAACCACGACCTCGTTGCGCGCGATGTGCTCGGCGCTGCCGAGCGCATCGTCCTCGGCGAGGCCGTCCGGGTGATGTTCGTCCACGGGCACCAGTACGATCCCATCGCCCGCGGGGCGCTGCCGCTGGCCAACGCCGGGACGTGGGCGACCGGGCGGATGCGTGCGGCGGGGATCCCTCGGGTCGCGCAATGGTTCGAAGATCGCGACGTCTCGATCAAAGACCGACGCTTTCGTGGACCCCATGGACCCTACGCGCGCGCTGCCGATCGCCTGTGCGAGACCCACGACGTCGCGGCGGTCGTCATGGGGCACACCCATGCGGCGCGGCTCGACGAAACGACGCACGGCGTCTCGGTCAACACCGGCACGTGCTCCTGCGCGCGCTTCGAGTGGGTTTGCGTCGACACGACCGCGCGCGAGGTGACGGTTCACCGCGACGGGGACGTCGTGGGCACGGGCGCCTTGAAATAGTGGTTTTATGACCTTATATTAAGGGCGTGTTCCCCTGGACAACGCCCTCGTCCCTGGCGACCGACGCCTACAAGTACTCGATGGCCCAGGCCGGCTTTCCGCTGCGGCGCGAGACATTCTACTTCTCGTTCCGTCGCGGGGGGCCGCAGTTCGTGCCCTTCGACCTTGCAGCGCTCGTTCGGGGCATGCTCGCGAACGTCACGCCCACGGCCGAAGACCTCGCATTCGCGCGACGCAGCGGCTACACGATGTCCGACGCAATGGAGCACGCGCTTCGGGCAGGGCCCGAAGCCGTGGAGATCTGCGCGGTGCCCCAGGGCGTGTGGGTACTGGAGCGCGAGCCGATCCTGAGCATCACCGGCCCCAGCTTCTTGGTCTCCTGGCTGGAGCCCATGCTGCTGTGGCTGAACTTTCCGATTCAGCTCGCCACCGCGTTCAAGCTCGAGCAGGTCGACGACGCAATGCGAACGGCGACCTGCGAAGAGCACGAGAGCATCATCCGACAGGTTGCCGAGGCGGTCGGTGCGTCCCCGGGAACGATCACGCGGGAGGACGATGCGTACGCAGAGCGCGTGGCCGACATGGTGGGCTCGCTCGCCGAGGCCGTCGGGACGCCCGAGCGGGTCTTCGAGGTGGGCATGCGTTCGGCGGTGTGCATGCAGCAGCATCAACTCGCGCTGGAGGCCTGCCGATCCAAGGGCGTGGTCCGGACCAGCAACATGCACCTCGCGCGGGACCTGGAGATGGTGGCCGTCGGCACGATGGGCCACGAGCACGTGCAGCGATGGGGCAACGACCTCGCCGCCTTCGAAGCCATGCGAGACATGCGGAGCTCGCCGCCGAGCTACTTGCTGGACACGTTCGACACGATGGGTTCGGGCATCGTCGCCGCGGTGGAGGTGATGCGTTCGCGGTCGCACCCCTGCTCGATCCGGTACGACTCGGGCAACAAGTTCATCCAGTATCTCCATGCCTGCGAGCTGCTGGGCGAGGCTGGCCTGACGCCGTCGCACGTGCTCGAGGACGGGCTCGACCTCGAGGCGACGCAGCACTTCGAGAAGCTGCGGGTGTTCACCAACTGGCCCGCGGACAAGCAGCTGTACGGGTACGGCGGCACCATCGTCGCGAAGCCGGCCACGAACCCCCTGACGCGTGACCGGGTCAGCGCGGTGTTCAAGCTGACCGAGACCGGCGGGCAGCCGCGGATGAAGTTCGGCAACGAGCGGGGGCTGGGCAAGCAGTCGGTGCCCGGGCAGCCCGTCGTGTGGCGCAGGCTCCGGGGCGACGGCCCGCTGGGGTACATCGCGCAGGCCGGCGAGACCCCGCCGGACGACTACGCGGTCCTCAGCGGCGACCCGGACATGGTCAGCACGCTGCGCGTCTGCAACGCGCACGAGCTGCCTCGCTTGCTCGGTGACGAGCCCGGTGCGGCCACGGCAACCCAGAGCCCTGCGACCACGGCCCTGGTGGACCGGGTCAAGGCGCAGCGGTCCGAGGTGCGCCGCCGATGACGGCTACGATCGTCGTCGACGTCGACACCCAGTTCGACTTCGTCGATCCTCAGGGCAGCCTGTACGTCCCCGC
>JBCCQM010000345.1:0-5579 GCA_039024335.1 Myxococcota bacterium
AGCCGGCGACGAGAGCGAGCCGGCAGACGCTGAGGGCGAGGGCGGCGGTGACGGCAGCCTTGCTGGACGACAACGAGTCGGAGTGCGTGCGATCCATGCTGAAAAGCCTGCGTGCCCGCGCAAAAAATGCCTCGCGGATCCGACCGCGAGGCATCTCGACTTTTTGAAGAGGGGGGAATTACTCGACGAGCATCCCGTCGAGGTCCTCTTCGGAGAGGATCTCGATGGTGTGTTCCTTGAGCACCTCGTCGCTGACGCCCAGGCCGGTCGCGACTTTGCGCAGGTACGCGTCCTCGTCGAAGTCGATGACCTCGTCCGATTCGTTGACCGACGCCACGAGCTCGAGGACCTTCTTCTTGTCGTCCTCGGCCAGCGTGCTCAGCGAAGCCGACGCAACCGCCACCTCGAACTTGGCGGGGTTGAAGGCGCTCAGCCGGGCGTTTTGAGCCTCGGGCAGATCCTCGACGCTGAGCAGCTTGCAGATCATCTTGGTGATTGCGCTCAGCTCGTCGCCCTCGAGGCGCTTGTCCGCGTAAGCGGCTCCGAGGAGCAGGTCGGTGATCGTATCGATGTGCTCTTTCATGGCCGGTACGCGCTGATGGTACGCCCCTGAAACCGCGTCCACAATCGGCGTATCCTTGCGGCGTTGACCCGCCTGCCCAACGTGCTGCGCGAGCTGCCCGACCCCGACCTGCGCCTTGAGGACGGGACCGAGCCGGACCCTCAGTTCGGCCTCGACGCGCTCCAGGCCGAGCTCGGCTACCGCTTCGACAATCCGGCCCTGCTACGCGTGGCCTTGACGCTGGGGTCGTGGGCCAACGAGCACGCGGCGGCCGGCTGGCCCAGCAACGCGTGCCTGGAGTTCTTCGGTGACGCCGTGCTCGATCTCGCGGCGGCCGACGCGGTGTGGCGCAAGTTCCCGGAGCTGGCCGAAGGCGAGCTGACGCGGCTTCGCGCCTCGCTGGTGGCGGAGGCGTCGCTGGTCACCGTCGCCCGGACCCTGACGCTGGGCCAGTACCTCTACCTGGGTCGCGGGGACCTCAAGCGAGGCGGACGCGACCACGCGAGTACGCTGGCGGACGCGGTCGAGGCGGTCCTGGGCGCTGCCTATCTCGACGCCCGTGAGGCCGGCGGACGTCCCGAAGAGGTGGCCGCCGCGATCTTCGAGCGCTGGCTCGGCGCCCGCGTGGCCGCGCTGGAACCCCAGCACGGACTCGACGCCAAGAGCCGGCTGCAGCACTGGGCGCAGGGCAAGCATCGCGTGACGCCGACCTACGTTCGCATTGGCGACCCACCACCGCCGGGCAACCCGGTGTGGCGCGCCCATGTGGAGCTGCGCTTCCCCAACGGCACCATCAAGGTGCTGGGCGAAGGGGAAGGGCGCTCGCTCAAGCGGGCCGAGCAGGCAGCGGCCGCGGCCGCCTTGGCCTCGCTCGAGGCGTGAGTTTCAGTTCGAAGCGTCGGCGCCCGTACGGGCGGTCAGCCACATCGCGACGTCTTGAATCGTCAAGAAGCCGCGCGTCCGGGTGAGGTCGACGGTGCCGCCCTCGTTGCGCTCGAGACCGTGCAGCTCGAGGTGCATGCGGGTGAGCAGCGCGTCGCTGAGCGCTTGGGTCATCTCGCCGACGCCCAGCGCGTCACATCGCGCCGAGAAGTCGCTGCGGACGGCCTGGTTGAGCTGGCCGCGCTCGAGCAGGTTGTCCGCGGCCCAGGCCAGGTCGTCGGGCGTGAGCGGGGCGAGGGCGCCTCGGCTGCCCGGGAGCTGCGCGTGAATGATCGCCGTGCGGATCAGGTCGCCGACGACCAGCTTCTCGGGGCTGTCCACGCGGGTCAGCCACACCGGGTCGATGCCGAACCCTTCGGGCGCAAATGCCAGCCGGGACAGCGCGCCGGCCTGGGCGACCAGGGCGGTGGCCTCGCGGACATCGGCAAACGTTCGCAGCGGACGCGTGCCGCCGGTCTTGTCGAGGTTCGGAAGCTCGGGATACCAGGCGCTCAGCGTCGCAATGGCGGGCCCCCACGGGCGGTCGAGCAAGGACCCGGGCGAGGACAGCGAGATGCGCGTGGCCTTGGCCAAGGTGGCGGTCGCCTTGCGCAGCCGGTCGAGCGCGCCGTAGCCGACGCGGAACACGTCCCGGAGCCCGATCGCGGCCACGCGCTCGGCCAAGAACGCGTCCGGATCGGGGTGCTCGGGGCTGGCGGTGAGCAGCAGCTCCAGGCCCAGGCTCAGCGTGGCCTGGGTCTGCTCGATCGCCCGCTCCTGCAGCGTGGTGTCGCCCGGCGCGAATCGCTGGGCGGCCATCACCTCGGAGACGAGCAGCAGGAACTCGCGTGACCGCAGGCCGTGCTCGACGTCGTCGAGGCGGTCGAGCACGCGCGCAAGCAGGCCGGCGGACTGCCAGCGGGGCAGGGCGAGCATGCCGTCGGGGTCGTCGAGATACTTGAAGTCCCGGGGGTCCTCCGTCGCGGCGCGGTTGCGGTCGTAGGGAACGAACAGCTTCATCGCCTCTTCCCACGCGACGAAGCCCAGGTCGGCCAAGCGTCCCCGTCGCCATCGCAGGAGCTCTTCTTCGATCTGGGTCGCCATCGCCGACTGGACCGAGAGCAGCAGCTTGCGGCCTTCGTCGAGGTCGTCTTGATAGACCATCTCGATCGTGGCGAGCGCCATCTGGCCGAACTCGTCGTCGGGCGTGCCCACGACGAAGTACCCATCGGGCGTGTCCCAGGTGCGCAGGCTCGAGAGTTCTTCGTGGGCGAACTGTCGCGACTGGTCGTCTTCGGGATCCAGGTCGATGACCTCGGTGCCGTGCAGAAGCGCCAGCGTCCACATCTCCGGGTCCATCTCGTACATCAGGTCGATGAGGGCGCCGCGGGGCTTGTCCATCATCTGATACAGCTGCGCGAGCACCAGCAACCACGTGCGTGCCTGCGGGATGTCGACGCGATCGCGCTGCCACGCGTCCAGGTCCATCAGGCTGCTGAGCTGGTCGGGCGTGGCGTGCCCGAGCAGCAGGTCGAGCCGGTTCTCGTCCCGAAGCTGGCGGGCGAGGCGGACGAAGTCCTGGGCGTCGATCCGCGGCACGAGGTCCTGCGGCGCGTCGAACTCCTCGAGCTTGAGCGGGTCCTCGAGCACCGACGCAAGCTGGGCGCTCAGGGGGGCGGTGCGTTCGGGGGCGTCGGCCATGGGCTGCGGTACTATCTCACCGCGGTGTAGCGTGCCACCTCGTCATCCCGACATCGCCCAAGCCCTCGGTCGCGTGCGCGAGGTGCTCGCGCAGACCCGGGCGGCGCACGGCCTCTCGGCGAGGCAGCCGCTCTGCTTGCTGGTGGCCTGCTCGGGGGGGCGGGACTCGGTCGCGCTGCTCGGCCTGCTTGCGCTGCTGGTCGAGGCGGACCGCCTCACGCTGCAGGTCGGCCACGTCGACCACGGACTGCGGGCGGACTCGGCGACGGAGGCCGAGCACGTTCTCGCGCTGGCCGCATCGCTCGGGATTGAGGCCCAGGTTCGGCGGCTGGAGCTCGACCCGCAGGCGCCGGGGCTGCCGGCGCGGGCCCGCGACGCTCGGCACGCGGTTCTGCAGGCCCTCGCCGAGCGGGCAGGGGCCCACCGCATCGCGCTGGCCCACAGCGCGACCGATCAGGCCGAGACCGTGCTGCTGAACCTGGCGCGTGGAGCGGGGCTGCGCGGGCTTGCGGGCATGCAGCCGGTCGAGCCGGACGCCCCGCGGATTCGCCCGCTGCTGGGGGTCCCGCGCGGGCGCATGGCCACGCTGTGCGCTCACCTGGGGCTGGCGTTCATCGACGACCCGACCAACCTTGACGAGGACCATCCCCGCGTGCGCGTCCGAAACGTGGTGCTGCCCGCGCTCGCGCAGGGGCGGGGCGGCATCGAGGCCGCGATGGCGGCGAGCGCCGTGGCCGCTCGCGAGGCCGCCGAGGCGCTGTACGTGCTGGCGCAGGAGGAGCTGGCGGCACGCCGCATCAGCAGGAGTCGGCACCGCACGACCGGGTGGGGGACGCGTCCGCGCGCGCTTCGAATTCAGGTGTTGCGGGGCGTGATGGCCGACGCTGGCATCGGCGCGGACCTCGTCGGACGTCGGGCGCTGGACGCCATCGATCGGGGGCTGTGCGCCGGCGGAGCCAAACGTTGGGATCTTGCGCGCGGACACACGCTGCACGTCCGCGACGGCGTCCTTTGGGTCGCACGCTCGGGCTCGGGCGGTACGCCACCGGACCTCGCGTCGTAACGCCTGTAGATGCGGTTCTGCGACGGCTTTCGTGAGGATTTGCGGTGCCGGGCCAACCATTGACCCCCCCTGGGGCGAGGGCTATGCTCCGCCTCTGGCAGCGGCCTCTTCGTGAAACAGCAAACGAAAACGCTCCTCGTCTGGCTCGGACTGATTGTTGCGGTGTTGGCGCTCGCCAACCTGTTCAATACCAGCCAGTCCGTCACCACCATCAGCTACGCCAAATTCATCGAAGAGGTGGAGGGTGAGTGGCACAAATTCCAAAACACGACGCTGGCGGTCGAGGTTCATCCCAGCCACGTCACGATCAACTACGAGCTCGACAGCAAGCAGTATGAGGTGACCGGTCCGGTCACCGAAGAGCTGTACGAGAAGCTCGGCAAGAACAAGATCGACTACAAGGTCGAGCCCGAAGACGACAGCAGCCTGCTGCAGTTCGCCATCATGTGGCTGCCGATGATCCTCATCGTGGTGATCATGGTGATGTTCATGCGGCAGATGCAGGCTGGCGGCGGCAAGGCGATGAGCTTTGGCAAGTCCAAGGCCCGGCTGCTGACCGAGCACCAGGGCAAGGTCACCTTCAAGGACGTCGCCGGCATCGACGAGGCGCGCGAAGAGGTCGAGGAGATCATCGACTTCCTCCGCGACACGCGGAAGTACATGCGCGTCGGCGGGCGGATCCCCAAGGGCGTGCTGCTGATGGGCCCGCCGGGCACTGGCAAGACCCTGCTCGCGCGGGCGATCGCCGGTGAGGCTGGGGTTTCGTTCTTCAGCATCTCGGGCTCGGACTTCGTCGAGATGTTCGTCGGCGTGGGTGCCAGCCGGGTGCGCGACCTGTTCGAGCAGGGCAAGAAAAACGCCCCCTGCATCATCTTCATCGACGAGATTGACGCCGTCGGCCGCCACCGTGGCGCCGGTCTGGGCGGCGGTCACGACGAGCGCGAGCAGACGCTCAACCAGCTGCTGGTCGAGATGGACGGCTTCGAGAGCAACGACGGGGTCATCCTGGTCGCCGCGACGAACCGCCCGGACGTGCTCGACCCCGCGCTGCTGCGTCCCGGTCGCTTCGACCGTCGCATCATCGTCGGCCTGCCCGACGTGCGCGGCCGCGAGATGATCCTGGGCGTCCACACCCGCAAGGTGCCTGTCGACGAGAACGTCGACCTTTCCGTGGTCGCTCGCGGCACGCCCGGCTTCTCGGGCGCCGACCTGGAGAACCTGGTCAACGAGTCCGCGCTGATGGCTGCGAAGGACAACCGCGACATGGTCATCGCGCGGGACTTCGAATACGCCAAGGACAAGGTCCTGATGGGCGCCGAGCGCAAGAGCGTG
>JBCCQM010000346.1:0-5139 GCA_039024335.1 Myxococcota bacterium
AAGGCGAGCAACACGCCCAAGAAGCCGAAGAGCTCGCCGCCCACCATCAACGCGAGCAGCACCCACACGGCCGAGAGACCGACCTTGTCCCCCACGACCTTGGGCGTGATGACGAAGCCCTCGAGGACCTGAATCACGGTGTAGGCACCGACCACCCCGAGCAGCTGCCCCCAGCCGTTCCAGTCGATCAGGCACATCACCACGGCGAACCCCAGCGCGACCGCTCCGCCGACGTAGGGGATGAACGACAAGGTGCCGGCCACCACGCCGATGAGGATCGCCAGGCGAACGCCCAGCAGGCTGTAGGCCACCGCGTACGCGAACGCCAGCACCAACATCACGATGAGCTGGCCCCGAATGAACTCGCCGAGCACCACGTCGACCTCGCGCGCGATGTCGACGATGAAGGGCCGCCACTTCGGTGGGATGAGCTCGGCGATGCCGGCGGTCATCCGGTCGAAGTCGTGCAGCAGATAGGCGGCGAAGACGGGGACGAGCAGCAGGGAGGTCACCGCCCCCAACAACGACGCCGTACCGCCCAGAAGCCACCGGAGCACCGCCAGCACCGGCTGCGCAGCTTTGGCGAGCTTGTCGGAGGACACCCCGCCACCACCGCCGTCGTCACCAGCGGTGAACGTAGAGACGGCCTCGCTGAGCGAGCGCGGCAGCTCGACCCCGAACTCGGCCAGCAGCGGCGCGACGCGCTCCTCGAGCGCGCGGACGGTGCCCGGCAGCTCTCCGATGAACTCCGCCGTGTCCCGAATGATCCCCGGAAGCGCCAGCAGCAAGAAGATCGTCAGCGCCCCCAACACGGCCGTCAACAAGACCGCGATGCCGACCGAGCGCGGAATCTTGCGCTCCTCGAAGCGATCGACGACCGGGTCGAGCATGTACGCAATGAGGAACGCGAAGAAGACCGGCGTCAGGACGCCTCGAAGTCCCCACACCAGCAGGCCGACGAGGGCCATCACGAACAACACCAGCACCCAGCGAGGGAAGATGCGGTCGGACGAGCGCGCCATGCCTCGCTTCTAACACGCGGGCCCGCGCGGCCCCTCGGCAGCCCCTTCGCGGGGTGGTCCGCTCAGGTGCTGATCAAGCCGCGACTGTGCGACATGCCCAGCGTCAGAATACGCTGCAGAAGCCGCTCGTACTCGAAGCCGCCGGCCTTCGCCGCGCTGGAGAACTCCTCGCCGGCCGCAATGTCCGGATTGGGGTTCGCCTCCAAAAAGTACAGCTCGCCCCGCGGGGTGAGTCGAAAGTCGATACGCGCGTAGCCGGAGAGGCCCAGCACCTTGTAAATGCGCTTGGCCGCGTTCTCGTAGCGCTTGAGCAGGTCGGCATCGAAGTTCGCCGGGCCGATCTTCACGTTGTACTTCTCCTGGAACTCGAGATCGAACTTCACCCGCCGCGTCGCGATGCGCGGCGCATCCGAACGCAGGTCGTCGATCTTCAGCTCCCACGGCGGAAACACCGTCAGTCGGTGGTTGCCCATCACCGCCCCGTACACCTCGCGGCCATCGATGAACTGCTCGGCGATCGCGTCGGTCCCAATCGAACGATGGATGAAGTGGACGCGCTCGATCAGCTTCTCGTCGTTGTGAACGACGGAGGCCTCCGAGATGCCCGTGCTGCCCTCCTCGATGAGCGACTTCACGATGAGCGGGTACGTCAGCTTGGCCGGCCGCCGGGGTCTCCGGCCCATCGGGAACACGGCGAACTTCGGGCAGCGAATGCGGTGGTAGTGCAGGATCTTCTTCGAGAGCGCCTTGTCGCGGCCGAGCACGAGCCCGCGTGGGTTGCAGCCGGTGTAGGCCGCCCGCTGCAGCTCCAGATAGCTGACGACGTGCTGGTCGAAGACCGCTTCGCCGTGGAACTCCTCGAGCAGGTTGAACACGACGTGCGGTTTGACCTCCCGCAGTGCCGCGCGCAGCGGCGCGAGTTCGTCGTGCAGCCCGAGCTTGACGACCTCGTGCCCGAGCCAGCGCATGGCCGTGACCACGTCGTACTCGGTTGCGAACGGCATCACGGCCTGGTCGGTGAGACCGCTGATGTCGTCGGGCGGGATGAGGTCCTCGTGCATCATCACCAGGACGCGGCGGCGTCTCACACCGGCCACCAGTGACCTCCTCCTTGGCCGAACGTGAACGTGTGCTTGGTCAGCACCAGCGCGAGGTCTCGCAGCAGCGCGCTCTCCCGGCCCGCCGTGCGCAGCCCCAGCTCGCGACACCGCCACCGGATCTCGTCGAGGATGTGCTCCAGGATCGGACCCTGGTCGGGTGCAAAGCGGCACACGTCCGCCACCAGCGCGCGCCGGTGCTTGCGCAAGAACGACGCCGCGGTCGCGCGATGCCGGTGCCGAGACTCGGTGGAGAACAGCCGATGCAGATCGTCGTCGTAGGTTCGCGGCGCGTCGGGGACGTAGTGCGCACGCTTTTGGTCGTAGTGCTCGCGCAGCGTGACGTCGAGCTGGGCAAGCGAGTACGGGCGCGTGCGTGGCTTGGGCTGCGGGCGAACCTGCGTCAGCTCGGCCATCAGCCGGTCGACGTACTCGAGCTTGTTGTACGCCGGCCAGCCCGCGTACTGGTCGGTCCAGCGCGAGTTCGGCCGCAGCCATACCGCGAACGTTTCGGCGAAGTCCTCGCTGGGATGGCTCTGCGCGTACCAACCCGGCAGGTGCAGCACGAAGTTCTTCGAGCGCGGGTTGGGCTTGTAGTAGTCGGGATACGGCCGGGCGCTCGACCCGAACCGGGTCCGCCACTCCTTGCGCCGCGAGAGGCCGTACGCGTTGTGGACCGCGTGCCCGAGCTCGTGCCGCAGCAACCGCAGACAGTCGCTTCGGGTGCTGCCCTCGGCTTCGAGCATGTGCGAGCGCTCCAGCGCGATCAACCGCGGGTGCGCCAGGTAGAACGGCACCGAGACGCCGACCACGCCATCGGGACAAGCCCACTCGTCCGAGAACCAAAAGTGCGGTTTGACCCTCAGGTCGCGCTGCTGAAGCTCGGCAAGGACCTTCTGGATCCGCTCGGCGACCGGGCTGCGCTCGACCGCAACGTCGAGATCGCACAGGCGCAGGTCGAGGATCGCCTGCTCGGCCATCCCCTCGAACTCCGACACCCGTCGCCGTCGCGGCACCCGATCAGGGTACCCGACGGACCGCGCTACGACGAGCTGCGCTCGACCAGCTGCCGGACGATGGCGAGGGTCTCGGCGTCGAGCTCCGCGGTTCGATGCACGATCGTGCCGTCTCGATCGACGACGAGCAGCATCGGCACCGAGCGCGACCCGACGCGATCCGAAAACGCGAACGCCTCATCGGCATACAGCGCGTACGAGATGCCCGCATCCGCGGCGTAGCGCTCCGCGGTCTCCACTCCGGCACCGACATGAATCCCGGCCACGACCAGGCCTTGCCCCGCGTAGGCTTCGGAGAGCCGGACGACCTTCGGAATCGACGCGCGGCACGGCTCGCACCACGTCGCCCACAGATCGATGACGCCGACGTTGCCTTCGAGCGCGCTGGCCAGCGGCGGATCCTGAGCGCGCAGCGGCGTCACGCCCTCGAGCGAGGGCAGCGGGGCGGGTTCGACCGCGGCAGGCTCGGCGGGCGCCGTGGACGCTGCGTCCGGGTCACACCCTGCAAGCAGCAGCACCGCCAAGAGACACTCAAAACTGCTGCGCATAGCCAACGGAGAACACGTTCATCTGGAGGTTGTTCGTTCGGATGTACCGAGAGAAGCCCACATCGAGCGACTGGGCCCCACCCTGCGCCGTGTTGGGGGGCTGCAGGTAGAACACGGCCTTGATGCTCGGCTCGTGGGCATCGAAGCGCGCCAGGTCCGAGTCGGCGGTGAAGTAGCTGTCGACCGGCGTCGCCTCGACGATCGAGCGCCGCCAGTAGCCCACGCCGCTCTGGCGGTGGAAGCGGTATCCCAGGCGCAGGTACGTGCGGCGGCCGAGCCACTGGTAAGCCCACGTATCGAGCGTGTGCGCGCGGAGTTCGTAGTCGTCGCGGTAGTAGCGGTAGCGACCCTTGAGCGTGGTTCGCGTGCGCGGCACGTACTGGTTGAGCTGCAGGGCCATCGCGTGCCGGACCCGCTTGCGCGGCAGGTTTTCGCGCCGTCGGTTCGGACAGTCGTACGCCGCGGTCTGGTCGACGCTGTCGTAGCAGCCGTACGTGGGCGCGTCGGCGATGTAGATCGAGTTCCACCCGTTCTCGAGCGTGCCCTGCTGGAACGTCACGCCGTAGCTGAGCATCGCGATCGTGGTCGGCGAGAGCACCTGGACGAGCGAGAGGTTCTCGTTGAGCGCCCAGCGGGAGGTCTGCGCGTCGTTCCATCCGCGCGGGTGAAGGTCGTCGAAGTAGTCGTAGATGAGGTTCACCGACGCGGAGACGACCGTGTTCTCCTCATTGAACTCGCCGGCGTAGCCGAAGCCACCAAACCCGGTCCGCCAGTGTTCTTCGACGTGAACGCCGTAGCGGACCGACCAGGTGTCGCGGTCGGTGGCCTCGTAGTTGGTGGTGACGTCCAGCGTCCCGGCTTCGTTGTATTTCGACGCCGACGACACGGCATCCAGCGCGTCCGGAGAGGCCGCCGAGACCATGTCGAAGGCCGCGGTGAGGTTGTGGGAGATGCGCTCGTTCTTCTGACGAATCGTCAGGGAGGCCATCGGCTGCAGCACCTGCATCCGCTCGGAGCCCGGCCCCGAGGGTGGGCCCGCTTTAGATTGGTAGCCGCGCCCAGCCTGATCGTAGAAGGTCAGGCGCGCGCGGGCGTCCTCGATCCGCGCCCGCTTCTGTTCGGGCTCGGCCTCCGTCCCGAGGATCGCGGCGTCGATGGCGGCCGCGTCCGGCGACGGCGCAGGGTCCGGCGTCGCCGGTGGCGCCTCGGTGATCGTCAGCAGCGCGGCGACGAGTCCCGCGAGCAGCTCAGTTGCCGCAGCCACACCCGCCACCTGCCGCCTGCGCGTCGCCCCCGGCAGCACCCTCGCGCGCCGTGTGCTGCTTTCGCTGCGACCGCGCCTCGAGCGGGTCGTCGACGATGGCCATCGTCGGGTCGGCCAGGTACTGGTGGTGGGGCTCGTCGTTTCGGTGACGGCGTGCGCTCCGGTCCCGCAGAACCGCCGGGAGTACCTGGC
>JBCCQM010000347.1:0-5042 GCA_039024335.1 Myxococcota bacterium
GGGGGGGGGGGGGTGGTTCCCCCCCCCCCCCGCCGCTCCGTACGATGCGGGGGCATGCGGTGCCTCGCTCCGTTCGTCCTCGTCGCGCTGGCGAGCTGCGGCTCTCCAACCCCCGAGCCCGTCAAGGTCGACGCGGAACCGGTGAAGCCTGCGACCCCCGTGCCGACGGTCAAGCCCCCGGCACCGCTGCCGCGCTTCGACATCCCGCCGCCACCATCGCTGCAGGTCGCCCCGCGCGTCGCCTTCCCTCTTGCAGGGACCGTGGTCGCGCACGGCGGAGGTCCCCTGCGCGCAGACGTGATCAGTCGGTTCGCGCAGCATTGCGGACGCGACGGCACGCTGGTCCTCATCCCGACGGCGGCCGAAGGCGCGGACAACCCCGCGACCCTGGAGAAGCTCCCAAAGCGCTGGCGAAAGCGCGTGGGCACCGTCGACGTGCTCCACACCCTCGATCGACAGCGCGCGGATGATCCGGCTTTCGTCGCGCCGCTGCGCGAGGCCGCCTGCGTGTGGATTGGCGGCGGTGCGCAAGGCCGTCTGCGCGACGCGTACGTCGACACGCGCCTGCACGACGCGCTGCACGACGTCTTGCTTCGCGGCGGCGCGGTCGGGGGCTACTCCGCCGGCGCCGCAATCCTCTCGGACGTGATCATCCGAAAGGGCAACCCAGATCCGGTCGAAGACATCGGCTTCGGTCTCCTGCCCGGGGCGATCATCGACCAGCACTTCGTCGTCAAAGACCGCGAACCGAGGCTTCGCAAGATGGTGCAGCGGCACCCGGACCACGTCGGCTACGGCATCGACGAAGACACCGCGTTGTTCATCACGGGGTCGTCGTACGAGGTCTTCGGCGCCTCCATCGTGCGCCGTTGCACCGCACAGGGCTGCACCACGCTCGACGCGGGTGCGCGCGGCTCGTTCCCCTGAGCGGCGCTACCCGAACAACGTGGACGGACGCGGCTGAGCCTCACGAGCCGGCGCGGCTGCACCCAGCGGAGTCCTCCCCAGCGACGCCACCATTGCGACCGCCGAGGCGAACGCGACGTGCAGCCCGATGCCGAATGCAAGGTCGCCGAGCTGCTGCAGCTCCATCCATCCGCATACGGCGGCCACCATCATGCCGCCCCACCGCACGTACCAAGCCACCTGCGGACCATCCCCCTCGGCGTGCGCGCGCGCGGTGTGCATCGCAAGCCGCACACCCGAGACGAGCGCGAAGCCCAAGAGCGCCAGCTCTGCGATGGCATCGCCGGCCAGCCAGATCACCAGCGCCACGAGCACGAGCTGGCTGTGCAAGAACGCCAGCGGGATGCGAAGAATCCGACGCGCGATCGGGGACGGGGCCACGCTGGGCACGACGGCGACCGCGATGCCGAACAAGAACGGCGAGCCGAAGCCCACCATCATCAGCAACCCCTCGAGCAGTCCTCGGGAAAACTCCGTCTGAAGCAGGGTCAGGAACGAGTGCCCTTCGGGGGTCAGCGGCAGCACGGCGGACACGGCGAGAAGAACGCCGGCCAGCTGTGAGAGGCGGGGCACGGGAGCCTCAGCCCGTGGTTCAACGACCTCGTCGTCGGTCACGAGGTCAGGATCGCACGCCCGGCGGGTCCGCGCTTCCCGTCTACCCTCGCGTAGAAATGCGACTGGGATTTGGCAGGCTGGACCCTCGCCGCCCGCAATTCCTGACGGTCAGCTTTGCGAGCCTCTCGCGGCAGCAGAAAAAAAACGCGCGCACGTCCGGAAGGACCGCGTGACGCGGTGTCTCAGTTCTCGGTAGCGCCGCGAGGTGCCGCCGTTCCTCAACGCTTCGTCACCGCGCTCGAGACGCCGCCCACCCTCCGCGGCCCTGGCTTTGCCAGCGAGCACTCCAATAGCGGTGCGAACCGGACCTTCGGGGGCGGGTCTTCGGACCCAACCACGAAGAACGCCCAGCCGACTTTCGTAGGCTGAGCGTCCGGGGTCTGACTGAAGGCGTTGCTTCAGTCGCTGGCCATGGGTCGAGACATTGCGTTGGGGGCCAAGCCGACCGGGGTTGGATGCGGAAGGGGGGAAGCCCCGGTCGGCTAGGCCACACTCAACAGGTATTCGTATAGCAAACGCCTGCCGGGTGCGGTAGAGGTTTGCGGTGCTTCGGGCGTGGTTTCCTTTTGCTCTTTGTGTTGGCACGCCGACACAAGCGGCATGGGGAGAACGTGCTGCGCGAAAACAACGGACGTTCCCGCTCAACTCGCGGGTCGAAACGGCGTTGCCCGGCCCGACGAGCGAAAGCGCGCGCCTTCTTCGATGCGCACCAACCGCAGAATGAGATCTCTCGATGTGCGGCCGGTTCACGCTCACCACCAACGACTACGACGCAGTCGCCCGCGCGCTTGACGCTCAGTACAACCCGGCACTGCTTGCCAGCTTCGTCGCCCGCTACAACGTCGCCCCGTCGGATCCGCACTGGATCGTGTGCGAGTCCGACGACCGGGACGGACGGTGGCTCGAGCCCGCGACGTGGGGCTTTCCGAGCAAGGACCGCGTGCTGATCAACGCGCGAAGCGAAACGGTTCACCAGCGACCGACGTTCGCAGAGTCGTTGTGGTCGCGCCGATGCGGTGTCGTCGCGGACGGCTTTCTCGAATGGAGCGGTCCCAAGGGATCCCGGCAGCCGTACTGGTTCCGCCGCCCCGACCGAAAGCCGTTCCTCTTTGCTGGGCTCTACCGCGACGACGTCGACCCCAACAGCGGCGAGGTCCAACGTCGATTCACCGTGCTGACCACCGCCCCGAACGAGCTCGTCGCGCCGCACCACGACCGCATGCCGGTCATGCTCGATGGAGCATCTGCCGACCTTTGGCTGCGATGGCGCCCCCCGACCCGCTCGCCCGCCTCGCTCGCCGAGATCTCTTCCCTGTTCGCCCCCGCAGACGACGGATGGCTGGAGTCCCTCCCCGTGTCCAAACGGGTGGGCAACGTGGCCAACGACGATCCATCCTGCCTCGAGCGCGTTGAGCCCCCGCCCCCCGCGCCTCGTCAGCAGTCCCTCTTCTGATCCTTCGACTCGATGTTCGCCGTCCTGACCGGTGCCGTCCTCGCGCTCGCCCCCCCGAGCGAGGCGGCGCAGCCGAGCACCGCCCCCGAAGCGCGGCGCTACCAAGCCGTTCGCGCGGTCGATGAGATCGTCATCGACGGCAAGGCCGACGAAAAGACGTGGGCGCTCGCGGTCGAGGACGATCGCTTTCGCGAGCGCTCGCCCAACCTCGGCCAAGACGCGCCGTACCGCACGACGCTGCGGGTCGCCTACGACGACCAAAACCTCTACGTCTTTCTCGACGCGCACTCCAAGCCTGGCGACGTCACGGTTCGCACGCTACGTCGCGACAACCGCGGCATCTTCTCGGACGACGCGGTCTACGTGAAGCTGGACCCCGCCTACAACCGGCGCAGCGGCTACAGCTTCGGCGTCAACGCCGATGGCGCGCAGATCGACGCGCTCGCGCTCGAAGACGGACGAGACTTCATCACCGAGTGGGACGGGGTGTGGAGCGCCGAGACGGTCCGCCGCGAAGACGGGTACACCGTCGAGTTCGCGATTCCCTTCGCAGTCTTGGGCATCAAAAGCGCCGACTCCAAAACGATGGGGCTCAACATCTCCCGCGATGTGCCCTCGAGCAACGCCACGTACGACTGGCGGCTGTTCGTCCCGCCGCGCTCGCCGATGTCCGCGAGCCAGTTCGGCCAGCTCGAGGGACTGAAGAACATCAAGGCTGGCCGCGCCATCGAGCTCACGCCCTACGCGTTGGCGCGTACGAACTTCGAGCGCAGCTTCAGCGCCGACCCTACCCGCCGACCCAACGTCGCGACGGGTGCCGACCTGCGGGTCCAAATTGGCGCGGGCTCGTACACCGAGGCCAGCCTGCTCACCGACTTCGCCCAGGTCGAAGCCGATGCGGTCCAGGTCGCACGCAACCGCTTCCCACTGTTTTTTCCCGAGCGTCGCCCGTTCTTCATCAACGGCCTCGAGGTGTTCAACTTCGGCCGACGGCGCGAGGCGCAGCTGTTCTTCTCTCGGCGCATCGGCCTCAACGGCGGCAGCCCGGTCCCGATTCTGGGCGGCGCCAAGGTCTACGGCCGCAGCGGCGCCGTGCAGTACGGCATGCTGCACGTCCAGACGATGGCCGCGCCCCAGGACCCGGCGCGCGGCGTCGAGGCCAGCGACCCCGCGAGCTTCAGCGTCGGCCGCGGTCGCGTGCAAGCCACCCGCGCGGTCAACGTGGGCATGATGCTCCTGGGGCGGCAGCGCTGTGGGGTGGAGAACGCCGACGACGCTGCTGGGGGCGTCGATGCGCAGCTCATCGCGGCCGACGGCAAGTTCAGCGCCTATGGCTTCCTCGCCGGGACCTGGACCGAACAGGAAGGCACCGTCCCCGAGGAAGACGTCGGACCTGACTGGACGCAGCCCGTCGATCCGTACAGCGAGGTGGGCTCATCCGCGCATGCGTTCGTCGAATATCGCGGGCTGTACGTTCGCCCGAGCCTGCTGTGGCTGTGGAGCGACGACGACTTCGATCCGCGGCTGGGCTTCTACCGCCGCACCGCAGCCAGCCGCCAAGAGGCGCGGCTGGAGTTCGCGCCACGTCCGAAGGCCCCCGCGATTCGGGATGTCACCTTCGGGCCACGGTACAGCCTGGAGACCACGCCCAACTACGACGCGCGCCTCGGCCAAGACGCCAGCGCGCAGGTGCAGGTGAACTGGGCGAACGGTGCCAACGTGGGCAACGAGGTCGCGCACTTCGTCGACGAGGTGCAGAACCCCTTCACCCTGTATCAGTACACGGTCGAAGCCTCGCGCTACACCGGTTTTCGCAACCGGGTGTTCGCGGGCGCGCCGGGTCGCCGGGCGTTCGGCGGCGGCGTCAGCTACGAGTACATCGAGCTGTTCGGCGGCTCTGAGCACCAGCCCAACGCCAACGTCACGCTGCGCTTGGGAAAGCACTTCACGCTCGGCGCCAACTACACGCACCTGGTCGGTCGACTCCGCGACGAAGACGAGACGTTCA
>JBCCQM010000348.1:0-4972 GCA_039024335.1 Myxococcota bacterium
AGGCTTCGTTCGACGAGGCCTTCACGGCCGTACGCGGCTGCGAGGAAGCCTCCGAGTGCGGCACGGTGATCGACGGCTTCTCGTGCGGCTGCACCCGTGACTGGGTCGGTCGACTCGACTCCGACGCCTCTGTTCTCACCGAGGCCGCCAACGCAGGACTGGTCGCGGCGTGCGACTGGGCGTCGTGGGGCAGCAGCTGCGACTGCCCCGAGACCGACGGCTTCGACTGCATCGACAACATCTGCACCTGGAACTACATCGACGGCTGAGCTCTCACGCCCTGAGGCCGGGCCCGCACGTCCCTTCGTGCGCGTCCGGCCTCGCTGCGTGCGGGGCCTCCCCGACCAACGCCCCGCTCGTCAATGGACTCGGCATGCATCGGCCAGGTTGGCAGGCGCGCGCCGTTCTCCCATACTCCGGCCGTGATACGCCGCCCAGGATGGGCTGCTGCGCTCGTCCTCGCGTGCGCATGCGGCGACGTGCCAGACCCGCTGTGGCTGCTCGGCGACGAGCCGCGCGTGCTGGCGTTTCGCGTGGAGGTCGTGGAGCCTGGACCCGCCTCGGAAGGACTGCTGCCGATCCCCGCCGACCGGATCCGCAGCCAGCCGCTGCCGGGCGACACGGTGGAGGTGTCTGCATGGGTTGCCGACGCGGTCGACGAGTACGCAACGGAGGACCTCGACCCGGCCTGGTTCATCTGCCCGCGCGACGCAAGCTGCATCGAGTCCATGCAGCGCCCCGAGGCGTTCGAGTCCTGCGAAGGCCCGGTCCCTTCCCGCGTCGCCTGCCGCATCGCTCGCGGCGCGCGGCCACGCTTCGAGATCCCGCCGCTGGACCCCGCCCTCTTGCTCGAAGAGCAAGCGGCGCTGCGCCTGGCCATGGTCGGACACACCGACCCCGACCTCGACACGGAGCGATGCATCGAGCGCATCTCCGATCCCAGCGGGCCCGACTGGACGGGCTGCATCGTCGGCTATCGCATCATCTTGCTGGGCCCGGTGGCGCGACTCGTCACCCACGCCGTCGACGAGGGGTTCGAGCCCGAGTCGTTCGTCCCGCCCGACCCGGCCGTTCCCGTCATCCCGACCTACAACCCGGAGGTGACCACGCTGGTCCTTGCGCCCTACTACGGCCGCTCACCGGCCGACACTTCGCGGGCGGTTCGGGTGGAGCCTGGTGGTACGGCCACGCTGGAGCCTGGCGCGGTGTACGTGACCGAGTCCTTCTTCGACCCGAAGGACCAGCAAGATTTCGTCATATTCGCGGCAGACGGGATCCCCGGCTTCGGTCCGTTCTCGCCGAGCCGAATGGTCTACACGGCCTCGCCGGACATCCTCGAGTTCTCCATCCGCGGCGGCTGGCGGATCTGGACCCCGACGGAGCCCGCAACCTTCTCCATGCTTTCGGTGCTCTTCGACCCCGCCGGAGGCATCGCCTGGACCACCTATCACTTCGAGGTCGCGGCGCCTTGACGGGATGGTTCGGCACGGCCGTCCTCCTCGGGGTCCTCACTTCGAGCCCCGCGCAGGCGCAAAGCACGGCACCGCAGTCCGAGGCTGCCCGCGACACACTCCATGGCACGCTTCGAGAGGCCGGCCGCCGAACGCCGATCGCCACAGCCCGCGTGCTCGCCGTGCCCGGAGCGCCGGATGCTGCGCTCGGACCCCTCGATCCCGCGGACCACCTGGACCCGTCCGCGGCCCCACCGGCGTGGATCGAGACCACGCAGACCGACGCCGACGGTCGCTTCACGTTTCCGAACCTGCCCGCGGCGAGGGTACGCCTCGTCGTGATCGCGCCCGGCTACGCACGCACCGAGCAGGTCGTCGACGTCGCCCGATCGCAGCGGCGCAGCGTCGTCGTGTTTGCTCCCGTCGACGAGTCCACGGCCATGCGTACGGTCGTCCGCACGCGCGCCGACCCACCGCCGGAGCAGGTCAAGAGCACCGCGATGGAGTCGGAGGAGATCCGGACCGCGCCCGGCACTCAAGGCGATCCCCTGCGCGCGCTGCAGAACCTGCCGGGCGTGGCGCGAACGCCCGGGGGGTTCGGGCTGTTGATCCTCCGGGGCGCGTCTCCCAACCAGTCGCGCGTGTTCTTGGGCGGCCACGCCCTGCCGCGCGCCTTCCACTCGCTCGCGATCGCCAGCGTAGTTCCAGCGGACGCGATCGACCGCATGGAGTTCGTGCCGAGCAACTTCGGCGCGCGCTACGGAGACGCCACGGGCGGCCTCGTGGTGCTGCACCCGGCAACGCCCGATCGCAGCGGCGTCCACGGACACGGGCGCGTCGATCTGCTCGGCATGGGAGCGTCGGTCCACGGACCCGTCGGCAAGGGCACGTACTACGCCGCCGCCCAGCGCGGATGGGTCGATGCGGTGCTGATGACCGCTGAACGCGTCGCCGAAGACGCCGCCTTCACGCTCCCGCGCTACTACGACTACCAGGCGTTCTTCGACCACCCCGTCGGCCCTGGAGTCCTCTCCGTCCGCGCGCTCGGGGCCGGCGATCGCCTGCAGGCACGCTCTGCGGGTTTCGGCTCGCGGCCGTTCCGAGTCTTCGAGATGGTCGCGCAGTTCCACCGCGCCGACCTGTCGTACCGCGTCCGCCGCGGGCCATGGTCGTTCTGGCTGACGCCCTCGGCGCGACTCGAACGAAACGGATGGCGCCAGCCCCTCGTGTCGTCGTCGACGTCGATCCGTGAAGACGCCGTGGTGAGCGTCCGGGCCGAGGCCAGCCGCAGCGTAACGCGGTCGACCTCGGTCACGGTGGGCGCCGACGCCGAGGTCGACAGGTTTCGTACCGACCTGAAGCGCCCTGGAAACGTCTCGACCGGCGAGCCCCCGCGCTCCGAGCAGCTGCAAGGCGTGGCGTCGACCGTCGGTGCGTACGTCCAATCCTCGCTCGCCGTCCAGCAGTGGACGTTCTCGCCGGGGCTTCGCGCCAGCGCATTCACGCTGGACGATGCGGCCGCCACGGCCATCGACCCCCGACTCAGCGCGCACTGGCGATTCGCTCCGCGCTGGCGCTGGTCGATGGGACTGGGGCTCTATTCGCAGGCCCGCGTCCAGCAGTCGACGGTCTCCGCCGACTTCGTCGGCGGCACCGCCGACCAGATCGCGGGCAGAGTCGTCCTGCCTGCGTCCCTGCTTTCGCTCGAACCTCGAGCGGGCTTCGCTCCCGTCCCCGGTGGGTTGTCCGTCGCCCGCGCCGCGCAGGCGAGCACGGCGTTCGGCCGAGAGCTCGGGGATTCCTGGTTCGTCGAGATGGGTTCGTGGGTTCGAATCCAGGACAACGCCGACGGCTTCCGCCGTGACGACGGCGAGCTGCGGGTCGAGACCGCGACCGGGTCCCTCGCCTACGGGCTCGAGGCGCTCGTTCGGCGAAGGCTCGGCCCGCAGCTGTGGGGGTGGGCGGGATACACCCTCGCGCGGGTCGAGGACCGCATCCTCGACCGGGTCGGCGTCGCCTCGGCCCCCGACGTCACGCCCAGCTCGTTCGACCAGCGGCACAACCTCGTGCTGCTCGCCAGCTACCAGCTGCCGCATCGATGGCGGATCGGCGGACGCTTCCGGTTGGTCAGCGGTGCCCCGTTCACCGACGTGGTGGGCGTGGTCTGGGTCCCACCACGAGAGGAACCCCTGGCAGCCGCGGGCTCGCCCAACGGCGCTCGCTTCCCCACGTTCCACCAGCTCGACCTGCGCGTCGACAAGTCCTGGGTGCTCCAGCGGGTGCAGCTCAGCGCCTACGTGGACGTGCAAAACGTCTACAACAAGCTCAACCCCGAGGCCTACATCTACAACGCCGATTTTTCGCGTCGCGCCGACGCGATCGGCCTGCCCATCTTCCCCAGCCTCGGGTTCCGCATCGATTACTGAAGGTCCGCCGTGAACACACGACTCTCCCTCGTTTCCCTCGTCCTGGTCATGCTCAGCTGCAGCGAACCCGAGGAGGAGTACCCGGCGCCGCGCGACCCCCTTCCCGACCCGCAGATGCCCGCCGACGCGGAGCCCAGCGGACACGTCGTGCACGCGGTCGACCCCTTCGCGCTCGCGGGCAGCGAGGAGACGATGACCTGCTACGCCTGGACGGTCGACAACGACGCTCCGCTATACGTGCAAGGAGTAGAGTTTCAAAACGGAGGCTCGTTCCACCACAGCAACTGGTTCGTCGTGCCCGAGGACGTCTACCCGGGCGAGGACGGGTTCTTCCCCTGCAGCGAGCGCGGCTTCGAGGACGTCTCGGCCGCGCTGGCGGGCACCGTTCTCTTTGCGCAGTCCACCCAAGCGCAGCAAGAGTCGATGCGGTTCACCGAGGGCGCGACCATCCGCATCCCAGCGCGGTCCAAAATCGTCGCCGGCGTCCACCTCCTCAACCTCGGGCCCGACGCCCGCGACACGGCGGCATGGATGTCCCTCGACGTCATTCACCCCGCCCTGGTCGAGGCCATCGTGGTCCCGTTCATGCTCAGCTACTTCGACCTGAACATTCCCGCTCGGCAGAGGGCCGTGTTTCAGGGAGAGTGCAAAGGCTCGGAGTTCCTGGACATCAGCCGCTTCGCGCTTCACTACGTCCTGCCCCACTATCACGGCACCGGAACCACGGCGACGCTCTCCCTGTTCGACGGGGAGGAAGAAGTGCCCGTGCTCGACCACCAGGGGTTCGGAGCGTCGGCCATGGGCCAGGTCTTCGATCCCCCTCTCGTCGTCGAAGACCTCAGCGCAATCACGTTCTCGTGCGGCTACGACAACCCGCACGACGAAGACCTCACCTGGGGCATCGGCATCAACGAGATGTGTGTCGTGCTGGGCTTCGCCTCGGTCGGAGGGGTCTACATCGCGGGCGTCGAGGCGGGCAAAACGCTCTCCACGAGCATCGACGAGGACGGTACGCAGCGCTCGCGGGGAGCGTGCAGCGGGCTCCTCGCGCCCCGCGGCAACGCGTACGCCAACCCCATCCGCGAGGAGATCGCG
>JBCCQM010000349.1:0-4969 GCA_039024335.1 Myxococcota bacterium
CCGACGTCGTCCGATGCGCCCTCATCCCGTACGGTCGACAACAGCGAGGGCGGGCTCATGGCGCTGCACGTCGAGCGCATCGGGCCCCGGATCTACTCGCTGGCGCACTACTTCAAGCAGAACGGCGACATGATGCGAGACCCCGACGTGGTGCTGTTCCAAGACACGCAGGGGCGATGGTTCCCGGTGACGTTCCAGCAGGACGGCGGCATCCCGGTCTATACGGTGGCGCTCGAACTCAATGGGGAGCGCATTACCGGTGTGTACCGACGGCGGTACCGAAGTCTGCGGGACTTCGTGCGGCTGTGGCTGCGAAACCTGCGGGTGCAGCAAGGCATCCGGTAGGCGTCGCCCGTCCTTACCGCCTGGGCCCCGCTCGTCACGCGTCCACAATCTGGTAGAGGCGAGAGGGGCTCAGCCGAGCGCCGGAAAGGCTGACGAACACGGGGCGGTCGGGCAGCCTTCCGCCGAAGCGCCGTGTGTAGGTGTCTGCCCAGCCGAGGAGAGAAGACGTCGCGTAGTGTCCAAGTCTGCGCGCGTGCGTCTGTCCGTTGTTTCGCGGGATACGTACACGGGCGGGCGTTGGGGGGGCGTTGCTGGTGGCAGGGCTGTCGACGAAGTCGACGGCGCTCCAGTTGAGGTCCTGCAGCACAGAGGGAGGGAGCGCGGCGTTCGTATGCAGGCTGACGATGGTGTGATCGCGCGACTGGAGAAAATACTGTGCGCGGGGACGTGCCGCGATGGGGAGGTCTTGGAGTTCGGACTCTTCGGCGTCGACGTCGGACGGCCTCGCTTCGAGGCTCGATACCGTGGGCATGGGGAGCGCATCTCGAATGCGGAGGGAGCTGTCCTTGCTGTGGAGGTAGTTCGCGAGGCTTCGCAGCGTTTTCATCCGACGGATGAGGGTGGAGGGGGCGTCGTCGTGCCTCCGCGTTTCGATGAAGCGGTGGGCGATGGTCGCGGACTGGCCTCCACGGAGGACGCCGAAGAGGACGAGTGCAGCCCGGATGTCATCGCGATTTTTCGGCTTGGGGATGCTCTTCTCCCCAAGGGCGAATGCGGCAAAGTAGTGGAGGTCGAGAGAACGACATCCTCTGGTCTGGTTGCTTCGCCCCCCGTTCCAGCCTCGAAGCCAGTTACCGACCTGGCGACGCCGGTAGGGCTCGTCCAGGAACGTGCGATCGAAGGTGACAGTGGACGTTGATGGTGATTGCATCGGTTCGTTCCTTTCAGGCCGTGTGGCGGACACAGGGTTCGTGTTGGGCGTGCGAGGTGGCTGACCATGGGCTGTCCGTTCCCGGACGCTGCAAGAGGCCCACCGGCTTGGCGCCGAGTCGCTGTTCAGTTCTGCGCGAGACGTACGTCTCCATGCGGGCATGGGATGCCCAGTGGTCCTATCGCGGGTTGTCATCGTGGCTCGCTCCGGGAGGTTCGAGGCGACGTCCCGTCGCCTGCTGTTGTGCTTGGACGCAAGGCCGCGCCCTGGCGAGTTTCAAGACACCAAACGCGTCCCGCCTGGTGGCGAGGCGAGCCCGCTGTCACAGGTCGAGCGCATGGGACCCTCGAGGCTCTCCAAAGACATCGAAGCACCGATGCGCGGCCGCGTACGGCGGTGGGGGGCGGGCCGTCGACGTTCGGTGCGATGAGTCCGAAAGGGAGCGCTCCGGCCGCAGGTCGTGCAGGTTCGCGCTCGGACCGCGCCGTGTTTTGTGAGGGAAGCGCAGGCAGCGGCGAGGTTTGTGTGCGTACAACCTCAACCGTGCGAGCCATACCCTTGTCGTCGACCGCGGCATTCCGATCGTTGCACGGAAACTTCGATCGCTTGTGATAGGGGCGGCGCGAGCCGCGGGTCCGAGTGCATGCACGGTCTTCATCGTGAAGGCGCGACCGGTCCTCAGAAGACGTTCAGGCCGTACTGGACAAGGAGCATGTTCAGCGGGGCAAGAGCCGGCGTCGGGATCGATTCCCGGAGCCCTTCGAGAAAAACCGCGTGGTCGCCATCGCCGAGCTGCGTCAGCTCGGCCGAGATGCGGTTGACCTGTCGGCGGAACGCGGCCTCGCTGATGCAGGAGAACAGCGGCGCGAGAGTCTTCCACCGCGCGGGGTCGAGGTTGCGCTGCAGGTCGGCTTGAACGCTGGGTCCCAGGAGCGCGCTGAGTTTCTGCGCGCCGCGACACAACGTCGGGGAAGCCGGGCCTCGGTGGCCCGGCGATGGGTCGCCGTTGGTATTCGGGTTCGTACCGGAGCTGTGGTTGGTGTTGGCACTGCCGCGCGCGTGGTGGCTCGTGTCGTTCACCGTGGTCCGGGCCTGCGTGTTGTTGCCGGGGGCGGTTTGGCCGGCGTGCGCTTGGGTGTGGGGGCCCCGAGCGTCGGACGCGGTCGCATCGCTGTCGCTGGTCTCGGTGTCCTTGGCGTGGGCATCGACGGTCGGCTCGGCGTCCGGGTGGGCATTGTTACCCGGTGGGTCGTTGGCGGCCTTTTTGCGTTGCTGCTGTTTGTAGATGGTGGCGGCGGTCGTGAGCAGGTTTTCCAAAAGGTTCGGGTTCTCTTTGATGAACGCCTGCACGGTTTGCTGACGCTCGTGGGCCATGGCGGCTCTGACGTTCGCGTCCAGTGCGGACTTGTGCGAGTTGGCCCGCATGTGCAGCTTGGTCGCTTCGAGGTGGTAGTGCTCGGGCGGCTGCCTGGCGTGGGTCAGCGCGACCTCAACCAAGTCCTTGAACTTGTCGAGCATGCCCATGTTCTTGTCCGTGAGCTCGATGTAGCGCTCGTGGATGTCGCCCTTCTCGAGGCGGACCTGGTTGTTGGCCTCGGCAGTGTTGGCCACGAGGCGGTCGATGGAGCGGGTGAGCTGCTCGATGGGGCCACCGGGTCGTTCGAGGTCCTCGTGGGACGGCTCGTCAGACGTCGGAAGCTGGCCCAAGGAGGCGGCCAGGAACTTTTGTGAGGTCCCAGGTTCGATGCTTCCGTCTTTGGCGAAGAGCATGATGCGAGCCTCGAACGTTCGGGCGCGCGGATGCTCCTCGTAGGCGTCCTTGCAGGCGTGCAGAACCGTATCGGCGATCTTCTTGGCAACGTTGGCGCGCTCCTGCTGGAGGTCCCCGAGTAGCTCGCGCAGCAGGAGTTCGTTTCCGTCGATGCCTTCGTCGTCGATCTTCGGTGTGTAGCGGTCGGTTTCTTCGACGTTGCAGTCCAGCGTGTGGGGCAGACGCTCTCCCGTTGTGCCGGGTCCGTGAAAGAGGAACTGGATCTCGGCGAGGTCTTGCCAGTGCGCGAGGAGTTTGGAGACCAACTCGTCGCGAGCTTTCAGCGCACGGTGGTGGATGGAGGAGCCCGGTGGGTCGGCGACGAGGGAAAACTGCATGGCCACCCTCAGCTTGAGGTGATTTTTTCGGGGGTCAAAAACGCCTCAGATCGCGAGTTATGAACCATAACCAGGACCGTAGAGGGGGTTATGAACCATAACTTTTGCGAAAAAAGCGGATACCGCCAGTAGGGCCCCCGTAGACAACCATAACTTTGAGATTCGGTTCTCTCGAAATTCCAATTGGCGAAAAAAAATGCCGTTGCGAGGTCGGCCAATCGCCTTCAAGCCGAGGTGGAGCGAGGTCGACGAGCTGCTGCACCACCCCGTGCCGGCCGTGTCGACTTGGACAGGACTGCAAGCACGGGGAGCGATGGAACACGATGGCAAGGACGATGACGACGGAGATGGTGCCGGTGATGTACGACGAGCAAGACGTCTCGGAGATGCTCGACCGCCAGCAGCGGGACCTCTCCCGCCGCTACAAGAAAGAGACCAAGGTCCAGCTTGAAGACCTCAAAGAGGTCATGAACAGCACGAAGACGCCGCAGGTCGTCTCGGCGGTGGCCAGCGGTGCTGCGCTCGAAGGCGTCGCACAGGCGGCTGACCTCTCCGAGCCCGCCGACGCCGTCCTTTCGGGGATCGTGGGCGTCGGTGCGTTGGTGGGGGCTGTGTTCCTCGACGAGCACCCCAAGACATCGGCGGCGATGCTCGGTGGCGCCGGGGCGGCTCTGGGGCGCGCCTCCGCGAGCACCCTGCGGATGCTGATGGGCGACTGAGCCTCGCGCTCACTGCCCTCCCCTTCCCCACAACTTCAAACTCTCGCGTCCGACTGCGCATGCCCCTGGCCGGCCTGCGCGGTGACGGAGAAGGTGCGCTCGCCGGTTGGGTCGGCGCGAGCGAAGCACCACGACCCTTGAGACGACCCGCGCAAGGACGAACACGATGACGGAACTCAATGACTACGCGAATCGCTCGCCAGGAGCCGCGTCTGCGGTCGGTGTCGGCGGCGAAAACCCCGGGGCTGCCTGTGCCACCTGCGGTACGCGGAACGGATCGTACGACGATGACGAGGACTGCTACGACTACCAGCGGATCGGTGTGTTCGTGGAGGTCCCTGCGGCGGACCCGATCCCAAGCCAGGGGCGTGACGTCGTCATCGAGGTCGACCACCGCGGTGACCTGTTCCACGCCAAGTCGATGTTCCTCGAAGCGTTGAACAACGACGGGAGCGTCAACCGCTTCGCGTACATCCGCTCGTACGAGATCGATGAAGACCGGCAGGACTGCATCTCGAGCTCCAGCCCACGCGGCGTGCCGGTCCACGCGTTCTCGGTGCAGGGCGGATGCTGCGATGGGCTCAAGGTCTGCATCACGCCGTTCGAGAGCAAGAAAGAGCGACGCTGCCTGAAGATCCACGTACGGGTCTACGGTGGTGCGGCTGGCGTGGTGCAGGGCTACCTGCGAGGTCGGTGCGAAGACTGCGGCTACGAGAAGCACTGCATGGTTCGCAAGGCCAAGGCCGACAAGGGCTGAGCGCGGCTCGTCGCCGCGTCTGCGCAGCGGTTGCTGTTGCGTTCCCCTTCCCCTCACCCCGTTCGTTTCCCCTTCACCCAGCGAGGAGGCTGGACCGTGTCCGATGTACGTAGGGTCACCGCCGCCGCG
>JBCCQM010000350.1:0-4956 GCA_039024335.1 Myxococcota bacterium
CACCGGCTACGGCACGGGCATCACGCAGACGCCAGTCTTCAAAGTCTCCTCGATGACGCACCGCGAGGACTTTCTGTTTCAGGACATCATCTCGGGCCGCATGGAGCACCTGGTGCTCTCGATGCCGGCCATCGAGCACCGCACCCGCAAGACGGCCAACGCAATCGCGAAGTCGGTCGCCGGTGTCGCTCTGCCTGCGCCGCTGACGGCGGTCGTGGCGCTCGACAAGGCCGACGACGACGAGCCGCGGCGGTTGATCGAGGCGCTGTTGCGCGCCGACATCTACTCGAAGCACGTGTTCGTGGTCGACGCCGACGTCGACCCTGGGGACCTGCGTCAGGTGATGGCCGCGATGGCCCTGCAGACCCAAGCGGACGCCAAGGTCTACGTGTTCGACGGCGAGCAGGGCACGCCCCTGGATCCCTCGTGCCGCACCGAGGACGGCCGCAGCGCGAAGATGGGCGTGGACGCCACGCGGCCGCTTCAGCCGGCGCGCAGCTTCACGAAGAACCGGCTCCCGCAGGACCTGCTGGACTCGATCGACATCAAAGAGTTCAAAGCGAAGCGCTAGCAGCCCACAAGCGCCTCCGGCGGCCGGTGATGCTGCAGCGTTCGCGCATGTCGGGGGACCGCTGACACCCCGGCCGCGCTGGGGCATGATGCCGGCATGAAGACCTACGAGACCGACGTGCTCGTCGTCGGTGGCGGTGGTGCTGCCACGGCGTCCACGATTGCGGCGCACGACGCAGGCGCGCGGACGATGATGGCGGTCAAAGGCCGCTTCGGCGTGCCGGGTGTGCGGGGCGCAGGCGCGACGTCCAACCCCAAGGCGGACTTTTGGACGATCCGGACCGTCGGTCCCAAAGGTGGTCTCTTCAACCCGCCCGAGCAGGTTCATGGTGCGATGTGTCAGCTCGGGCTCGGCACCGCCGACAGCGAGCTGTGCCAGATCTTCGTCGATGAGGTGACCGACGCGATCAAGCGCCTGCGCTCGATGGGCATGCGCTTCCAGAGCAAGATGCTCGCGACGATGCCTGCGACCGAAGAGTCCAAGGGCACCAACAACATCGTCCAGATTCAAAAGGCGGTCATCGAGGGCACGAACACGCAGGTCGTCGAGCAGGCCAACCTCACCGACCTCATCGTCGAAGATGGACGCTGCCGCGGCGCGGTCGGCATTCACGACGACGGTACGCCCTTCGTCATCCACGCCGGCGCGGTGGTGCTTGCGACCGGCGGCGTCGGTCAGCTCTTCAAGTACAGCTTCAACCCGCCGGGCAACACGGGGGACGGCTACGCAATGGCGCTGCGCGCTGGTGCAGAGCTGTTCAACATGGAGTTCATGCAGCAGGGCATCGCCACGACATGGCCCACTCAGGCGATGATCATGCTCTACGAGATGCCGGAGCCGTACAAGATGTTCAACCGCGAGGGCAAAGCCTTCGTGAAGGACTACTTGCCCGCTGGCGTCGAGCTGCAGGAGGTCTCCAACCTCAAGGCGTTCCACTGGCCGGTCAGCTGCCGCGATGCAGCGATCCACCTCGACCGTGCAATTCACGGTGAAGCCGTCGCGGGACGCGGAACCGACAACGACGCCATCTTCTTGGACCTCTCCGGGACGCAGCGCGGCTTCCAGCCCGAGGTGTTCGAGGAGTACATGAACAGCGTCGGGATCAACCTCGAGACCGACCTGCTTCAGGTGCAGATGCACCACCACACCAGCAACGGCGGCGTTCGTATCGACAAGCACGCCCAGACGCGCATCGCCGGCCTGTTCGCCTGTGGTGAGACCGCGGGCTGGCAAGGGGCCGACCGCGTCGGCGGCACCATGCTCGGCGGGTCTCAGGTGTTCGGCTGGCGCGCGGGAACCCACGCCGCGGCGGTGGCGAAGGACCGGCCGCAGAAAGAACTCGACAGCGCACAGGTCGAGGCGCTGCTCGGTTGGGTCGCCAAGGCGAAGGAAGCGCGCGGTGGGACCCGCCCCACAGAGCTTCTCGCTCCGCTCCAGCACGAGATGTGGGCCAAGCTTCTGGTCGAGCGCGACGCGGAGCAGCTGCAGGCGGCGCGGACGTTCATCGCCGAGCAGCGGGGTCGGCTCGATGAGGACCTCAACATCGCCGAGCCATTCGACCTCGTCACCCTCGCCGAGCAGCGCAACCTGCTCGACGTCGCCGACGTGATCACGCGCGCCGCCGACCTACGCACTGAGAGTCGCGGCTCGCACTACCGCAGCGACTTCCCCGAGCGCAACGACGACGCCTGGATGACCAACATCATGGTCACGCGCGAGCACGGGGAGCTGAAGCTGGAGAAGCGCTGGGTCAACGAGGCCGTCGGTTGGAACGACCTCGGCAAGGTCTCGATCATGCCGTGGGGGTGAGGCCGGCGTATCGACGCGCAATGCGCTGGGCCGCCTGCGCGTAGTGCCCGCCAAAGAGGGCCACATGAACCAAGACCGGGTAGAGCTGAGCAAGCTCGACCCGGTCTTCGTGTTCGTGGGCGCGAGGATGCACCTCGTCATAGGCCGCAAAGCACGTGGGTGCGAATCCCCCGAACAGCTGCATCATCGCCAGGTCGATCTCGCGATGTCCCCCGTACACGGCAGGGTCGAACAGCACCGGGGCGCCGTCGGTGTCGGTCATCGCGTTGCCCGACCAGAGGTCTCCATGCAGGCGCGCGGGCGGCTCGGCGGGCCCCCACAAGGCGGGCATGCGCTCGGCGAGGCGCTCGAACGTCGTGCGCGTGGAGGCGGGAAGCCGGCCGCCGTCGATGCATCGCTTCACGAGGGGCAGGACTCTCTGTTGCGCGTAGAAACTCGGCCAATCGTCGCGGGCCCGGTTGTCCTGGGGCAGTCCTGCGAGCTCGTTGTCCGCGGTCCATCCGAATGAGGTGGCGCCGGACCGGTGCAGCTGCGCGAGTCCGCGGCCGAGCGCCGCATCGCTGTCCGGCGTTCGTGGGCCGGCGTGGATCCAGCGCAAGACGAGGGTTGTGTCGTCGTGCGCGAGGACCTCCGGGATGCGAACCGCCTCGGCCGCGGCGAGCCAGCGGAGCCCCGCGACCTCGTGGGCGAACATCGTCGCACCCCGCGGATGCGTCTTGGCGAAGACCTCGCGGCCGTCTTCCGTCCGGGCGTACCAGGCCGAGCAGACGTCGCCGCCCGCGACCGGTCGGGCCGCGTGGACTTCGGTGCCGAGCAGGGCACCGAGCGATTGCTCGATGCTCATGCGCGCGTGGGCTGAAGTTCGTCGAGCAGCTCGGCGCAGCTGCGCTGGCACAGGTCGAGCACGTCGTCGAATCCCGACGGGCCGCCGTAGTACGGGTCGGGCACGTCGAGGTCCGCGTTCGTGTCGTTGTCCGGATCCCACGCCCGCAGCAGGGCGACCTTGTCCGCCGCGCGAGGCGTGGGCGCGCGAGCGCGGAGGTCGTCTCGGTTGCTGCGATCCATCGCGATGACGTAGTCGAACCGCTCGAAGTCTTCGGCGTCGAAGCGCTGCGCCGCGCCCTCGAGGGTGATGCCGCGCGCGGCTGCGGCCTTCGTCGAGCGCGGGTCGGGCGACTCTCCGACGTGGTGCGCCGCCGTCCCGGCGCTCTGCACGGTGAACGCACCCGTCAGCCCGCGCTTGGCCAGCAGGTGGCGAAAGACGCCCTCAGCCGTCGGGGAGCGGCAGATGTTGCCCAGGCACACGAAGCAGATCCGGACCGGCACGCCTCGAGCCTGCCTCGGTCAGATGCCCGCGCGCAAGCGGGGGCCGACCTGTGGATCTCGTCAGTTGCGGAGCACGAAAAACCACACGCCGAGGCCGCCGACGAGGATACCGACCACGATGGTGATCACCATGGCGATGATCTTGCCGTTCCGGCCGGGCACGACGAGGGGCTCGTCGTCGACGTCGCTAATCGGCATCGGCATCGTGTTGCCCTGATTCATCCCCCACGCCTGCTGTGCGGGCTGAACCGGCTGCAGTGACGGGGCGCCGGCAGGCGCGTGCTGCGGGGGCGGAGCGGCTGAACCCTGGCGGGCCGTCATGGCGGCCGGCGGGACGTCGTGCGTGGCCATGCGCGTGGTCGCTTGCTCCTCGAGGGCCGGTGACGCTGGCGCGGGCATACCGCTGCGTGGCGCCGCGCCCGGGGCCGGCGCTGGGGCGGGTCGATTCGCGCCTCCGAGCGCGACCGGCTGCGCCGGCGCGTTCATGATCGTGTCGCGGCGGGCCGGCTCCTGCATCTGCTGCATGGGCTGCGTGATGCCGCCGGGCGGGGGCAGGTCCGAGGGCGCAGGCAAGCCGGGCTTGGGTGCTGCCGCGCCGGGGCTGGGCACCGTCATCGAGGGGGATGCACCGCGAGGTTGGATCGCGACCTCCTGCGTGCCGCCCTTGGGCGCGGTGCCCGGTCGCGTGGGCGCCGACGGGGTGCTGAAGAGGTCCTGCGGGTTTTTCCCCTGCGCGAGCGCGCCGGCTTCGGCCAGCGCCCTGATCTCGGCGGCCGACGCGGGCGCGACCTGCGTCTTCATGACCATGGGCGAGGGGGATTCGCTCGCGAGGTTGGCGGGAGGCGCGGCGGCGATGAACGCGGCGACGTCCGCTGCGGTCGTGGGCGCGACCTGGGTCTTCTCGACGAGGGACGGCTGCGACTCTGCGCCCAGCTGCGCGGGCGGGGCGGCGGCCAGGAACGCGCGCACGTCATCCGCCGTCGTGCCGGACACCCGCGTCTTCGCTTCTTCTTGCGCGGGGTCGTACGCTTCGGCCGCGATCGCGGTCTTGATTTCTTCGTCCTCGTAGTCGGGCGCGGGCGGGGCATAGCCGCCGCCTGCCGAGGGTGCAGGCGCCGGGGCACGCATCGCGGGAGGGCGAAGGGCAGCGGGGGCAGGGGCCTGCGCACCGGGGGTGAATCCACCGCGGTTGGCCGTGGTGCGGCTGGGCGCGTGGCGACCCGGCGCGCTTGGTACGGGTGGGCGCGCGG
>JBCCQM010000351.1:0-4927 GCA_039024335.1 Myxococcota bacterium
CCCCCCCCCGGCTGCGGTGGTTGGCTTACCCAATTTGTGGCGCGCGTGGGCGTTGGGGGGGTGGGGCCCCGGCGCTCCGGGATTCTCTGCACGGGTAGGAGCGGGATGTGCAGAGCGTTGCGAGAGAGAAACGTTGATTCAGGAGATTTGTGACAGTGAGGAGAGAGTCTCGCGGGCTCTCATCCCTACGCACAGGTTCATACCTCATCCTACAGTGTGCGCAAGGTAGTTTTCACGCCTCGAGGCAAATTTCTTACGAATCCGAGCGCGCACGAAAACGCCGGCGTGCCCAAGGGGGCAGCGCCGGCGCAGCATCGGTCAGAGGAGGTGGACTCAGCCGCCGCAGACCGTGCGGTAGTCGTCGCAGCAGTCGCCGTTCTCTTCGCAGAGGCTGTCGCACCAGCACTCGCCGGCCGAGTTGCCGCAGTTGCCCTCACACGAAGGGCCATCACTGCCGCCACCGGTGTCATCACCACCCGTGTCGCCACCGCCGGTGTCGCCACCGCCAGCATCGCCGCCACCCTCGACCCATTCGCAGTACGCGGTCCAGTTGTGGTCGACCTCGACGTCGTTGAGCGTGTCGCCCTGCGAGCAGTTCTCGTCGTTGCTGTACTCGACCCAGGTGTCGGGACCCACGGCGCGGAAGGCCTCGTAGCCACCGTCGACCGCCTTGAAGACCAGAGGCTCGAGGCAGGCCTGCGCTTCTTCCTCGCGCTCCACGTTGGTCTTGATGATGGTCTCGTACATGGCGTTGGTGCTGCCGAGCCAGCAGCACGTCTTGGACTCCGTGTACTCGAGCTCGGCGAAGATGTAGTCCTCCTTGAGGCGGTACATCTGGTCGACCTCGGCCTTGCTCATGCCGAACTCTTCGGCGGAGAGCTCGTAGATCTCGTCGAAGGCTTCTTCGCGCTTGGTCCGTGCCGAGCACGAGGCCGGCTTGTCGCGCAGGTGCTCACGCTTCTGCTCGACGATCGAGAGCAGCGCGGCGAGCTTCTCTTCGGGGGCCACCTCGCCGAGCAGGGCGTTGAGCGTGGCGATCCGCTCGGCCATCGCGTCGTGATCGCGGTCGTCGATCCAGGACGCCTCGTCGTCGGACATCCAGGTGTTGGTCCAGAAGCCGCCCATGTTCTTGGCGACGCGGAAGCGCTTGAGGCCGCCGTTGTTCTCCGCGTAGCCCGGTCCGCCGCCGGTCTGGTTGACGAGGCGGATCTTCGAGCTGGTGGCGTCGAGCAGGTGCGGCTGAATCGGCGGCAGCGAGCCTTCGATGAGGCGAGCGTCGACCTTGCCGGCTTCGAGCTTGTCGACCTCGAGCACGAACATCGTGTGACCCACGCCCTGGGGTGCCCAGCGGTGCAGGTTGACGTCGCCCTCGCGCAGCGCGTCGGGGTCGAGGTTGAACGTGTTGCGGCTATCGGCCAGGTGCGGCGAGCCGGTGAAGATCAGCATGAGGCGGATGAACCGACCGGCACGCTTGTTGAGGTGGATCTCGTCGAGCCACGTGCCCGTGCGAGCGTCGGGACCGAGGAAGTCCTGCTCGTCACCGCTTTGCACGCCACGGCTGCGCAGCGTGTTGTCTTTGGGCCAGTTCGCGAGCGCGCTCGAGCCCAGGGCGGAGTAGTCCTCGAACTGCGAGAACTTCGGCATGTTGTTCCAGATGCCGCTGGCGGTCCGGATGCCGAAGTGGCCGAAGTAGATCGCCTCGCCGCCATCGAAGGCGGTCATGAAGAACGGAAGGTTGTACCAAGCGGCGAACGAAGCCCGCTTGGTCAGCGCCACGTCGGCGCAGTCGAGCTTGGCGGCCTGCACGGACTTACCGAACGGCGTCGTGATTTGGAACGTCTCGTTGTAGTAGCCGTCGACGACGTCGAGCGACTCGACCCAAAGCGCGTACTTCTCATCCCAGTTGAGGCCGCTGTTTTCGCCCCAGGCGAGGCCGGCTTCGCGGGCGGCGGGGGTGTCCGTGTCCTCCCACTGGTTCTTGACTTCCCAGACCTCGGTATCGCTGTAGTTGCCGTTGACGGGCAGACCGGGGACGCCAACGCCGTCGGCCTTGCCCAGGCCGTCACCGACGCCGAGCTCGGGCTCGAACACTTCGTTGTCTTCGTCGGCGCCGCAGCCCGCGACGCTCATCGACATCGCAAGAGCGACCGCACCAAAACCACGCGAACCAAGGAAGTTCATCATCCCCACGCCCAGAGCGTACGTTCGCCAGAGGTATCTGACAAGGTACGACATCTGCGCTTTGTCACACACTTTCTGACAAATCCGAGCGGTTCCGCGCGCAACCGCGCTCGATGTTCGACGTCGCGCGCGAAATTGCGATCTGAAGCACACTTCGCCGTTTGCCGGTTGAGCGGCAGCGGGCGGCCGTGGTCCGGTGCCGCCCGTGACGCTCTCTCGCGAGGACACCGCCGCCGCGTACGCCCGCCACCGCGCCCTGCACGAGGCGCGACGGTGGACCGACCTGGCCGATCTCTTCGCCGAGGGTGGACGCTACTGGGAGCCGTTCTTCGGCGAGCTCGTCGGGCGTGAAGCGGTCCGCGAGTTCCTCCGCGAGAGCATGGCCGGCCTCGAGGAGTGGGTCTTTCCCATCACCTGGACCGCGATCGACGAAGGCCGCGTCGTCACGCAGTGGTTCAACCGCCTGCCGAACGAACGCCGCGATGGCACCCCCTTTCAGTTCCGCGGGATCTCGAACATCGCGTACGACGACGACGGGATGATCGTGTCCCAAGAGGACTCGTACGATCGCATCGAGGCGCTTCGCGTCCTGGCCGAAGCACGCTCGCCTTTGCTCGAGCGGTTCAACGGGATGGTGCTGCGAACGGCGAGCCCCATGTTCGCGCTGGCCAAGCGCGTCACGGGCTTTGCTGGTTGAGCGGCGCGTAGCGGACCCGCGTCCGAATCCACCACAGCAGCGCGGCGGCCACGATGGCCAACCCCGCCGCGAGCCCGGTCCACAGGCCCTGCACGCCCCAGCCGAGGCCGAACGCCAGCGCGATGCCGATCGGCAACCCCAGCGCGTAGTAGGACACCAGGTTGAAGATCGCAGCGGGCCGGGTCGATCCCACGCCCCGCAGGATGGCCCCTCCCACGACCTGCACCCCGTCGAAAACCTGGAACGCGCCCGCGATGGGCAACACCGAAGCGGCGAGGCCGATGACGACGATGTCCTCGGTGTACAGGCGCGGCAGTTCTTCTTTGAAAACCACGAACGCCACCGCGCTGACGACCATGATCGCCGCGCCCATGCCCAGCGAGAGCCGAGCGGCGTGCTCTGCCTGCTCCGGCTTTCGAGCTCCCACGAGGTTGCCCACGCGCGTCGACGCACCCAGCGACAGCCCCATCGGAAGCATGAACGTAAGCGACGCCAGGTTCAGCGCGATCGTGTGCGCCGCGAGCTCCGGTTCACCGATGCGACCTGCGAGCAGCGTCGAGACCTGGAACGCCCAGCCTTCGAGGAAGTACTGCACCCCGATGGGCAGCCCGAGCCGCACGATGCCCCAAACGCGGTGCAACGACAGCGAATCCGCCGTGGGTCGCACCCACGCACCGCGGTGAAGCTTGCCCACGTACATCCACACCAGCATCGCGCCGAGCGAGAACATGCGCGTGCCCGCCGTCGCGCGGGCGGCCCCCTCGAGGCCCTGCGCCTCGAACCCGAGGTGCCCATAGATGAGGGCCCAGTTCGCCGCCACGTTGAACACGTTGGCCAACACCATCACGCCAAGCGCCGGCAGCACGATGCCGCGCGACTGCAGGTACTGGCGCAGTGCCAGGAAAACCAAGAACGGCACCATGCTGACACGCTGCAGCTCGACATAGGTGCCTGCCGCCTCGGCCAAGTGGGGGGCTTGCCCGAACAACAGCATCACCGCTTCGGTTTGCGACCACGCCCACCACAGCGGCGGGATGAGCAGGGCGACCAGCACCAGCCCCGCGTGAAGCGTCCGCGCGACCTTCGGTCCATCCGAGGCGCCGTGGGCCTGCGACATGATCGGGTCCATGCCCCACAGCAGACCCATCCCGAAGATCATCGTGCCGTAGATCCACAGGTGGCCCAGGGCCACGGCATCGAGCGCTTCGGTGCTCAAGCGGCCCACCATCATCGTGTCGACGACGCCCAGCAGCATCGACGCAAGCTGGGTTCCCGCCGCCGGCAGCCCGAGGCGAAGCAGCGCCCGAACCTCGGCCCGCGTGTCGCGTTGCGTACTCATCGACTCCCCGTCGCGTCGGCTTAGCAGCCTGCGCGAACTCGACCATCGGTTCCGACGTGACAAATGCTTCGGCCGACGTTCCCGGGGAGGAGCGTCGGCCGAAGACTTGAACGGATCGGAGGATTGAGTCGGGTTGTGTTGTCGTCCAGTTGCCCGGACGCCCACTAGGAGTACAAGCCCCGTGCCAGAACACCCGCCACGGAATCATTGGATTTCTGACGGACCCAGGGTCCTCCAACACGCCCAGGTGGCAGCGACACCAGCCGCCGGTGGCTACGACGTCAGCCGGTGCCGCGGACCCGCCACGCGCCCACTCCCCTGGCGAAAAAGCCGAACCAAATGCTTCAGCCGACGTTCCCGGGGAGGAGCGTCGGCCGAAGACTTGAACGGATCGGAGGATTGAGTCGGGTTGTGTTGTCGTCCAGTTGCCCGGACGCCCACGAGAAGTACAAGCCCCGTGCCAGGAGCCTTGGCACGGAATCATTGGGTTTCTCGAGGGGGCGGGGTGAGTTGCGCGGGGAAGTGGCGGCCACAGCAGCCGGGGGGTGGCTAGTGGAGCGGCCAGCTGCGGCCCTCGACTGGGGCAGCCACTCACGACTCAAACTTCTTGAAAACAGGACCGTTCCCGCTATTTCGCCTCGATCATCCCTCCTGCCGACCTGCGGCCCTGTCCGAGCGCCAGGGCAAGCAGCGCACATACCCAACAGCTC
>JBCCQM010000352.1:0-4879 GCA_039024335.1 Myxococcota bacterium
CGTTTGCGTACTCGCCTTCGTCGGCTTTCTTGCCGCCCTCATGCCAGGTCGTCCACGGCCCGTGGCGCTTGCCGTCCTGGTAGTCCCCTTCGCGCCATTTCTGCTCGGTCCCGTCGTGCCAGCGAATGAACCGGCCATGGCGTACGCCGACCCCTCCCTCGGACGCCGGCTTCTCGCACCAGGCCTCGTTGCCCGTCGGCGGCGCCCCGCCGTGCGCCGTGGTCCCGCTGGCGCACGTCAGGCCGGGAATGTTCGGAGGCGCCTCCGGAGGAACGTCCTCGCGAGGCATCGGCGTCCCGACGTCGTCGTCCGCCCCGTCGTCCTCCGACTTGCCCTCCGCCTCGGGCTCCGCCTCGTCTGCAGGCGCCTCGGCGGGTGCTCCATCTTCGGAGGACGCGTCAGTGAGCTTGTCGCAACCGGGCGCGAGCAGGAGAAGAGCAGCGGCTACGGTGCAGCGTGCAACGGTCATCGCGTCGCGACCGTTGCACACCGCGCGCGTTTCTCAAACGCCTATTAGGGCATCCACATGCACAGGAAGTCGTCGAAGCACGTCATGCCGTCGGGGCAGGTCTCCCCTGCCGAGCAGCTGAGGAAGCAGGCGTTGCCGCCCCCCTCGACGATCGAGCCGCACGAGACGGTGGCGTCACCGGTCCCGGGCGCGGCCGGACAGTCACAGTCGGTCTCGCAGCCCTGGGGAGCACAAACACCGAACGTGGGCGCCATCGTGTCGTCCTGCAGGCACGTCGCCGACAGGTTGTTGCACGCTGTGGTCCCGTCGGTGATGCAGTCCGCGTAGTCGCCCGCGGGCGGCGGGTCGTCGCAGATCAGGTCGGGCCACATGCACAGCGTGTTCGCGATGCATTCCATCCCGTCGGGACAGGTCGCCGCACCCGAGCAGTCGAGGTAACACGCCGTACCTCCGCCCGAGAGAATGTCTCCGCACGTCGACACCGCAGTGCCGGTGTCGGGCGCGATCGGGCAGTCACAGTCGTCGATGCAGTTCAGCGCAGCGCAAGCGCCGTGCGAGGGGTTCGTCGTGTCGTTGAGCAGACACGTCGAGTCAGGGGTATCGCAGACGCCGTTGCCGGAGTTGAAGCAGTCGTCGTAGTCGGTGGGGATCGGGTCGCAGCCCCCGGTCGAGCTGGAGCTGGAGCTCGAACTCGAACTCGAACTCGAACTGGAGCTCGAGCTGGAGCTCGAACTGGAGCTCGAGCTGCTCGTCGAGTCCCCGGTCGATGAGCTGCCCGCCACGTCGGTGGTGGCAACGGTCGTCCGCCCCCCGGTGGTCTCGTCCCCAGTGGTCTCGATGACCGACGCGGTGCTGCCCGAGTCGGCGCCAGTCGAGCCCGAGGTGCCCTCGGAACCCCGTCCACTGGTCGAACCGCTCGAGCCCTGCGACGTGCCGCCCGCGCTCGCGCTGGCGGAGGCGCTGATCGAAATCCCGGTCGTCAGGTTGTCGCTCGACGTAGATCCGTTGCTCTCGCCGGTCCCTCGCCCGGAGCTCGCGTTCGGGTCCCCGGCGCCCGCAAACGGGTTGATCGGCTCAGACCCGCATCCAGCAGCGATGCCGAGTGCACACACGAGAACAATTCGAGCAGAAACCATGCAAAACCCCCGAAGCCGCTGACCATAGCGAGCTTCGAGGGCGTACGGAAGGCCGGCGGCCAAAGGGCCGCCCAACGGTGTTCAGCTTCCGCAGACGGGTTCTCAGGAACCCGCATCCCAACCGCACGTGCGGCCTTTGTTCTGCTCCTCGAGGTAGCCCATCAGCGGCGCGAAGTACTCGAGCACCGCAGCGCCGTCCATCTCGCGCGTACCGGTCAGCTTCTCGAGCGCATCGGGCCACGGCTTACTCGCGCCCATTTCCAGCATCGCCGCCAGCTTCGCGCCGGCGTCCTTGCTGCCATACACCGAGCACGTGTGAAGCGGTCCCTCGTGGCCTGCCGCATCGCACATCGCCTTGTGGAACTGGAACTGCAGGATGTGGGCGAGGAAGTACCGCGCGTACGGAGTGTTCGCAGGGATGTGGTACTTCGCGCCCGGGTCGAAGCTGTCTTCGCCGCGCTCGGTCGGCGGCATGACGCCTTGGTACTTGGCGCGCAGCTTCCACCAGTGGGCGTTGTACTGCTCGGGCTTCACCGAGCCGGAGAACACGTCCCAGCGCCACTGGTCGATCATCTTGCCGAAGGGCAGGAACATGATCTTGGCCAGCGCGTCCTGCATCTGCTTGTTGATCACCGCCTCGTCGCTCTCGGACACCTTCGAGAGCAGGCCGATCTGGTTGAGGTACTTCGGCGTGATCGACAGCGCAATCGCATCACCGATGGCTTCGTGGAAACCATCGTGCGCACCGCTCTGATAGAGCACCGGCTTCGTGAAGTAGTTGTTGTAGTAGTAGTTGTGCCCGAGTTCGTGGTGGATGGTGACGAGGTCCTCGTGGTTGACCTTGATGCACATCTTGATGCGTAGGTCGTTGTTCGAGGTGACGTCCCACGCGCTCGCGTGACACACGACGTCGCGGTCCTTCGGCTTCACGAACATCGAGCGCTCCCAGAACGTGTCGGGCAGCGGGTTGAGGCCCATCGACGTAAAAAAGGCCTCGCCCATCTTCACCATGTCGATCTCGGTGGTCTTCTTCTTTTGCAGCGCCGCCGTGACGTCGATGCTGGGCTGCCCTTTGTAGGGCTCCAGCATCGGGTAAAGGTTCACGAAGTCCTGCGTCCACATGTTGCCCGAAAGATGGGCGGGGATCATGCCGTCGGCCGGGACCCTGTCCGCGCCGTACTCTTCGCTAAGCTTCGCGCGGATGTGGCAGTGAAGCGCGTCGTACAGCGGCTTGACCTGCGCCCACAGGCGGTCCATCTCCTGCTCGAAGGCGTCCGGGCTCATGTCATAGCGGCTGCGCCACAGCACGCCCATGTCGCCGTAGCCGATCGACTTGGCGCCCTCGTTGCCCAGCTCGACGAACCGCGCGTAGTCCTGCTTCATCGGCACCGAGATCGTGCGCCAGCCCTCCCATGCCTTCAGCTGCGCATCGTAGTCGCGGTTGCTCGCCAGCACGTCGGAGAGCTGCCCCAGGTCTTTGCACGACTCCGGCTTGTCCGGGTTCTCGCAGAACTTGCCCTTTCCATACGTGCTCTCCAGCTTGGCGGTGATGTCGGCGAGTTCTTCGCGCTTCGCCGCGTCGTCGGGCGCGGGCACGGTGCTGGCAAGCTTGAGCAGCTCGAGCTGGCGCATCGTGTCGTCGTCGGCCTTCACACCCGCGAACGTTGCGGCTTCGGCGATGGCCTTGGTCTCGTAGGCCATCACCTCGGCGGTGAGCTTGGCCGCCGCGGCGTCGTGCTCGTCCGTGATGTCGGTCGCCTTGGCCCACTGCGCCTTGGCCGAGCGCGTCCAAAGCTCTTTGATCTCCTTGTCCGTCTTCTCGACGAATGCCTTTGCCTGCTCCGCCGTCTTGCCGGCCCCGTCCTTCTTGAACGGGCTCTTGCCCGGGGCGGCCTTGGAGTCCACGGCCACCTTGCCCTCGCCGTCCGCCTTCTTGGTCGCGCCTTGCTTCGCGGGTGCGTCCGCCTTCGGCGGCGGGTTCGACGAATCACACGCGACCAGGCTCATCGAGATGAGCAAGGCGCCGAACAACGGTGCGCGGGACAACATGGTGCCGGACGGTAGCTTCGCTGGGCTCGCCGTCGCAAGGCCCCTCGAAGCCACGCCATGTCACCGTGCACACGCTCCAAAATCGCGCGTCTACGACGTTGCCCCTACGCCCTCAGCAGTCGGTTGCGTCAACGCCGAGCAGGTACCACGTGCCGTCGATCCGTCCGAAGTCGAACTGCGAGTCCAGCACGTACGCCGAATACGTGGTGAACAGGCCCGCACGCTGTGCCGCCTCGAAGTCCTCGCGAGACAGGGGTTCCATCCCCGTGGCGTGCGCCTCGTACGACTCGAGCATCACCCGCGTGAACCCGACGTCGTACGGGCTGATCACAACGTTCCACGACTCGAAGATCCTCTCCGACGTTGCGACGAACGCCTCGGGCTCCTCGCCGCACTCCTCGTCGACCCCCTTGCTCGCCCGCGTGCTCGGAAGGGCCGCGGGATCCTGCAGCACGGTCAGCACTTCGGGGCCGTACAAGTAGGCCGAAGCGGGCCCCATGCCGTCCCAACGCCGCTCGCGCAGTAGCAGGCCTAACGCGCCGGGGTTGTAGACCACGAACATCCCGATCTGAGGATGAATCAAGTCGTTCAGTGTCGCTGCGCTCCGGACCCGCGCACCGATCGCACGCGCTGCCTCGTCACGGCCCAAGTCGAGCACCGCGCTCACGTCACCGCTGCTGACGCGGTCCGCCGCTTCGCGCACCGCGGCGCGGGCTGCCCTCTGCATTTCCGGCTGTTCCGAAAACTCCAGGGGAGGGTCCATGGGCCTCGCGTCGAACACGGCCAAGAACGGCTCAGGCAGCGAAGGTGTCGTCTCCGCTTGCTGCGGGGCCTCCGGCGTGACGACCTTGCGAGACGGCTCCGGCGCGATGACGACCTCGGTCTTGGCCTCCTCCAAGGGTTCGCTCGGCTGCGTCACGCCGCGCTGACACGCCGCGCTCAGCGTCAGCGCGACGAAAATCGCAGACCTCGGAGTCATCGCGACTACGGCTCCACGCCGAGCTTGGCGCTGATGGCCTCGGCTTCGTCGAGCCACTTGGCGAGGCTGCCTTCGATGCCGTCGCGCCAGAAGGACGCGTTGCGCGGGTCGAGGCCGAACGGCTCCATCAGCTGCACGGCGTTCTTGCTGCCACCGGCGCGAAGCAGGTCGAGGTACATGCCCTCGAACTCGTCGCCGAAGCGGTCCTGCACGGCGAAGAGCGACTGCGTGAACAGCTCTCCGAAC
>JBCCQM010000353.1:0-4828 GCA_039024335.1 Myxococcota bacterium
CCGCCTGGCCCCAACTGGCCCCCCCCCCCCCCGGTTTAACCCCCCCCCCGCGCCCCGCGCCCGTGGGGGCGCCCCCCCAACCCCCCCGCCCCCGGGCCGTGGCCCCCCCCCCCGCGGCGCCCCCTTGTCTGGCGTAGGCTGGCCTTTCGCTAGTCGTCGTCGTTGCGACGCGCGACGAGTTGGCGGAGGTGCCAGGCCTGGACGGCGTTTTTCTTCTGCGTCTCGTTCCAGGCGTCGCGCGCTCGGCCGATCAGGAGGACCGGGGTGATGATGAGCGCCATGCTGGCCACGGTCAGCGTGATCGGCGTGAGCGTGGGGGTGAGGTCGGTGATGCCCGGTAGCACGACCATGGCACCGTTGGAGAACCAGGACTGCATCGGCATCCATCCGATCGACTCGAGCACGACCGGACCGAGTACGCCGAGTGCCGACATGGCGGCAGCCAGCAGACGCTCGCGTCGGTAGGGCGAGAGGCTGAACGACACCGCTTGCCCCATCAGAATGGTGGGGAGCAGCACGTACGGGCCGAATAGGCGGACCATGCTGCTGAGCGCAAGAGTGCCCAAGATCATCACGATCAGCGAGTAGCTGCGCAGGTATCGGTCTCGCCGCGCGACCCAAAGACTCACCGCGGCCGCAAGGACCATCAAGACGGTGGAGACGCCCAGCGAGAAGGCGTCACGAATGCCCATCATCAAGAGAAGCGGAACGTACAGGACCCAGGAGATGTAGCCGAGCGCGCCGTCCCGAGCGGCGGAACGCATCTGTTCCTGGTGGAGTGCGTCCACCTCGGCGGCGGCCTCGGGCGGAAGATCATCGGGCGGGCTTTCGAAAAGCTGAACCATCGTCGAGATGGCGTCGCGGTTTTCGGGGTCGAGGCCGAGCGCCTGTCCGACGGCTTGAAGGGCGGCCGCCCGCGCATCGTCGTCGCCACCGAGCGCTTTCTCGGCCAGGCTTTGCGCGCGCTCGGCTTGCGCCTGTGAGGCCGAGCGTCGAAGCGCGAGGTCGCGGTCGCCGTCGAGAAACGCGGTCAGGGCGTCGTGAAGGGCGCGCGCCGTGGGGAAGCGGTCGTCCGGCTCGAGCGCGGTCGCTCGCACGCAGATCGCTTCGAGTTCGGGCGGGACGCGGCTTTGTGGGAAGCGAGTGCGGATGCGGGCGTCGACACCGTCAAGCGCGGTCGCGACGATGTTCGCAGGCTCCCCGAGGCCGTTGAGTCGCTCGAGCGTAAGCAGCTCGAACAGCACCGCACCGAGCGCGTAGACGTCGCTTTGGCGAACCGCTTCGTTGCGCATCTGCTCGGGCGCGATGTAGCCAGGCGTACCGAGCATGGCGCCCGCGCGGGTCTCCGAGTCGTCTCCGGAGGAGGGGAGCGTGAGGTCGTCGAGCTCGGGCGCATCCTCGATCTTGGCCAGGCCCCAGTCGAGGACGTAGACCTCGCCGAAGTCTCCGAGCATGATGTTTGCGGGCTTGAGGTCGCGGTGCAGGACGCCGCGCTCGTGTGCGAAGTCGACGGCCAAGCAGACCTGCGCGAACGCGTTGAGCAGGCGGCGGCGGGACTCCGAGGCGGCCTCGTCGTCACCGCGCACGCGGGCGATCCATTCGTGCAGTGACTCGCCCTTGACCCGCTTCATCGTGAAGTAGGTTCGGCCGTCCTCGCCGTGGGCGACCTCGTAAACGGGGACGATCGCCGGGTGCTCGAGCTGACCCTGCACCCGCGCCTCGCGAAGGAAGCGACGGCGCGCGGCGGGGTCCTGGTCGACGCCCGCGCGGATCTGCTTCATGGCGACGCTTCGGCCGATTCGCTGATCGGCGCAAAGGAAGACCTCGCCCATGCCGCCGCGCCCCAGGAGCGCACGGCGGTCGTATCGGGGGCCGTCGTGCTCGAGCGATTCGCCGTCTTTCGCGTCGACGGCGGCCGGGCGCGACGAGACGGCGCTGGGCAAGGCGGTGTCGGCGTCTTCGGGGCCGGGGACCACCGTGGGGACGTCGGCTGGGTCTGGACGCGACGCCTCCTTCACGCCGCGAGTATACCCGGGCTCAGTCGCCGCTCGGGCGGGGCAGGTCGGGGAAGTCGATGGTGCCGTCGCAGGTCCACTCGACGTCCACGATCACCTCGAACGACGTGCTGCCTTCGACGTTGCCCGACGAGAAGAACTCGGCGGCCCAGTCGGTCACCTCGATCTCGGTGTCGTTGGTGCGCGCCACGAGCGAGTCGAGCCGGTACCGAAGCGGTGCCCCGCTGAGCAGGGCGTTGGACCGCATGCGCTCGGTGTGTAGGTCGTAGCGGATCGTCTCGTCACCGGCGGCCTCCACCACGCTGATGTCGGACTCGAAGTGCAGCGCGGCCAGCCGGTTGCCGATGGTGCTCAGCGCGTTGAGGTCGACGATGATCGGGTTGGGGGGCTCGGCGCCGTAGCCGAGCATCTCGGCGAGCGGGCCCAGCTCGTCATAGCGGAGCTCGGCCTCGAACGAGAGCGGGTTGGGTACCGCCACGCGGGCGCCGACGAGGTAGCTGTCGACGCGGAACACGTTGTGCTCGACCGGGTCGCCCTCGTCTCCGAACTCGAAGTCGGCCCCGAGATAGAACTGCGTCCGTATGTCGGCCTGGCCGCCTTGCGTCGTGAACACGCCGTCGCCTTCGTAGGTCCAGGCGGCGGGCGTCGCGTCGCCGCGGTTCTCGATGATCGCGGTGATGATCCCGTCCTGAACGCCGCCGGCCAGGTCCGAGGTGAGCCGGCCGCAGCCGATCATCTCCGAGAGGCTGGTTCGGAACGACTCGACGAGGATCTCGGCTTCGGCCTGTAGCTGGACCGATACGTCGGCGTCGCAGGCCAGGCGCAGCGTCTCCTCGTCGTTGACGTCGTCTGCAGGCTCCACGAGCACGCAGGCGCCGAGTCCGAGGGACGAGAGGACCAGGAGGGTGGAAGGGACCAACGAGTTCAAGTGCATGCCAAGCTCCAACACCTCGTTCGTGACCGCCTGCTCCTTCGAACCATGACGGTGCGACATTTTGTCGCATGTGGTCGAACGTGGGGCTCGCGTCGAGCCGTAGCGCGCTCGTGCTAGGAATCGAAGCGAACTCCATGAGCGATACGACCGCAGCGACCGAGCAGACCCCCTCCACCGGCGCCGAAGAGGTGCGTTGGGACCTCTCCGACCTGTACGCGGATCTCGACGATCCGCAGCTCGATGCGGACCTCGCCGAGCTGGTGAAGATGGCCGAGTCGTTCTCGGCCGAATACAAGGGACAGCTCTCCACCAAGCTCGGACCCTCGCTCGAGGCCCAGGCCGCGATGACGTGCCTGGCCGAGAAGCTGATGGTCTACCTGTTCCTGCGCCGCAGCACGGACGCGACCAATCCCAAGATCCAGCAGAAGCTCGGCATCGTCCAGGAGACCTGGAGCCGGACCGAGGCGAACCACCTCAACTTCTTCGACCACGAGCTGGTCGCGATGCCCGAGGACGACTATCAGGCGCTGCTGAAGAGCGACGAGGTCGTCAAGCGCCACCAGTCGATGCTCGACAACATGCGGCTGAACGGGAAGTACCTGCTCGAAGAGAACGTCGAGCGGGCCCTGACGCTGCGCGGACCGTTCGGCCCCTCCGAGTGGTCCGACTACATCGACGAGTGGGAGGCGGAGCTTCGCTTCACCCTCGGCGAGCAGGAGATGAGCCTGCCCGAGATCCTGCACGTGGTCAGCAACCACCCCGACGGCGACGTGCGGGCCGAGGCGCTGAAGACGTTCAGCGACGGGCTCACGGCGCAGAAGTTCGATCGGCTCATGGGGCGGACGCTCAACGTCGTCATCGGTGCCAAGGCGGTCGAGGACGCCGAGCGGGGCTACGCGAGCCCGATGTCGGCCCGCAACCTCGGCAACAAGATCGACGACGCCACCGTCGAGGCGCTGCACGACGTCGTCGCGCAGACCGGGGCCAAGCACGCACGCCGCTACTACAACCTGCTGCGCAAGCACCTGGGCCGCGACACGCTGCGCTGGAGCGACCGCAACGCCAAGCTGCCCTTCGCCGACAACCGCGTCGTGCCCTGGGGCGAGTGCATGGACACCGTGCTTTCGGCCTACGGATCGTTCAGCCCCACGCTCAAGGACCTGGTCAACACCATGGTCGAGCGCAAGTGGGTCGATGCACCGCCCAGCGAAGGCAAGACCGGCGGCGCGTTCAACTTCGCCGTGTGCCTGCCCGGCCAAGAGGCGCGCGCGTACAACTTCCTCAACTACCTCGGCAGCACGCGCGACGTGATGACGGTCGCGCACGAGGCCGGCCACGGCGTGCACGGCATGCTCGCCGCCAACGCCCAGGGCCCGCTGATGTTCCGCGCGCCCATGGCCTACGCCGAGACCGCCTCGATCTTCGGCGAGATGACCACCTTCAAGTACCTGCTCGACCGGGCCGAGACCGACGAGCAGCGCATGGTCATGCTCATGGACAAGTGCTCCGACCACATCAACACCGTGGTCCGGCAGATCTCGTTCTCGAACTTCGAGCGCCGCATTCACGAGGCGCGCAAGCACGGCAAGCTCACCGTCGAGGAGTACGGCGAGCACTGGATGGCGGTCACGCGCGAGTTCTACGGCGAAGAGGGCGACCTGTTCACGTACGAGAGCACCGGCAACCTGTGGTGCTACGTCAGCCACTTCCTGCGGCCGTTCTACGTCTACGCCTACGCGTTCGGAGAGCTGTTCACGCAGTCGCTCTTCGCCGTGCAGGACCGCTTCGGCGACGAGTTCGAGGGCATGTACCTCGACCTGCTTCGCGCCGGTGGCAGCAAGAACGCCGTGCAGCTGATGGAGCCGTTCGGCCTCGACCC
>JBCCQM010000354.1:0-4805 GCA_039024335.1 Myxococcota bacterium
GGACCGTCGGCCTTGATCTCGAACGGCAGTTCGTCGTTGGTGGGCGCGCCTTCGAGAAGGGCGTCGAGGTCGGAGAGCGGTGCGTCGCCACTGCCGGAGTCGTCCGCGTCACAGCCGAGCGGAGCAAGAGAAAGGAGGGCGAGAGCGAAGAGCGACTTGCGAAGCATGATGTTCTCCAACCGAGCGATGCCCGGACGTCGCACATAGGAGCACATTTCATGCCAAACCAAGATGGCTCACAGTGCCACGTTTTACTCATTCTCGGCCCACGGAAGATCCTGAGATCAATGGATTTCTTCGAACGGGACGATCCAGCGCGAGACCCGGCATTCGCGTTCACTGGCTAGAGCCGTAGCCAGTCGCGGTCCGAGGCGGCTTGCCGAGCAGCCAGGCCAACGCACGTGCTCGTGCAACTCCCCTCTTGAACGCCGGCCCGCGACGTGGGCGGGCGAGACAAAGACCCGCTCTGAAACGACGACACGACCATGCTCCGACCGCCGGCTTCGCTTCTCCCCTGCTTGCTCTCGAGCGCCCTCGCCCTCGTGACGGCGTGTGACTCGAGCGGCTCCGGTTCACCCGGCGCGCAGAGCGGCTCGACCACCGGGCCCGCCGGCAGCAGCGGCAATGACGAGACTGCCGGTATGACCTCGGGCGATGCCGAGTCGTCCACCGGCGGATCGACGAACGGGGTCACGACCATGGCCGCGACGTCCGCGACGACGATGCAGGACGAGTCGTCGACCTCTTCCTCCACCACGGCCGGCGACGAAGAGAGCTCCACGGGGAGCCTCGAGCCCACGGTCGGCCGCATCATCTGGTTCGTCAGTCCGCACGGCGTCAGCACCTCGAACTTCATGCCCGAGATCGTCCCCGGCGAAGGACCCCAGTTCGAGACGTCGGCGTATCTCGAGCCCCTGGTGGCGCTGGAAGACTTCGGCGTCACGCTCGTGACGGGCATCGAGAACGTGGCCCCGCAAGGCCCTTCGTCCAACGTGTCGAACCGCGCCGCCGCAACCTTGCTGACGGGCTCTGCAGTGATGCCCACCGGAGATGGTTTCTCGGACAACGTCCCGCTCGGGCCGTCCATCGACACGGTGCTTGCCGATCTCCACACGCCAGCTGCACCGCGGCTCGTGTTCAACCCAGTGCCGCAGGTGGCGAGCTTCGGCCGGTACGTCAGCTTCACCCAGGCGGGGGATCCGATCGAGCCGCTGACCGACCCGGTCGAGATGATCGACGCCTTCGGTCTCGATGTCGACGTGGACCCGTATGACGTCTTTGCGCCCGGTGCGATTCCGGCGACGTCGCGGATCACCACCGAGATCATTGCGCGGCTCTTCGCCACCTCCACCGACTACCGCTTCGCGACGCTGTATACCGGCTCGTCCGAGCCGAACTTCCCGCTGCCCAAAGTCTTTGAAGGTGGCAACTTCACGGTCAACGATGCGATGCACTCCAGCCCGGACGACGCACTCGGCCAGAGTCGCGTGACCGCGTTTTGGCGGTGGCAGGCCGAGGTCGTTTTTGGGCTTGCCGTCGAGCTTGCCCAGACCGAGGACGGAGACAGGACGCTGCTCGACTCGACCCTCATCGTTTGGACCTCGCCGTACGGCGGTCCGGCGCCCGCGTATCACAGCAGCACCGATCTTCCCGTGGTCGTCATCGGCGGCGCAGCCCTGGGCAACCCCGGCGGCGTGATCGATGGCAGCGGGTTCAACCAGGCCGACCTCGCGATGTCGATCGCAGCGCGAGCGGGCTATCCGCTGGCGACGTTCGGCGACCCCAGCCTCGCCGCAGAGCCCATTCCGGGGCTTTGAACGCTGGTTGGTGGAAAATTGCGTTCGGCGGGAACGTTTTTCCCCGCCGTCGCGACCACCACCGGCGAGCGCACCATGGAGACCCTCATCGCGATCGTTCGTGGCCTGCTTGGACTCGGTCCGGGCCAGCCCAAAGATGACTGGGCAGGACTGCCCCCCCACGACCTCGTCGCGTACTGGACCGCGAGCGAGACGATCGACGCGGCCGAGCGCGAAGGCAACGTCGACGAGGCGTACGAGCAGTTCGGAATCAAGAGCGAGTCGCACTGGGAAGCGGTGCAAGCCACGGTCGTGCGGCACCACGGAAGCTCCCCCGAGTTCTCCCTCGCAGCGACCACCGCGAGCTTCAACCGACAGGTCGCCGAGATGGCGCAGCCTCGTGACGGCGTCGGGTACCAGATTCCGGCCGAATACCTGGCGCCCGTCGATGGCGTCACGCTCGACAAGCTGATCCTCGCCAAAGCCAAGACCGAACGTCTGCCCCCCGCCCAGCGTGGCGCCGCGCTGGCCAAGCTCGGTCTCGACCCCCAGCGTCTCGCCAAGGCGGATCAAGGCTGGTCGGCGCGCATGGGCGGCAAGGCGGACCCGATGGCGGCTTCGATTCTGTCCGGCCTGTACCACACGTACGACGCGCAGGTCCGCGCGACGATGAACTGAGGTCGAGCGATGCAGGTCCCTCCTCCGGTCACGCACACCGTCGTGCGCTTGCCCGACGGCGCGGACGTGACGCCGTACCCGTTCGAGTGAGGCTCAGCTCGCGCTCGCGGCTTTGTAGGCCTGGAGCGATGCGGCCGCGGTGGTTCGCACCTTGTTGCGCAAGAAGCCGCTCCAGCCTAGGAGCATGCCAGGGGCGCCGAGGGCCATGCGGCTCCACGCCCAGAAGTCGAACACGTCGGTGTGCCGCAGAATCTTGCCGTCGGCGAACTCGAACGTGGCGTCGATGCGGTTCTGCACGAAGCGACCCGTCGTGGAGAACGTGTAGTCGGCGTCCCAGTGCGCGCCGCCCTTGCCGTCCTTGGCCCACACATCGCGGTGGGTGATCTTCAGGTCCTTGCCGCGCTCGCAGAGCATCGTCCACATGTGGCCGATGTCGGCCCCCGTCAGCGAGAACGCGGGGTCCTCGAAGGTGGCGTCGGCGTGATAGCAGGACGCCATGGTCGCGCCGTCACGCGTGGCGAAGGCGCCGTAGAAGGTCTCGATGAGCGCTAGGTGCTCCGCATCCGACATGAGCGCGGAGCATACCCCTAAAAAAAGTGACCCCCCGGCACCATTGCCGGGGGGCCAACGCACCACAACGAGCGACCGCGCCTACTCGCCGTCGCCTGCGATGCCACGGTAGGTCATGGCACCGAGGACGCCGCCGAGAATCGGCACGATCCAGAACATCCAAAGTTGCGTGAGCGCCTGGCCACCGACGAAGAGTGCGGGGCCGGTCGAGCGCGCAGGGTTGACCGAAAGGTTGGTGACCGGAATGCCGATCAGATGAATGAGCGTGAGGCCGAGGCCGATGGCAATCGGTGCCAGGCCGGCGGGCGCCCGCTTGTCGGTCGCACCCATGATGATGAAGAGGAAGGCGAAGGTGAGGAGCAGCTCCGCGACCAGGCAGGCCACCATGGAGTAGCCGCCGGGCGAGAACTCACCGTATCCGTTGGTCGCGAATGCACCGGCACCCGAACCGATGTTGAACGTGGGAACGCCGCTCGCGATGACGTAGAGCGAGCCGGCAGCTGCGATCGCGCCAGCGACCTGCGCGCCGATGTAGCCCGCCGCCTCATTCGCGGGGTGCCGTCCACCGGCCACGAGGCCAAGCGTGACGGCCGGGTTGAGGTGGCAGCCCGAGATGTGGCCGATCGCGTAGGCCATCGTGAGCACGGTGAGCCCGAACGCGAAGCTGATGCCGACGAGGCCGATTCCGCTCCCGGCGAGCACCGCCGCGCCGCAGCCCCCAAAGACGAGCCAGAAGGTGCCGATGAACTCGGCCGAGAGTTTGCGGGTGAACGACACCATGCTGGGGCCTGGTGCATGAACGGGGCCAACCCATTTCACGTCCACCCTTCGTCCACGACGTCGATGTCGGGGTCCGATCTCGCAACGCCGTGGCGGATTGACCCGCTCGCCGTCAGGCCCAGCGACCTGAAAGGTGGATGTCGCCACCACGCACGACGGTCTTCACGTCGACCGAGGTTGCGCCCATCAGCGCCCACATCTCGCCGATGTAGGCCCGAAGGTAGTCCGCCATGGAGGGGTCGAACGGGTCCAGGCCCCGAAGCACGCCGTTGGCTTGGGTGGAAGAGACTCGATCGATGTCCCACGTGCCCGAGTCGTAGAAGCGCCCCCAGTAGCGCCCCGCCTGCTGCAGGACGAAGCCGGGATTCGCCATCTTGAGGAACAGGCGATGCACGACGGTGAGGTCTTGCTGCGCCTCGTAGCAGCCGATGCGCGCGACGAGGTTGCCATCGCCTTCACCCAGCGCCGCATCGATCGCCTTGAGCAGCCGATGCTGAAGCGCGAGCGGATACCACCCCACGGGTACGAGCCCGCCGAGCGCACTGGCGTCTTCGGGAGACATGGAGGACAGCACCTCGCGCCACGCCGCGTCCCCGAAGGACCGCTGCACGAACGTGCGCATGTGATGCATGTTCGATCCCCGCGCTTGCCCCACTCCATCTCAGGAGACGACACCGCCTCCCGAATTGCAACTGCGATCACGTCCGCATACGGTCTCCCGATGCGTCCTCGGCTGTCGTGGCTCCTGCTCGTGACTCTGGCTGGGTGTGAACCGGTGGAAGCACCTCCGCCCCCGCCCCCGCCGACCCTGCCGAGCATCCCCGACGCGCCTCCCGAGCCTGCGGTCGAGACTCCACCCGCCCGGGTCGACGACGCTCCACCCGCGCCCAAACGCGCCGCCGAAGCCAAAGACGAGACCCCTTCCCTCTCGGCCACGCTCATGAAGGTGACCGACGGAGACACCATCGTCGTGAAGCTCGA
>JBCCQM010000355.1:0-4801 GCA_039024335.1 Myxococcota bacterium
ACAACCTCGTGAAGATCGGGTTCTACAACGATACCGCGTTCTTCCGGGCCATCGACGGCTTCATGGTGCAGTTTGGCCTGCACGGCACGCCGGCGGTCAACCGCGTCTGGCGCGGCGCCCAGATCACGGACGACCCCGTCAAAGGAACCAACAAGCGCGGCACGATCACGTTCGCCAAGCAGTCCCGACCCAACACCCGCACGACGCAGGTGTTCATCAACTTCTCGGACAACAAGAACCTCGACAGCATGGGCTTCGCCCCGTTCGGCTCGGTCATCGAGGGCATGGACATCGTCGACAGCCTGCACAAAGGCTACGGCGAAGGCGCACCGCGGGGCCGCGGACCGGCGCAGGGCAAGATCCAGAGCGAGGGCAACGCCTACCTCAAGAAGGACTTCCCCAACCTCGACTACATCAAGTCGGCCACCATCATGGAGTAGCCGCACCGGACGGAAGGGGGCCGACGCGCTTGAGGTGTCGGCTCACCGCCGTGGCGTTCTCGAGCGCCTCGATTTCGCCCTCGGCGACGTCGTGGCGCTCGAAGCGTTTGGACGCTGCGGACCAGTCCAAGACCAGGTTCGAGAAGAACGGCTCCTGCGTCTCGGGATCTTCGAAGACCGCCAGCACGATGAGCTCGCGGTCTGCGTCTTCATCCACGTTGCGGAACATGACCGCCGCAACGCGGTCGAGCGCCCCTGCGTCGTGCAGCGGCGGAAAATCGTAGCGGACCCCGTCACTGAGGCCAAAGCCCGCCAGGCGGGTCTGCCCCTGCGCCACGTGCCGGGTCAAGACGACGCGCGTGGGCTGGCCAGTGTCTGCGCTGGGCCCGAAGCGGGCTTGGTAGACCTTGTGCGCAAGTCCGCGCCCGCGCAGCTGTGGCCGCACGGCGCGGCGCACGGAGGCCGCAGGGGTCGCACGGACCTCGGCGCCCAGGGCCGGAGGGTCGGTCTCCGCGAGGGACGGAGCCGGCGCAGCAGCGCTCTGTGTGGGCACCGCCTCGGCCTGCGCCGCGACGGCCGCGGCCGGGTGCAGTGGACGCGCCGCGTCCGAGGGCAGCTCGACGGAGCCGGACTCGGTGCAGGCGCACAGCACGAGCGTGCCGAACAGCAGGCGTCGCACGCAGGGAGTGTCCTGCACCCCGCGCGCGTGCACAAGCTCAGGGCTGAACGTCCCCGAAGGGGTCGATCGTGTGGCTGCGCGGGGGCCGGAGCAAATCTGGGGCGCCACCACGAGCGAGCGCGTCGGGCAGGCCGGTGGAGGACGAAGGCGGGATGGCCAGCGCCTCGTCCTCGAGCGGCACAGGCTCGAGCTCGATGGGCTCCAGCGTCGCCGGCTCTTCCTCGGGGACGTGCTCGTCGGCGGAGATCGGGCGGACGCGGGGCGGTGGGGCGATGTCCATGGGTGCAGTCGAGACGGCGGAGAACGTGGAGTCTTCGACGAGCCGAGAGCGCTTCGGTGTGGCGGCGACGTCGGAGGAGGCGACCGCCGGCGTGTGCACCCTGGGTGGCTTCATGGCCCAGAACGCCGACATCCCGCCAAGAATCGCGATTCCGGCCGCGGCGGCCCCCATGCCGTAGCGGGACCAGTACCCGACATCGACCTGATGCTCCATGAGCGTGGCGTGGGCCAGGTACGAGCGAGTGCTGCGGACCGGACGCACGGCACGACGCGCGCCGACGCGGTAGCCGGACGCGCGGAGGATGGCCTCGACGACCGCGCGAGGGGTTGAGAAATCGACGACGAGCAGGTCGCCGCGGCCAAGCGGGTCCAGGGCGCGTTCGAGCGCGTTGTGAGCGGCGGGCTCGAGGGGCTCGGGAAGGCACAGCACGCGCAGACCGGCGTGCGGGTCCCGGAATCGCTTGAGAGCCTCTCGCGCGGCATCACCGGTGCGAAGGTCGACCCGCCACCCACGGACCGCGAGTGCGTCGAGCACTAGGCACGCGGGGGCGCGGAGGCCTTCTGCGCAGAACAGGGTTGCGACCTTCGGCCGTCGTTGGGACCGGCTGCGGGATGTCGTTGTGCCAACCACCGTGCTTCTTGGGTCGCACGGGGTGGAGATCGCTCCAAAAAAGCGGCGCCCGATCGTCGGGCCGGTGGCCGGTCGGCGCGCTCGCGATATCGGGCTGACTTGGCGCCGGGGCCGATTGGGGGGACGATGGTGCGGTGGCGGACGCTTCGCTCCCACCGGTCGACTACACGCTGATCTGTGACGACGGACCGTCGGCGGGCTCGTGGAGCGTCTATCGCTTCTACCTCGAGGAGGCGATCAGCCGTCCGTACGACTGCACCGTCGAGATCGTCACCGACGACCTCAACGCCGACACCAACGGCTTCTTGGGTCAGTCGGCGAGCGTGGAGTGGGGCCGGCCCGACGGTGACATTCACGCCGTTCATGGAATCGTCGTCGAGGTCGACTTCATCGGCCGAACCGAAGACCAGTTGATGGTGCGTCTGCGGCTCGCGCCCGCGTTCGCGCTGGCGCGTCAGAACACCCAGCACCGCATCTACCAGGAGATGTCGGTGCTGGAGATCGTCAAGGACGTGCTCGGCTTCCTCGACGCGTACGGCCGGAGCCTCGACGAGGGCTCGGGGACGCGGGGCACGGCGGTCCGCGACTATTGCGTGCAGTACGGCGAGAGCGACTTCGACTTCGTCTCGCGCCTGCTCGAAGAAGAGGGCATCTCGTACGTGTTCAACCACGACGGGGCCGCCGAGCAGATGCTGCTCACCTACGAGAACTCCGACTACGCCGAGGCGCTCAACCGCGACGGCTCCCCGGTGTTCCCGCTCGTGGTCGATCGCCCGGGGCTGATCGAGGTGCTCAGCGTGCAGGCATTCGAGCAGAAGCTCGCGCTCATGCCCACCGACACCCTGCGGCAAGACTATGACTTTCTCGCGCCGACCAAGCCGCTCACCGCGGTGGAGTCGTCGCCGCTGGACGAGGCCGGCTACGTCCGGCGGCTGTACGGCGCGATGGATCGCCGCTTCGTGGCCGACGACGTGGGCGACCGGGCGCTCGACCTGCTCGAGGCGGCGCAGATGCGTGGCAACACGGTGCGGGGGCAGGGTCTTGCGGAGAGCATGCGTGCCGGGCTGACGTTCGAGCTCGACCGGCACCACAAAGAAGACCTCGAGAACCAGTTCGTGCTCACCCGGGTCGTCCACACGGGTTTGTGCCCCGAGGTGATCGTGCAGGGGGCGTCGGGAGGGGGCGACGAGTCTCGATACCGCAACCGCTTCGAAGTCGTGCCGCTCGAGCAGCCGGTCCGCCCGCTGCAGCGCGCACCGAAGCCCCGCGTTCGCGGCCCGCAGACGGCCATCGTGTGTGGCCCGGCGGGCGAGGAGATTCACACCGACGAGCACGGCCGGATCAAGGTCCAGTTTCACTGGGAGGAGGAGCCGAAGGCCGACGACACGTCGTCTTGCTGGGTGCGCGTCGCCCAAAGCTGGGCCGGGCCAGGATGGGGCGCGCAGTTCATTCCGCGGATCGGCATGGAGGTCGTCGTCAACTTCCTCGAGGGCAACCCCGACCGGCCGCTGGTGACCGGTTGCGTCTACAACGGCGACAACGCGCCCCCGTTCGCGGTGCCCGACAGCAAGACGCAGAGCGGCTTCAAAAGCTCCAGCTCGCCCGGCGGGGATGGCTACAACCAGTTCCAGTTTGAGGACGCGGCCGGCGGGGAGCAGATCAACCTGCACGCCCAGAAGGATTGGAACAACACGGTCCTCAACGACCGCACCACGACGATCGGCAACGACGACACGCTCGCGATCACGGCGAACCGCACCAAGACGGTCGACAAGGACCAGTCCGAGACGGTCGGGGGCAACAAGTCGATCTCGGTCACAGGCAATCACTCCGAGACCGTCTCGGGGACGCAGGACGTCACCGTCACGAAGGACGCATCGTTTACGTGTCAGGCCAACCAGTCCATCACGGTGATGCAGAACGTCACCGAGACGATCAACGGCAAGCACGAGCAGACGATCGCCCAGACGAGCAAGGTCAACGTGCTGCTCAAGGCCGACGAGGTCGTCGGCGCGGCGAAGTCGGTCACCGTCGGCGGTATGTACTCCGAGAAGGTGGGGGCGAGCCGCAGCATCACGGCGGTGGGCGCTTTCTCGGTGACCGCGGGCCTCTCGGGGAAGTTCCAGTGCGCGAAGGACATCACCATCGCGGCGCAGAAGAAAATGACGATCGAGGCGGGGGACGCGATGGATATCACCGCCACGAAGAAAACGAGCATCATCGCCAAGGACGACTACGTTCTCAAAGGCGACAAAAAGCTCACCTTCGACGTGAAGACCGAGATCGCGTTCAAGTGTGGCAAGGCGTCCATCTCGCTGAAGAAGAGCGGAGACGTGATGATCAAGGGCAATAAGATTCAGGTGAAGGGGTCTGGTGACGTGATCGTCAAGGGCGCCAACGTGAAGGTGAATTAGGCTTTGAAGGGGACCTCGCGGTCCCCCTCGCTGCGGGGGCGTAGCCCCCTTCGCTTCACCCCCTGGCGGTCGCCCGGTTGGGCTCCTCTCGCTTCGCTCGTGGTTCGTGCTCGCGTTGGGCGGTGTGGGGAGGGCCCGCCAGCGCTGGTGTTCTGGCGCTGCGGCGTTGCTGAGGGGGGCAATGCTTCACAGAACGTTGGTCCCCTCGCTGCGGGGGCGTAGCCCCCTTCGCTTCACCCCCGGGCGGTCGCCCGGTTTGGGCTCCTCTCGCTTCGCTCGGGGTTCGTGCTCGCGTTGGGCGGTGTGGGGAGGGCCCGCCAGCGCTGGTGTTCTGGCGCTGCGGCGTTGCTGAGGGGGC
>JBCCQM010000356.1:0-4693 GCA_039024335.1 Myxococcota bacterium
CCCCCGCTGGGCGGATCAGCATGCCTTCGTTGGTCGCTGGCTCGAGGACCTGGCGTCCGCCGAGCCCCTTCGAGACGGGCTTCGCCGCGCGTTCGCAGGGGAGGCAATCGCCGACCCCGTCTCGAGCCAGATGCGCGCGGACCTGGACCGCGATCGCGACCGGCTCGCCAAGACGCTTGCCGGCAACGCCCGCTCCGCCATCGACCCTGACAAGGCCTATCCCTCGACCGTGGCGTTTGCCCGCGACGAGGCGGACCACGCGGCCGAGGCGGCGCTGCGCTTCGTCGACAAGCTCGGTGTCGCCGGCACGCTCGCCGACGCGGGCGCGGCGGTCGAGCGAGCCCAACGCTGGATTCAGCGCCTGCGCTGGGAGCTGGCCGACGCTCAGAGCCCTGCGGAGGCGCCCATCGAGTTCAGCGCGGCGGCGGTTGCCTGCCTCGGGGCTCCCGACCCGCTCGCGGCGCTGCGCAGCGTCGCGGAGCTCACCGCCATGCAGCTGATGGCCCTGCGCATGACGCTGCAGAATGCCCCTGCATCCTGAGCGGTGATAGCGTGCGCAGGTGACCAAGCCGCGCCGCCACGGAGAGCCACGCGAGACCGACACGCCCCGTCAGGAGCCGCTGTACGACGAGAGCGTGGCGACCCCCTCCCACGCCGAGCAGGCGCGCACCCTGCTCGAGCGCGTGCGCATGGGCGTGGTCTCCACGCTCACCGACTCGGGGACGCCGTACGGCTCGCTGGTGATCTACGGGCTGTTCGAGAACGACCCGGTGCTGCTGATCAGCGCGCTCGCCGAGCACACCAAGAACCTCGAGCGCACCGCGAAGTGCTCGCTCCTGGTCCACGAAATGGGCCCAGACAATCCACTCGCCCTGGCGCGGGCCACCTTCGTCGGCGAAGCCAAGCGCGTGCCGGACGACGACGAAGCCGCCGTGGCCGAGGCGTTCTTGGGCCGTCACCCCGACGCCGCGTACTACGCCGACTTCACCGACTTCGCGTACTGGCGCATCCACGTCGATACGGTCCGGTACATCGGCGGCTTCGGCCGCATGTCGTGGGTCGAGCCAGCGCAGTGGCGCAACGCCGAGCCCGACCCGATTCAGGCCGATGCGAAGCGGATCATCGACCACATGAACGACGACCACGCCGACGCCCTGCGGCTGTACGCGGAGGCGTTCAGTCGATCGGGCCCGGTCCCGGCCGCGGTCATGACGGGCGTGGACCGCTACGGGTTCGAGATGTCCGTGACTACGGACCAAGGCCCCCGTCCGGTCCGGATTGCGTTCGATGCGTCCGTGCAGACGGCCGACGAAGTGCGTGGCGCCATGGTGAGCCTGGTCCGGGCCGCCCGAGAGAAGCTCGGCGTGGGCTGATCGGTTGCCGCGACGGGGCGACCTGCCCATAGTGTTCAACGATGAAGGGTCACATCTTCAATCTGCTGGAGACCTTCATCATCGAAGCCACCGACGTCGCCACGTACGAGGAAATCCACGCGGCCTGCCGCTTTCAAAGCGACGGACTCTTTCTACGACCCGCGCGCTACCCCGATGAGGACCTGCTCGAGCTGGTCGACAAGACGGTGGCGCGCCTGGGCATGACCAAGGCCGACGCGTACCGAGCCTTTGGCGTGTGGATTTTTCCGCACCTCGTCGATCTGGTCCCGGCGGAGATGGTCGACAAGCCCCACCCCAAGGACTTCCTGCTCACGCTCGACGAGATTCATCAGGTCGAGCTGAAGAAGCTGTGGCCCGATGCGGAGCCGCCGTCGTTCCGCTGCCACGACACGGGGCCGAATCGGATGCGCATCACGTACGACTCGCCGCGCCAGATGTTCGACCTGGTCGACGGCGTGCTGCAGAGCGTCGGGACGTACTACGACGTCCCGACGACGTTCACGTCGACGCGCCGCCCCTCGCCTGCGGGCCACCAGATCGCCGACTACGACCTGACCTTCGGCTGAGCGCCGTCACGGTGTCTGCGGCATGTCGCCCAGGATGCGCTCGACCGCCGCATAGGCGGACTGCATCGCGCCGTGCACGGTGCTCTGGTTTTCGTAGTCGACGCCCGCGCCGGCGAAATACAGCCGCGCATCGATCGGTCGGCGCAGCGTTGCGAGAGTGCTCGGGGTGTCGCCGCCCACGTCGGTGGGATACGCCGCGCGGATGAACGGGTTCGCGGACCAATCCTCGACGATCGCCCGCACGAACCGCGGCGTGGCCTGGCCGTCGAACATTGCGTCGAGTTCCTCGAGCAGTCGCTGCACGAGCGCATCATCGTCTCCCAGCCCGACGTAGTCCGCAGCCCCGGGCCCGACGTGGAATAGGCCCAGCACGTGTCGGTCGGCATCCTTGCGGAACATGGCGTCGTAGAACAGCTTGTCGCTCCCGCCTTCGCCGAGGAGCGACCCGACCGCGGTCAGATCCGGATAGAAGCGCTCGGTGAACTCGAAGAACACCTTGAGGCCATCGGGAATGCTCAACGCGTCGAGCGCCCGCTTCTTCTCCGCGGGCCACGGCGGAGAGAACGCGATGCGCCCATCCTGATGAACCTTTTGCGGGACCGTCATCAGGACTCGGTCTGCGGTGTGCAGGCCCCCGTCCGCGTCGGTGATCCGGACGCCGGTTTCATCGTGCTCCACCGTGGTGATCGGCGTCTGCAGACGTATGCGGTCGGTGATGCCGGAGGCGATGTAGCGCTCCAAGAAGTCGAACCAGGTCGTGCGGTGAAACTTGTACTCTGCGTAGTAGTTGCCGCCGACGTTGAGTGGTCGCAGGGCGCCTTTGCGATAGACCGAAATCGTATCGGGGCTGTACGGCACCACGTCGATGCTGCCTTCGACCGAAGGGTCGTCGATCAGCCGGGCCAAGATGCCGGGGTCGCTGTGAATCCACTCCGCGCCGAGGTCGATGGGCACGTCCACGAGCGTGTCGTCGCGCTTGACCCGTCCGCCGATGCGCGGCATCGCCTCGAGGATCTCGAACTCGATTCCGTAGCGGTCGAGCATGTACCCCTCAGCCAGCCCCGCGGCGCCGGCCCCGACTACGATGACCCGCCCGTCGAAGTTGACCTCGAAGTCGGCATATCGCTGCCCCTGCCCCTCTTCACACGCGAGCAAGAACGAGAAGAACGGGAGCGTCGCGCCCAGCTCGGCGCAGCGCTGCAGAAACGCGCGGCGATTCATCGGGCCCTCCGAGGCATCAGCCGAACGCGAAATCCGACCTCGATCGCCATGAACAGGGAGCTTCCCACGCTGGGCAAAATTTTGGCCCCAACCGAAGGGCGCAGATACCACCCCCAGCGGTTTTCGAAGTCTTGGCCCACGGTGTAGCTGGCTTCGGGGAGCAGCCCGTGCCGGAACTCGCGGGTGACGTCGGTGTCTGCGGTGCCCAGGTCGACGCGGACGCGGACGATTCGAGCCTCGAGCAGGTAACCCGCCCCGACACCGAACGCCGAGTACACGCCCCTGCGATGCCCGCGCAGCTTGTAGCCGAACTCCCCCTGCGCGGTGAGGCTCCAGTGCTGCGCGGGGCGAACGAACGCGCCCAGACGCGGCCCTGCGAAGAGACTCCCCGTTCGCGTCACGCTTCGCCGTCGCCGCGCTCGCGTGAAGGTGCGGGCGCGGAACTCGACCGGCACTGCGACGCGAGCGCCCGGCTGGGTCCCGTAGGGCACGAACAGCCCGGCCTGCAGCGGAACGGCCACCGACGACTCGTCCGGAGGCGCGACACTCGGACTCGATGCAAGGCAGACGGCGAGGATGGTGGGCAGCATGTGGAGCGCAGGGGTCGGGATAGCAGAACCTCGGCGCCGCGCCGCTCAGCGCGATGACACGCGTGTGGTGGATCGGGCGCGTTCGCGCATGGCGCGATCCCACAGCGCCGGCATGGCGACGGACACGAACGCCGAGAAGCGGTGCCGCGGATAGGCCCGGACGATCGCGTCGACGAGGCCCGCCCGAGCCGCCTTGGGGTCCGCGCCCGGTGGCAGCGTCGCAACCGCGTCGGCGACCCGGCGCTCCACGTCGTCGAGGTAGGCCCGCTGTAGGTCGAGCAGCGCCGGGCCACCCGATGCACCGCGGCCCGGATGGACCCACGCGGGCCGAAGCGCGTCGATCTCCGTGAGCCTGGTTCGCCACGGGTCGAGCAGCGCCAGCTCCATCCACGCGTGCGCACGGTGGGCGACCAGGTCCCCCACGAACACGTGGTCGTTCCACTGCACGACGACGTGGTGGGCACCGCATCCGGGACCCAGCACGTGCAGCCGCAGCTCGAGGCCGCCGCGACGAAGCGTCGACGAGGACGCGCCGAAGGACGTCGGCTGGGGTGTGGCGACGGGGAAGTCGGGTGCGTAGCGGTCCCCGAACGCGGCGAGGCGCTGCGCGTGCACGGCGGGGATCTCGGCCAGCACCGGCCCGGACGTGAGCACTTCGATGCCGCGGCGCTGAAAGGTCGCCGTGCCGTTGAACTTGTCAGGGTTGGGGTGCAGCACGAACGCAGCCACGACCGGGCCGCCGCTGACCTGCGCGATCGCGTCGAGCAGCGATTCGGCCTCGCTCGCGAGGAACTGCGTCCCCACCACCACGATGCCTTCGGGTCCCTCGATCCAGTACGAAGCGGTGGAGAACGACCACGGCGTGGACTCGTAGCGCCACACGCGAGAGGCGCAGGAGGTGACCCGAGGTGGCCAGGAACGG
>JBCCQM010000357.1:0-4684 GCA_039024335.1 Myxococcota bacterium
ACAATGGGCCTTGGCCATCGATGCAGCTACCCCGGTCGCAGCAAGCCGTTTGGATTTGTTTGCAAAGGAAGCCCTAACTACGAGTCCTGGTCGCTGCTCAAGAGCTTCGAGCTCGACGTGAAGGGCCAGATCAACGGCCAGGAGCTGCAAGAGCTGACCCTGCCGAAGAACTGGAAGGACACGGTCTCAGTTCGCCTCGGCGGCGACGTCCACCCGCTCCCGCCCTACCTGACGCTGCGAACGGGCGCCTTTTTCGAGACGGCGGCGGTGCCCGAGAACTTCTCGCACATCGATTTCCCGAGCTTCCGGCGCGTGGGCGTGGGCGCAGGCTTCACCGCCGGGGCCAAGGGCGCCTACCTCACCATCGGCTACATGCACGTCTTCCAGGAGAAGCGAACGGTCAGCGAGGAGTTCGGCAAGATCTTCCAGCAGCGACCGCTGCGTCCGTGCCCCGACAACTGCGACGGCCTCAGCGGCGTCCCGGCCAACGCGGGCACGTTCACGTCGCGCTACGACCTGCTCACCATCGGGATCGACCTGCGCTTCCGCGAGCTGCTCGCCGGACGCCGGGCCAAGAAGAAGGGCGCTCCGGCACCGGACCCCGCCCAGCAGCCGGCTCAGTCCGCTTCGCAGCGGCTGAAGCAAGGCGCATAGCAAGCGTCGTCGAGCGGCTCGGCCTGCGTCTGGCACCGCTTGGCGCACTTGTACGTGCAGTTGGCGAACCGCTTGCCGCGCCAGCGCGGGTGCGCGCGTCGGTACCACTCGTCCTTCATCGCGCTGGTCAGCCCGGTCACCACGGGCGCCTGCGGGAACGCCTGCACGTACCAGGTGCAGTACCCCATCTTGGACGTGCAGCCGTCTTCGACCAGCCGCTCGCCCAACCGCGTCCGCAGGGTGTCTTCGTGCCGGCTGCGGAACGCGTCGAGGTCGACGTTGGGCAGCAGGGAGCGGCCGTCGTCGTCGCGGACCCAGTCGTCGTTGCCCTCGAGGAACGCGACGACGTTGTCGTTGAACGGCGGCTGGGTGAGACGCCGAAGCCCTTCCGCCTCCAAGACCGCCGTCGCCGTCTTGGCGGCGACCGTGTTCGGGTACCGCTCGACGAGCGCCCGCAGCTTGGGCACGGACGGCTCGGGCAGCGGCGCGACCGCAGGGTCGTCGCCCTCTTCGATCGGCGCCTCGCTCCACGGGTCGCCGATCACGACGGACTCGTAGACACGCAGCGCGACGACCTCCTCCCACAGCGCATGGTCGGGGTGCTCGGGGTGCTTCTCGACCCAGGCCGCGAGCCCGGCGAGGTCCCCGTCGTCGTGATAAGCGACCACGGCGTGATCGAGTTCGGACTGGATCGCGATGCGCTGCGCCTCCTCCGCGTCCACGACGATCTCCGGCGCTCCGGCGCACCCCAAGCCCAGCCCAGCAATCCAGGCCAGCCCGACCCAACGTCCATGACGCAGCGACATGGACTGCACATCGTCCGGCCCCGGGCCGACTTCAGCCGAACGCGGCCGCGACCTGCGGCCCGGCCGCGGTGGTACGCTGCGCGGGTTGGACGACAACGCCACACAGCCGGCGGACGAGTCCCTGCCTGCGTGCCCGTACTGCGGCCAGACGCACCCCGAAGCGGTGCTCAAATGCACGCAGACGGACATGCCCCTGCCCCTGACCGGGCGGCTGCTCTCGGGCAAGTTCCGCTTCATCCGTCGCCTGGGCAAGGGCGGCATGGCCTCGGTGTGGTTGGCGGTCAACGAAGCGGTCGATCGCGAGGTGGCGATCAAGCTCATCCGCCCCGAGGTCCTCAAGAGCGAGGACCTCGTCGCCCGCTTCCGCAGCGAAGCCAAGGCCGCCGGGCGGATCGACCACCCGAACATCTGCGAGATCCTCGACTTTGGGCTCGGGCCGGTCGGGCCCTACATCGTGATGGAGTCGCTGCGCGGCCAAACGCTGGCGCAGATCATCAAGGCCCGCCGCGCCCTGCCGCCGGCCGAGGCGCTCGACCTCGTGCTCGAGGCGCTCGATGGGCTGCAGGCCGCGCACGACGCGGGCATCGTGCATCGCGACCTCAAGCCCGAGAACGTGTTCCTGCACGAGCCCACGATCGGTGACCCGGTGGTGAAGCTGATGGACTTCGGCGTCGCCAAGTTCACCGACGGCTCCGCCGAGATCACGACCGAGCACGGCGCCCTGCTCGGCACGCCCGAGTACATGGCGCCCGAGCAGTTCAAGGGCGCCGACCTGGCCGAACCGCGAACCGACGTCTGGGCCGTGGGCGCCATCTTGTATCGGGCGCTGACCGGCAAGCACGCCTTCAAGGGTCCGACCGTGGCGGCGACGCTGCTGATGGTCACCCACGACGAGCCCACGCCGATCCAAACCCTGCGCAAGGACGTCCCCTCGGCGGTGGTCGAGGTGATCCAGCGCTGCATGTCGAAGGCCGTCACGGACCGCTACGACAGCGTGGCCTCGCTTCGCGACGCACTGCAAACCGCTCGCGGGGCGCTGGACGACGAGGCCACCTCCCCCGTCCTCCCCGTCGTGTCGGCCGACGTCCCCACGCGGATCGATGGCTACACGCCCACGGACCTGCCCGACGGACCCGATGCCCCGCCCGCCCCGTTGCTGACGCCGCCGGCCAGCAATGAACCGGAGTCCGAGGAACCAACGCACGCCTCCGACCACGAGGCGCCCGAGCCGGAGATCGAGCGCCGGCCGACCGAGGCGTATCGCGTCCAACCTGCGCCCAACCGAACGCCCCTGCTCGTCGGCGTCGCCGCGGTCGGCCTTGCCGCGCTGGCGTTCGCGCTGTGGCCTCGCGAGCCCTCGAGCGACCCGGAGCCGGTTCAGGCAGCAGGCCCCACCGAAGCGCGTGCAACCACGGCGGCCCCCACTCCAGCCGACCCACCGGACCAACCGCTGCCGCCCCCGCCGGAGCCCGAGCGGCCGCCTGCAGACCCCGACCCGGAGCCGGTCGCCGATACGGACCCTGCACCCGAGGACCCCGCGGAGGTCGACGATCCAGTGGACCCGGCGGATCCCCCTGAAGACACCGCCGAGGTCGTCGAGGACGCTCCTGCTCCCACGCAGCCGATCGAGCTTCCCCCTGGGGTCGTCGACCTCGGCAACGGCTACGTGCTCGCCAAGCAGCGCGGCAAGCGGAGCGACCACGGAGAGGCGCGCAAGTTCTGCGAAGCGCTCGCGCTGACCGGCCACGAGGGCATCGACGGCTGGAAGCTGCCGTTCCCCGACCTGGTCAAGCGAATCCGCGACGCCAAGTCTGCCCCCAAGGGACAGTACTGGACCAGCGCGCGGTGGCGCGGAAACGTGACCACCTTCAAGATGCCCAGCGGTGACATGCGCAAAGGCGTGAACGCCGATCGCAAGGCCGCGCGGGCGCTCTGCGTGGCGCCGTTCAGGCCTTCAGGTCCCGCCGCTGAATGACGGTCGAGAGGTCGGTCGCCGCGATCGGAGCGGTGTCATCGGGCGCGCGGTAGTCCTCGGGTCGGCAGGTCAACACCACCACCTGAATCGAGCTGGCGCTCTCTTGAAGCAGGGCGCGGAACCACTGCGCGCGGCCCGGGTCGGTCTGCGCGAGGTGGTCATCGAGCACCAGCATCGTGCCGAGCTGCTCCGCAACGCTCACCCGCAGCAGCGTCGCGAGCTGCTCCTTGACGCCCTCGGAGAAGCGGTCGAGATCTTGCAGTCCCTGCGGGGTGAGGACGCCTTCGGTCTCCAGATCGGCGCCCAGGGCTGCGCCTTGGTAGCGACCGCCGGATAGCGACGCAAAGCGCGACGCGACCGCCCCACCCAGCGCTCGCCCCAGGTGCGCGCCCGTCTCGTTCTCGACCTCGCGCAGGGTTCCCAGCAGCAGCCGCCAGCCTTCGTAGTCCAGGGTGACTTCGGCCTCCTGGCGCTGCGCGTCGTCGAGGGCCTCCCGGGCCATCTGCGCTCGCTCGCGGACGACCTGGCCACCGACGTGCTGCAGCGCCCCCTCTTGCTGCCGTACTGCCGTCTCGGCCTCCTCGAGCGCCTCCTCGGCGGCCTTCAGCGCGTCGCGGGCGGCCTGCACCGCCTCGGCGGAGACGTCGAGCGCGGGCTGAGGATGACCTGCCAGCGCATCCTGGGCCCGGGCGACGCGTTCGGCCGCTGCGAGCGGATCGTGGTGCTCGGCTTGCTCGCGCCGAACGTCCAGCGCGGCGGTGGCTGCCGTGACCGCCTGCCTTGCCTGTTCGAGCACCGCCCGGGCCGCTTGCTCGGCCTGCAGCGCAGCGTCGTAGCCCGCGGCCGCATCCGCCCGCGCACGCTCGGCGTCCTGGACCCGAGCCTGCTTTCGCTGCGCCGCGCCGTCCAGCGCGTCGGTCACCTCCGCTCGGTCCGCGGCGTTCTTCGCTCGGGCGTCCTCCAGCGCGGCTCCAGCCTGCGCTGCATCGGGCGTATCGTCGAGCGCCGCGGCACGTACCGCCGCCGCCGCAGCCTCGGCCCGCGCCTCGACCACCCGCTGATCGGTCTGCGCAGATGCGGCCTCGCTCTTGGCTGCGGCCAGCGCTCGCTCGGCGGACGCATGCGCAGCCTCGGCCTCCTCCCGCGCCGCCGCGACGTCTTCCTCGGCGGCGGCGACCGCCCGACACGCCTGCGCATCGACCTCTCCGAGCACGCGCTCGGCCGACGCCAGCGCCTGCTCGAGCTCGAC
>JBCCQM010000358.1:0-4650 GCA_039024335.1 Myxococcota bacterium
ACCCGACCAGCGCCACCGCGGCGACTCCCAACGACACCCAACCCCGCACGTGGGTTTATCGTAGCAAGGTTCGCCGAGGGCGGTCAGGCGCCAACGCGCAATCCAGAGGTCGTTGCTGGCGTCCCGCTCGACGTCTTCCCCTTCGTCGTGCCCAGGGGCGGCGGCGATCATGGCGTTGGCCGGACCGCCAGTGTAGGGAGAGCCCGTCGGCGTTGGCGCTCAAAGTGGGTGCATGCGCAACCATGCACGAGCCCGCTCCGCACCCTCGCGTCCGCTGGACCCCGCTTGCACGAAGGACTGCAGCGCCTCGTCGGCACGGGCGCGCGCCTCCTTGCGAACCGGCCTTCCAGCCGCGGCTTCCATCGACTCCGCAAGGGTCATTGCGATGTCTCCACGTTCCTTCGCGCTGAGACCGTCCGCTCGTGCTTGTGTATGGGCCGCAGTCGCGAGGGTGAGTGCCTCTTCGGGTTCGTCGCGTCGTAGCAGCAGCGCCGCGAGCCGCGAGCGGGCGATTGCTGTCTTCGGATCATCGGCGGCTCGTTCTTCGACGAGTCGCTTGACGACGTATCGGCGCTCCGACTCGGCCCGGTCGATGTCGCCGAGTTCGACCAGCGCATTGGCCAGGTTGCCGCGCGTCTCGAGCAGGCTCGGATCGTCGGGGTCGAGCACGACGGACCCGATCTCGAGCGAGCGCTCATACGAACGCTTGGCTTCCTCGTGCCGCTTCATGTCGACGTAGAGGTTGCCGAGGTTGTTGTGCAGACCCTCCAGGCTCGCGTGATCGGGGCCGTACGCAGTCGTCCAGACCCGCTCGGCTTCGCGATAGATCTGCTCGGCCTCTTCGAGATTGCCTTGGCGTCGCATCGAGACGGCGAGGTTCATGTACGCCCCGCCGAGCTTCGGGTGGTCGTCGCCGTGCATCGAACGAAGGATTTCGAGGTACTCGCGGAAGGCCTCCTCGGCCTCCTCGGGATGGCCGCTGAGGATCATGATGCGGCCGACCGTGTTGGCAGCCTGCGCGGTCTTTTGGTGCTCTCGGCCGACCGCCGCTTCGACCACGGTGCGCCCTTCACGGGCTTCGACGCTGGCCTCTTCGAACCGACGCGCGTCCGCCAAGATGTTGGCCAGGGTCAGCTTGCCCGCTCCGTACATCACGTGGCGTTCGCCGAGCGATCGCTTCCGTGCGTCTTGGGCGAGGCGGATCTGCGCCTCCGCATCGTCGAGCCGCCCGCGGATCCGCAGCAGGGAAGCCAGGTTGCCGCGCGTGATCGCGATGTTCGGGTGGTCCGATCCGATCGACCGCGAAAGCATGTCGATAACGGCGCGATATTCGACCTCGGCTTCCTTGTATCGACCGAGCTGACGGAGCACGGCACCGAGGTTGTTTCTGGACGATGCAACCTGCAGATGCTCGGGGCCGAGTTCTTCGACGCGCTTCTGCAGCGCGGCGCGGGACTCTCTTTCAGCGGCCTCGAGGTTGCCGGATTCCGACAGCGCACTCGCGACTGCTGCGTGGACCTGGGCTTCGAGAAGCGGGTTGCCCTTGGCCGCCGACTCGGCGACGTCTCGCAGCGCGAGCACCTCGTCCGGACGCCCGAGTCGACCGCCGACCGTTTGCAGGATGTCGGCGGCAGCGCGGGCGGTGTTCTCCCAGTCGTGGCCTTCGATCGCGAGCCGCATCGCGCGACGGAGCGCCTCATCGGCGTTCTGCCACTGGCCGCGCTCGCGAAGGATCTGGCCGCGCTCGAGGTGGTACTCGGCGTGGATCGGGCCGTACTCGAGGGCGTCGACGAGAAGCTGCGCGCGACCAAGTTGGGCGTCGGCTTCGTCGAAGTGTCCCGCAACCCGGGCGATCTTCGCAGCCGCGAGCGCGTCGCGAGCCTTGGTGACCGCCTCGAGTTCGCCGGGCGTTGGCGGGTCGGTGCCCTCCTGCAGTGCCGCGATGTCACTGCACCGCTCCAGGTTGGGCAGCGTGTCGAGCATCGAGTCGGTGTTGCGCAGGATGTCGACGTCGGCCTTGCTGAGCACGTCGACGATGGCGCCCAGAGACTGTCGGCCGCGGTCGAGGCAGCCGACGCGAAGGTCCATCATCGATGCGGACTGTTCTTTGCGGACCGAGGCTTCGCAGGCGGAGCGGTACGAGGCGACCCAGTCGTCGGCGTAGGCGGCGAGGCGGGCGTCGGCGCGTTCCCAAACCGACTCGGCATAGACGACGTCGACCGCGGTGAGGCCGCCTTGTACCGAAGCGCGGGCCGCCGGGCTCCATTGACGCTCGAGCTGGAGCTCCGCGCCGCTGCATGGGTCGGGGTCCCCGGACTTTGCGAAGTACGCACCCACGCCCACCGTCAGCGTCAGTCCGGCAACTCCGGCGATTCGCGTCCACCGCTTGCGTCGCCCCTCGGGGTCGTGGCCGAGCGCTTCGAGAAGCTCGACCATGCTCGGCCAGCGCGCTTCAGGACGCGGCGCGAGTCCTCGCCGCAGCGCATCGCCCAGCCACCGCGGACCGCATTGCGTCGGCCAGGCCGGCGGACCCTTGTGCTTTTGCTTCGCGAGACCCTCACCGCTGTACGGCGCGGCCTGAGTCAGCGCTTCCCACAGCGCGACACAAAACGCGAACTGGTCCACGGCATGCGTGAGGTCGTGCCCGCGGTGTTGTTCGGGCGCCATGTAGCGCGGCGTTCCCATGACCTCGCCGTCGCGGGTGAGGTCGTCTTCGTCGACCTCGGCGAGAAACTCACCGCTGGAGGTGAGCGAAACGGAGCCCGAGGTGTCCTTGGCGCGCTTGGCCAACCCGAAGTCCGTGACCTTGGCGAGCTCATGCGTGACGAGAACGTTCGCCGGCTTGAAGTCGCGATGCAGCAGCCCGGCTCGATGCGCTGCGGCGAGCCCACGGCCCGCGTCGAGGAACGGCGCAAGCACGTCTTGCCATGGCCGTGACGTCTGCCGAAGCCAGCTCCGGAGCGTGGGGCCGTCGACGAACTCCATCACGAGCACGAGTTGTCCGTCGTCGAGGCCTTCCACGTCGTACACGCTCACCACGTTGGGGTGGGAGAGCTTGGCCATGGCGCGCGCCTCCTGTTCGAAACGCGCGGTGCCGTCCTTGCCGAGTGACTTGGGTCGCAGTCGCTTGAGCGCGACCTCCCGCTGAAGCTTCGGATCGTAGGCGCGATAGACCTCGCCCATGCCGCCCCGCCCGATCTCGTCGAGGACGACATGGCGACCGATTTTCTTGGCCAGGGGCGTCTCGCCGCTGATGCCGTCGACGCCGTCCTCCCCGGTTCCGACTGCGACCGTGGCGTAGCTGTCGTCGTGCACCGACTCCGGGTTGGGCAGGGACGCGGTGGAGGCGCCCGGTCGGCGCGTGCTGGAGCGGCTGTCGCCCACGATTCTCTCGATATTGTAGAGCTAAACGGTGTCCTGACGTCGTCTTGGTCTCAGAACGTCGATTGCGCGCGGGTGGCTGGCACCCAAGGAGCGCGGGCGTTGGGCCGACCGAGGACAGGGGGCCCCCGAGGTGGCGGCACGGTGAGTCATGTCATTTCAACCCGTCGAATGGTTGCGCGGTGTCGCGACGACGCAGGGCCGGTCGTTGCACTCGGCCAGGACGAAGGCATGCGTCGGTCCGAGGCAGCCTCGCCAGCTGCGACCCCTCGCGTGCATCGACGTCGCGCCGCCGCCCTCGAGAAGGACGACGCCGTCCCAGGTCTCTCCACCATGGGACAGGGCGCGGCGAAGCGGAACCTGGACGAGCGCCCCAGCTGCGTCTGCATCGTAGAGACGACCAAGCGCCGCAAGTGGCTTGGCCTCACCGCCTGCGACGGCGACGAACGGCTGGACGTCGGCGTCGGCGGGCGTGCGGTGCCCGAACAGCCGGGTGCCGTCGGTAACGACTGCACGAGCCTCCCAGTCCTCGGCGCGAATCGGAACGGTGACGATGGGCGGACGGACTTCACCGGCGGCGGTGTCGACGGGCGTGAGGTGCAGCGCGTCGGGGTCGAAGTGCCGACTCGCGAGCAGAACTCGCAGGCCGCTCGCGTGAATGTGCGTGACGGAGTGGCTTGGAAACGGGTGGGTCCAAGACAGTCCCTCGGCCGACCATCGCGAAAGGCTGCACGTGTTCGGGTCGTCGCCGCCGTATTCGTCGTAGAGGCTGGACGCGACGAAGACGTCACCGTCCTCCAGTCGAACCGCTCGGACCGCGGCCGCGTTGGGTAGCACCGCGCGGACGTCTTGAGGTCGCCCGTTGGAGCCGAGTTCGATGACGAGTGTGTTCGACGGGTTGATGATCTGCTGTCGCGGGGGCGGCAGCTCGAGGGTGCGCCCGGCGAGGCGGAACGTGTCGTTGGCGCGCAGGACCAGTAACCCGTCGTGAAGGGCCTCGACGTCTTCATTGCCGGGTCCGCCCACCGTGCTCGAGGCAAGGAGCTCGCCGACGGCGTCGAATTCCGCGATGAGTACGTCGCTTCCGCCGCCGCTATCGACGCGCTGCCCGGCGATCTCAATCGTCCCCGAAAACGACGCCGCGATGCGGACGCCGGCGTCGAGGCACTCGAGCTGGGCCTTACCGGCTTGATCCTGCACCACCGCGCGTGGATGCGGCGCTAATCCGGACGCCTCCTCCCGCGACCCCGTGGTCGATCGTGTTGCCGG
>JBCCQM010000359.1:0-4544 GCA_039024335.1 Myxococcota bacterium
CGCGCCTGCACCCGCACCCGCACCCGCGCCAACCGTGACGGCGCCAAGCCCTGCTGCACCACCGATGCCCGCGCCGCCGCCCCCGGCGGCTGCACCTCCAGCGGCCGCACCTCCGGCGCCCGCGCCCGCCGCGGCGGACCCCGACGAGGACTTCCACGAAATCTTCGAGGAGTTCGTCCAGGTCAAGCAGGCCTGCGGGGAGCCGACTGAGAACCTCACCTACGATCGTTTTGCCGCCAAGCTCCGCAAGAACGAGCGGGACCTCAAGAAGAAGCGTCCCAACATCAAGCGGGTGCAGTTCAGCGTCTACGTCAAAGACGGCAAGGCGGCGCTCAAGGCGAAGGTGATCAAGTAAGCTGCCGGCCTCGCGCCGCAGCCATGACGCTCCTCAAGATCGCCCAGATTGGCACCCCCGTGCTTCGTACCGTCGCCGCGCCCGTCAGCGCGGAGGCGCTGCGCAGTGACGACGTGCAGACGTTCATCGATGACCTCATCGAGACGATGCACGACGCGCGCGGTGCCGGCCTTGCCGCCATCCAGGTCTACCGCCCGGTCCGCATCTGCGCGATCGAGGTCAACGACAACCCGCGCTACCCCTACAAGCCGAACATCCCGCTGACCGTGCTGGTCAACCCGGTCCTCACCCCGATTGGCGAGGAGACGTTCGAAAACTACGAGGGGTGCCTGTCGGTCCCGGACCTGCGCGGCGTCGTTCGCCGCCACGCACGGCTGCGCGTCGAGGCCCAAGACCGCCACGGCGCACCGATCGACATGGAGGTCGCCGGCATCACCGCGGGCACCTTCGCGCATGAGGTCGACCACCTCGACGGCAAGCTGTTCGTCGACCGCGTCGAAGACACCTCCACGCTCTGCACGTGGAAAGCGTTCGCGCACTTTCACGAGGCGAAGTTTCGCGCCAACGTCGAAGCCGTCGTGGCACGGTACGGATCGTGACCAGGCCCGATCCAAGCGACGCCGCACGCGAGACCTTTCTGCGCGTCGCGCTGGCGCCATCGTCCGAGGGCCAGCTGCTTCGGGCGCTCGAAGCCCAGTCGCATTACCTGCAGCGTGGCAACACCTGGGACGGCTACGAGGAGCGGCTCGCCGACCTCGAGACGCTTGCCTTGTTTCGCACCAAGGACGCGCTCGATCGCGGAGACCACCACGAAGCGGCCGCTGAGTTGATGGCGCTGATGCGAGAGAGCGGCTTCGAGGGCAACCGCGAGTCCTACGAAGACGTGCGCAACAGCTTCATCGACCGCGTCCTCGAGACTGGGCGTGGCATCCCGATCACGCTCAGCGTCGTCGCCATCCACCTGGCTGAAGTCGCCGGCGTCAACCTGGGCGGCATCGGGTTTCCCGGCCACTTCCTCGTCGGCGTCGACCTCGACGGTCCCGCCCCCACCATCTTCGACCCCTTCGGCGGCGGGCAGGTTCTCTCGTTCTCGGAGCTGGCGGCTTTGTACACGCGGGCGACCGGACGACACCTGACTGCGCACGCGCCGATGCTTCGAGACGCGCTCGTGCCCGCGCCGACGCGCAGCATCCTGGTCCGGGTGAGCAACAACCTGCGGCACCACTACCTGCGTCGCGGCTCGCAGGACCGAGCCGCGGACGTCGTCTCGCTCCTGGCCCGCCTGCGGCCGCGGGAGCTCGAGCTGCGCAAACTCGCGACCGCGATGGGTCGGCGCGTTGAAACCCTCAACTGAGTCGGCATTCGCCTGCAACCTGGAGCCCGCCGGGCAGTCGTATACTGACGACGATGACGGCGGATCAGACGCTCAGCGACGTGGCTCAGCGGCTCTCGGCACGCGGAGTGGAGACGCACGCGCTGCGCGAGCTACAAGAGGAACTCGATGCGCTCGAGCGCCCACCCAGCCTCATCACGCGGATGACCAGCGCCGCCAAGGACTCCGCCTCCAAGCACTGGAAGAACTTCGTCGGCGAGCTGAGCGAGTCCAAAGAAGCGATGGGCATCATCGCGGCGCGTGTCCAAGGCGGTGAGGTCTCGGCGGCGGATCGCGACAAGGTCCGGGCGCAGCTGCTCGACATGGTGAAGGTGTTCCCCGCCGGCCTGATCGCGGCCGCCAACTCTGCGTTCCCGGTTCCGGGCACCGGCTTGTTCACGCCGTGGATCCTGCAGCGCCTTGGCTTGATGCCGTCTCGATGGCGGGAGGCACACCTGCTCGACCAGCTGCACAAACGACGCATCGAGCTCGAGAAGCAGGGCTTCTACTCCGAGGCGCAGGCACTCGAAGAGCTCGAGCACCGGCTCGAAGCCGAAGCCGACGCCCGTGAAGCCGCGGCCAGCTCGGCGGGCCTGCTGACCCACTGGGACGCGAACCGCAACGGACGCTGGGACCCCGAAGAGAAGGTCGCGTACCTGCAGGAACTCGAGAAGATGCGTCGGCTGGCCAAGGACCGCTTCGAGCGCAAGCACTGGTTCCTGGACACCGAGGGCGAAATCTTCGGTGCGCTCCGGCTGAGCGAGCTCGTCGAGGACCCCGAGTGCAAAATGCACCTCGAGGACGAGGAACTCTTGGTCTGTTTCGACGGCAAGACCGGCTGGGTCGCCCTGCCCGACCTCATGGGCCGCGAGCCACGCTTCGACTGACCTGGCCCCGCGCGAGGTGCTACCGTTTCGCGGCGTGCGGGACGGACGGCGCAGAGGACTGGCAGCTGGAATCACCGTGCTGATGCACGGGTCGCTGTTCCTCAGCGCGTTCACGTTCATCCCCGGGCCTCTCGACGTCGACATCGAACTCGAGTTCGACATGGTCGAGGTCGACCTGGTGGACCCCAACGCGATTCAGGGCACCGACGTCAACGCGGAGCCCGTGCCACCCGAGCCGGAGCCCCCTCCGTCCGAGCCGCCCACTCCCGACCCGCCCGCGGAGGAACCGAAGACCGAGGAGCCCAAGCCCGAAGATCCGGTCGTCGAAGAAGGACCCAAGCGAGACCTCGGCCAAAAGAAGTCGCGGGTCCACAAGCTGGGTCCGCCATCGGCGAACTACCACGTGCTGCTGTCGACGCGGAACATCCGCAAGCTACCGTTCGGCAAGACAGCGATGGAGACCATCGCCCCGCTTCCGGACTTCGAGTACCTGGTAAAGAAGGGCGGCTTCGACCCGCTCAAAGACTTCGACCACATCCTCATTGCAAGCTCGAATCTTCGCTCCGTCACCCAGACGTTCCTCGCCGTCGACTACAAGCTGTCGCGAGACGCAGTCAAAGCCAAGATCGAGACCGCTGTTGCGGCCGAGAAGCACACCATCGAGTGGAAGGACCACGACGGAATCCTCAGCGGAAACCCCGTTCCTGCCGATGGGTCCGCCGACCGCGACCCGCGGCACTTCGTCCTGCTCAAGAAGAAGGTCGCCGTGCTCGTCCGGCCAGAGTTCCTCGCGGCCGTCACGGGTGAAGAGGTCGGCGAAGAGAAGACCGCCGCCAACTTCGTCTCCGAGCTGACCAAGCTGCGGCGCTATTCGAGGCGCATTCCGACCGCGGGCATGCAGTTCGTGGCCAACGATCTGCACGCCGCGCTCAAGCGGAAGACCGCCGGGTCGTTCGAGCTGCCGAACGATATCGAGTTCACGATGGAGGCGCAGAAGGACCCCGAGTTCCACATGCGCTTCAAGTTCGCCTCGGGCAGCGCCGCCAAGGACTTCGTGAAGTGGTGGAACGGAAAGTTCCGCGACGTCATCGACGGCAACCTCACCGCCAAGATCATGTTCGGCAGCGTCATCGACGACATCGAAGTCGAGCGGAAGAACCGCGAGGTCACGATGTGGGGTGAGCTTTCGCGATCGCAGATCGAGCTGATCCTGACCACCTCGGCGTCCCAGGTGAAAAAGGAGCAGGCCCGACTCAAGAAGAAGCGGCGGGCGCTGGAGAAGAAGCGCGCGGCGCAGGAGAAAGATGCCGCGCCCAAGGACAGCGCTGCGCAGTGAGGCTCGTGAGCGCGAGCGTCCACGCCAGGCGCTGCAGCCCGGGCTGATCGTCAGCCGGCTCGGCTACGACGCCGAACGAGAGCAAGCTCGCAAATCCGCGGGTCGCGAGGGGCGCGTGGCCGGAGAGCCCCCGCAGAGCAAATCCGCGCCCTCCCTACCTGAACATGTGAATCCGCCGGGCTGACGGGCGCGTCGCCCCTGGAATTGCGGTCCACCCGCGGGCGTGGGCTAGACTCCGCCCGAACGGGGGAACGGATCGGGAGTGCCGTCCGTTGAACCTGGTCGCGAAGGTTTCGTACCCCGCGACACATTCAGGACACCGGACATCACATCATGGCCGACGACGACAAAACCAACGACTCCGAGAGCTCGGGCCTCCAGGACATCGAAGACCTGGCTGCAGCCTTCGGATCCGACGACGACGACGACGCCAGCGACGAGCATGGCGGCGACGATGACGACGCCGGGGAAGACCTCGGCGTTGGCGGGTTCGGCGGCGAAGCTGCCGCCTCCGTCGTCCTGGATGAAGACGCCGCCCGCGAGGCCAGCGAGGCGAAATCGAGCGCCCCAGAGCCAGAGCCGGAGCCGGAGCCG
>JBCCQM010000360.1:0-4521 GCA_039024335.1 Myxococcota bacterium
CGCTACGCCAAGCTCGCCCTCTACTTCACCGGGAAGAAGCGGCCGAAGATCGTCTCCATCAACCCGCCGAACAAGCTCTCCTACGACCGCCGCACCGGCGACGATGTCGTGCGGGAGTTCCTCTTCGCTCGCGGGTTCCTGCGCCACCCCGAGCACGGCGTGAGCTACCAGCGGGCGCTGGTGTGAGGGGGCCGATGGATCGCTTCCTCCACGCGCTCCAGGGCGGCCAGCTCCCCGCCGGCATCCGATCGGCACTCGACCTGCGCTTCAGCGAGGAGGCGGTGGCCGGGCTCATCGGCGCCGGCGTCCTGACCCGCGGCGCGCAGGCGACCCGCTACCCGTGCCCCCGCGGCGGCTCGAGCTGCCCCCGAGAGATCGTCGAAAACCCAGGCGACGACGCGTTCCCCTTCGTCGCGATCCCACCGAGCGCCGAGGTGTGCTGCCCAACGGTGCGGCTGACGGCCGAGGACCTGGTCACCTGGCAGACCTCGCGCCGGGCCCTCGTCAAAAGGCTGTCCGAGCTCTATGCCGTGCGTGGGCCTTCGAACCTGCGCGACGAGGTCTTCCCCTGCGCCCACCGCCTCGGCCGGGCCGCCTGGCGCGGGCTCGACCGCGAGGTGCTCCTCTGCACCGACCTCAACGGCGCCGCGCCGCTCGCCTTTCTGCTGGCCCGCCAGGCGAGCCAGCAGCCGACGCTCGTGCTCGCCCACGCCCGGACCCGCTACACACCGCCCGACGTCGACACCCACTTCGCCGCGGGTCCGGTGTCGGTCGTCTTCCTCGAGGACGAGCTGCGGCTCGACGGTGACCGCCTCGTCCGCGCGCAGCCGATGGGCGTGGCGGAGCCAGCGGGCGTGTATCGGGCGCGCGCCTCTGGGCAGCTGCCGCAAGTGACCGAGGCCAGCTTCCAGTTCCGGCCCCACGGCGAAGCCTGGGCGCTGCGGTACCAGGGTGGGCGCACGCTCCTGATGAACGAGACGAAGGGGCTCCGCTACATGCGGTTCCTGTTGATGCGCCCGGGCGAGCAGATCACGGCTCGTGACCTGGTCGACCTCGACGAGGGGCGGCCACCGGGGCACCACCCCTTCGCGACCTCTCTCACCGCCGACCAGGAGGCGATCGATGCTGTCCGGACGGCGATGCGCGAGCTTCGAAGCGAGCTCGCAGAGGCGGAGAGCCTGTCCCGACTCGACGAGGCGGAGCGGCTCCGCGGGGAGATCGAGAAGCTCGAAGCCTACGTGCTGCGGGAGGCGGGGCTGGGCGGCAAGCGCCGGAGTGAGTCGCCAGAGCAGAAGCGCCTGCGGAACGCTGTCTCGAACGCGATCCGTCGCTCTATCGGCGCCATCAAGAAGCAGGACGAGGGCTTCGGCGACTACCTGAAGCGCCAGATCCAGACCGGCTTCTTCCTCGAGTATCGGGACATCAAGACGCGTTGGTTGACGTAGGCGAGGCTCCGTCGGCGCCACTCTCCGTCGCAGCCTCCAGATGGCCGTCCTGACGAGGCTTTCCTAGGCTTCTCGACCTTGACCCGGCGACTCCGTGACGGATACCTTGGCACGGGACGTGCTGTCTTGAGGCCCCGGAGGTCCTGTACGTTTGCCCCGACGTCACCACCACCATGCGCTTCCAGACAGCTGCTGCGTTCGCAACACATGCATCGGAAGTTCATGAGGGTGGCAGATGGGCCACATTCGGCTTGGAAAACTACCGCGCGCGAAGCGCTGGGCAGAGGTCGTCGACCTCTTGGGCCTTGGTGCGGGTTCCGCTGCGGTAGCCGCCGCCACCCTCGATGCCGCCGAAGCCGACCTACGTAGCGCTCCCCAAGACCCGGCCGTCCTCCACGCCTTCTGGCTGCTGACCCAGCTCCCCGACGCGGCCCGCAGCGACGACTTCGCCAGCGCGCTTCGTGACCTGGGAGTCCAGGTTGAGAGCGCGCCTTCGGTCGCCGAGCTCGGCGCCGCGCTGACTCAGGCCATCGACCGACACGCGCTGGAGAAGCGCAACAAGTCAGACCTCGGCGTGATGGCGCAGCTCGCCGCCGTCCAGAGTCTCACGGGGCTGCTGCAGTCCCGTGTGCCGACGCTCTTCGGGACCACCCCCGACGACGTTCGCTCGGAGGTCGCCAAGCTCGCGACCGAGAAGCAGTTCGGATCACTCGCCAAGGAGTTCTTCGCCGACTTCTCGCAGCGGTTCCTCACCTACTACACGAGCCGCGAGCTGCCATCGCACGTCGGTCGGGACCGCGCGTTCCCGGAGCTGACAGCCCACGACGCGTTCAACCAGGCCCTCGACGTTCATTGCCAGCAGGCCTCGCGCATCGTCGAGACCTTCGCCGGCACCTGGTACTCGAAGAGCCGCTTCGAGAAGACACTGACCCCCGAGCGCACCGCCGGGTTCATCGGGTACGCGCTGACCAAGATGCGGCGCGAGCTGAAGCGGGGGGACTGATGTCGTCGTCCCCGCCTCGGAGTGTGCATCACGTCGCTTGCGGGAGCGCCGCCCACGGCGCCCCCGAGGACGCGCTGTGTCTGCAGCTCCACGGGACGTCGCCGAGCCTCAGCGTGGACATCGCGGGCCTCGATCAGCAGCTGATGACCCGCGTCGCTCCGCGATTCCGGGACCTCATCCGCCTCGCGTCCTACGTCCTCGTCGCAGACCAGGCAGTCACCCGCGGCGGCGAGGACACCCTCGACCTGGGGAAACGCTGGCGACGAGACTTCAAGTTCGTCGTCGGCGTCGAGGATCTCGACACGTGGGACCGCGACGAGATGCGTCAGGTGCTGGAGTCGACGCTGCACACCCTCACCGACGACTTCTTCAGCTTCGAGTTCGTTCCCCAGCTCGACTCCGAGCCCGAGCAGCTCAACTTCGGCGCCGTCGGTGACGACCCCTTCCTCCCCCTCGAAGGCTTCGAGTCGGTGCAGCTGTTCTCCGGCGGGATGGACTCGTTCACGGGCGCCGCCGAGGAGATCCTGGGCAACGATGGAGACGTCATCCTCGTGAGCCACCGGTCGGCGTCCAAGACCTGGAAGCTCCAGCGGGATCTGATCGACGACCTTCGCCAACGAGCACCGTCTCGCCGCGTCCTCCACGTCGCGGTGAACATGGCGAAGCACGCTAAGGAGCTTCGCCGCGAGCGAACGCAGCGCTCCCGGTCCTTCCTATACGCTGCCCTCGCCGGCACGGTCGCCAACCTGGTGGGGCTCGACTTCATCCGGTTCTACGAGAACGGGATCGTCGGCATGAACCTCCCTGTGCTGCCGCAGGTCATCGGCACCCGGGCGACGAGGACGACGCACCCGGAGGTGCTCCGTGGTTTCGCCAAGATCCTCTCGCTGCTGAGTCCGCAGCCCATGCGGGTCGAGAATCCGTTCGAGTTTCTCAGCCGAGCCGAGGTCGCCGGGAGGCTGAACGACGCCGGCGCCATCGACCTGCTGAGCAAGACCGTTAGCTGCGCGCACGTGCACAAGAGCAGCACGATGCATCCGCACTGCGGCGTCTGCTCCCAGTGCGTGGACCGCAGGATCTCGATGCTCGCCGCCGGCTTCGCCGAGCATGACCCCGCCGAAGCCTACGCGGTGGACATCCTCCGTGGTCAGCATCCCAGCGGCGAGACGGACGTCCTGAAGGAGCGCGACCGCACGATGATCGTCGGGTACGTCGACGCCGCCGACCGCTTCCGGGGCCTGGCTTCGCCGCTCGAGCTTCAGCACCGGTACCCCGAGGTCACGCGAGCGATCCCGGGCCTGACCGAGCGCTACGCCGTCGACGCCGACGAGGCGCTCCGCCGCGTGTACGAGGTGCACAAGCGCCATGGTGAGGGTGTCGATCGCGCCATCACGGCGCTCTACGACACCGAAACCGTGCGGGCGCTGCGGAGGCCAAACGGCATCCCCGCTGACAGCCTCCCCGCGCTCCTGGGCGCGCGTGGCCTCGGAGCGTCCGGGTGCCCCCAGCAACAGGAGGAGGCGCTCGAGATCGTGCCGGCGGACGCCGAGCATGTGTTTCGCCGGCAGGGGCAGAACTGGACGCTCAAGTACCGCGGCGGCAAGCCGCTGATCATGAACCACACGAAGGGGCTGAACTACATCAGCTTCCTGCTCCGGCACCCCGGTGAGGAGCTGACAGCCCTGGCGTTGATCGACCTCGATGAGGGGCGCGAGATTGGCAGCCACGCGCTGTCCACGTCGTTCTCGATCGACGAGGAGACCCTCAGCTCGGTCAGGGGCAAGATGCAGGAGCTCCAGGCCGACCTCGCCCAGGCGGAGGAGTACTACGACTACGCCGAGGCCGAGCGGCTGCGCGGCGAGATCGAGAAGCTCGAGGACTACGTTCGCCGCGAAGCTGGTCTGGGGGGCAAGGCCCGGCGCGAGTCCCCGGAGCAGAAGCGCGCGCGCACGTCCGTGTCCAACGCCATCACGCGCGCCATCCGCGCGGTCCGGAAGGAACACCCCGCCTTCGCCGACTACCTGAAGCTGCAGATCCAGACGGGCTTCTTCCTCCAGTACCGCGACACCAACA
>JBCCQM010000361.1:0-4521 GCA_039024335.1 Myxococcota bacterium
CCCGCCGCAGGTACATCATGTGGCCGCTGCGATAGCCGCGAAAGCGAAGGCGGTCGCGCATTCGGCCGCTGGGGTCGAGCTGCCACATCGTGTACTTGGCATCGAAGTAGTTCGTGGCGCCGTCGTAGTAGCCCGACTGGATCATCACGTGCAGGTACGGGTTCTCGGCCATCGCCGCGCGGAGGTCTTCCCCGGTCTGGTCGTTGGACCAGTCCCACGGGTGGACGTCGCCGAACATGTTGTACTTGAGGTCGGTCTCGTACTTGAGCTCTTCACGCAGGTAGTAGTTGATCGCCGGCGTGAACGAGTGAAGCCACGACTTGAGCTCGGCGTTGTAGTCGGGACGAACGCCCGCGGTCTTGCGGTCGATGCCAAGGTAGCGCGAGTCAAGGCGCCCGACGGTGAAGCCCTTGTCCCGAAGCAGCTCCTTCCAGAAGAAGCTGACCGAGATGTCGAGGTTGTTGTCGAGCACGGCCTGCTTCGAAAGGCCCGACAGCTGTGCGACCCGCGTTGCGATCGCCGCCTGCTTGGCCTTGGGCAAGAAGCCGCCCTGAGCCAGCGCCGGCATGTACTCGTGAACCGCGAAGTTCTCCGACACCTCGAGCACCTCGAGCAGGTCTTTCTTCTGCAGGTCGGCGGGCAGTGCTTTGTGGTGCCACGCGGTCGCGGTGAAGTACGGCAGCCGGTTGGCGGCGCGGACTGGCCCGTCGCGGTCGATGCCGAGCCCGGTCGGCGAGACGAGAATGACCCCGTTGAGGTACAGCCACTGCTTGTCCTGCAGCGCCTTGGCCAGGCCCGACACGCGCGTGGTGCCGTAGCTCTCGCCGATGAGGTACTTCGGTGACCGCCACCGCTTGTTGCGGCTGACGAAGTTGCTGATCCACTCGGCGAGGTAGTCGATGTCGGCGTTCACGCCGAAGAACTGCGCCCGGTCGGGTAGCTCGCCGTCTTCGTTGCGAAGCATTCGCGAGTAGCCGGTATTGACCGGGTTCACGAAGACGATGTCGGCGACGTCGAGGATCGAGTAGGGGTTGTTGCGCAGTCCGTAGGGTTGGACGGGGTAGCCTTCGTCGTCGATCTCCAACGTCCGTGGCCCGGTGTACGCCACGTGCATCCAGACCGACGCCGAGCCCGGGCCGCCGTTGAACGAGATCAGCAGCGGCCGGCTCGCGCGGTCCTTCACGCCGCTGCGCTGGTAGTACGTGTAGAACAGCGACGCGACGGCCTTGTCGTCGTCACCCCAGACCGGTTGTGTCCCCGTGGTGACGGTGTAGCTGAACGACTTCCCCTTCACCGACAGCTTGTGCTTCGAGGTGACGGCGTGATCGGGGGCCAGCTTCCGCTGCGGGCGCTTCGACTCGCCGTCCTTCTTTGCCGTTTGTTCGGCCGGCTTCGGCTCTTCCGTCTTTGCGGCCGCGCGGGCGCTGTTGCAGCCGACCAGGCACAGAGAGAGGTACGCGAGGACGCAGCCGAACAGGAACCGGGGGCGGGGACGAGGGCGTCGCATGGCGGAACGCCGCGACCGTAGCAGCCCCCGACGCGCCCCGTCACGGCGCCGTGCTCGCCTTTTTAGGCCGCGTGGCCTCTGGCGCATAGTCTCCCCGGGCATGGTGGATGCATCGCTTCTCGGGTTTGCACGGACGGGGGCGCTGGGTCCGATTCGGTTGGGACTCGCGCGAGACGAGGTGGAGTCGCTTCTGGGGAGCCCGCCGTCGTGGCTCGCGAACTCGTCGAAGGCGCGCTCCACGATCTGGAAGTTCGAAGACGTCGAGATCTACTTCACCGATCACGTCGTCACGATGCTGTTCTGCGACGCAGGGACCCTGACGAACGGCGGCGAAGCCCTCAGGATCGACCCATGGGTCATCCGCCGGCGGCTATCCCAGGCGGCGTTCGAGAAGGCCGTCGTGGACGCGGGCATGAGCTTCGAGCGCCGCCCGGGCCCCGTCGACCAAGTGCACGTGGTGGTCAACGGCGTTGCGGTGTTTTCGTTCGACCCCGACGCCTCCGGCACGTTCGGGCTTGGGTACTGGCAGACGGACCGGTAGGCGGGATACTTACCGCTGTAGGCCCCCATGCTCGCCGTCATCTCTCCCGCGAAGAACTTGGATCTGTCCCCCATCGAGCGCGCGGTCGACACGACGCAGCCCGCGCTGATGGACGACGCGTCCTCGCTGATGAAGACCACCCGCGGGCTCTCGCAGACGAAGATTCGCGAGCTGATGAATCTGTCGGCGAGCCTCGCCAAGCTCAACTACGACCGGTACCGCGCCTTCGAGCTGCCGTTCACCAACGACAATGCCATGCCCGCCGCGCTGGTCTTCAACGGCGACGTCTATCGCGGGCTTGCAGCGCGGGAGCTGTCCGACGAAGACCTCGACTACGCGCAGGGCCACCTCGCCATTCTCTCGGGCCTGTACGGCCTGCTGCGCCCCCTCGACCTGATGCAGGCGTACCGTCTCGAGATGGGCACGCGCTTGCCCACGCGTCGGGGCAAGAACTTGTACGAGTTCTGGGGCGAGCGGGTCGCGGCCCGGCTCGACGCCGCGCTCGAAGGACACGAGGACGACACCCTCGTGAACCTGGCGTCCAACGAGTACTTCAAGGTCGTGCGCGCCAAGACGTTCGCGCGCCCGATCGTCGAGTGTGTCTTCGAAGACTGGAAGAACACGCCCGACGACGGCAAGGTGATCAGCTTCATGGCCAAGGTCGCCCGCGGCAGCATGGCTCGCTACCTCATCACGCAGCGGGTCGACCGGGTCGAAGGCCTGCGCGACTTCGGGGTGGACCGCTATCGGTTTGCCGCCAAGGCATCCACGGCCACGCGCCTCGTCTTCCGCCGCAAGTTCATCCCCGCAAGCGCGCGCTGAGTGGCGCGACGCATCCGGGGCCGGCGAGCGAGGGCGCGGCCTTCGACTTTTTTTCACGGCGCCGCACGGAACGACCAGGCTCGGCCCAATCCACGTCCGAAGCCTGCTCATGACGCTTGCCGATTTGTACGACGCGCAGCTCGCCTGGGTGCTCGCGACCCTTCGCCGCCTCGGTATCCCCGACGCGGAGGTCGACGACGTGGCCCACGAGCTGTTCCTCGTCGTGCACCGCAAGCTCTCGGCGTACGACCGAGCGCGACCGCTACGGCCCTGGCTGTTCGGTATCGCGTATCGCGTCGCACGCGATCACCTCCGCCGAGGCTCGGCCCGGTTGCGCATGGTGCAGTCCATTCGCCCCGCGGAAGCCGTCGACCTCGAGCTGCAGACCGAGGCGCGACAGCAGCTCGAACGCATTCAGCGCGCACTCGATTCTCTCGACTACGAGCGACGCGCCACCTTCGTCATGCATGAACTCGACGGCTTCTCGGTGCCGGAAATCGCGGACGTCTTGGGGTGCCCGCTCAACACGCTCTATTCCCACCTGCGACGCGCCCGCAAGCACGTCCACGCCCACCTCGCCTCTGGAGAGGACAGCCGCCATGACTTCGGATGAGCTGGAACCCGTCGACCCGCAGCTCGCCCGGCTGCTGGATCCCGCGCGAGCGCCCGAACCCGTCTCGCCAGCACGGAGACGACGCATTCGGCAGCGCCTCGAAGCCGACGTAGGCGCACTACAAGCCGAGCCGTCTTCGCGCGACCGGCGTTGGCTCGTCGCCCTCGTCGTTGCGGCGGCTGTCGCTGCTGTGGTGCTGCTCGTTGCGCGAAGTTCGGCGTCGACGGACACCGGCACGGCGCGGAGCATTGCAGAGCGCCGGAGCGTGAAGGTCGGGGATCGCGGCATCGCCGTTCTCGAGCCCGGCTCCGATGTTTCCTGGAGCATCACGTCCGCGGGGGCGTCCGTGGACCAGACCCGAGGCCGCGTCTTCTATCGCGTCGAGCCGGGAGACGCGTACGTCGTGCGGACACCCGCCGGGGACGTTCGCGTCACCGGAACCAGCTTCGAAGTCGAACTGATCATGAACACGAACAAGCAACGCCTAAAATCCATGTCCTTGGGTGCCGCACTCGCGACCACGGCCGTCGTGACGGTCTACGAAGGCCGCGTCGTGTTGGCCAACGAACACGGCAGGACCGAGCTCGCGGCAGGTCAATCGGCCACCGCGGACGCCGAACATCCTCCCTCCAGTCCTCGGTCTCGCATTTCACCGGTACGTGCAGCGGCCCCGTCGCGCCATGCCGTCGCAGCAAAGACGGCGTTCGATCCGGTTCTCGTCTCCGACCTGCGCGCGCGAATCCGTGAACTCGAAGGCCAGCTCGAGCGCTCCGCAGGGGAGAACGAAGCCTCCGATGAACCGACGGACGAAGAGCAGATCGAGTTTCTGTCGCGCATGTTCAACCCCAGCCCGGCGCAACTCCTCGAAGCGGCCAAGAACTGTGAACTCTCCTACGCGACACCTACGGCCTATCCCGACGGTCGCTATCTGAGCCCGGCCGCGGTCGAGAAGATCGGCCTCGAGCCCGACGAAGTCGAATCGCTTCGTCGCTCGCTCGACGGATCCCGGGATCGATGGGTCGAGCGTAGCTGCTCGAC
>JBCCQM010000362.1:0-4517 GCA_039024335.1 Myxococcota bacterium
CCCCGAAACGCGATTCCGCGTTGGTCAGGACTCGCAGTGTGCCCGACACAGCTTCGCCCTCCCGCCTTGAACCGCGTTCCGCTGACGCCGTTCTGACCCACGCGGTTTAGCGGTTCGCCTCTCTAGCAGCCCGTGGTGTAACTCCCTGCGCCGCTTCGCTTGCCCTTTTCGACGGAGGCGGCGTCGCCGAAAGCTTGAAATAGGCCCACTATTCCTGCGTTTCGGCTCCTTGCCTCCGCCGAAAAGGCGGCGCGATCCGACACGCGGAGTTACACCACAGGCTGCTAGCGCAGGCGTCAGTCGGCGCGGAGCGCCTCGAGGAGTGCGTCGAGGACCGGCGAGGCCTCGGCCGGGCGCGTCCCGGCCTCGCGCAGCGAGCAGACCTTCGCGTCCGCGTCGTATGACGCGTCGATGCGCACGCCGTCGACCGCAAGCGTCAGCGTTCCTTGCATCAGGTCTCCGCCTCGGGGTCGTCGCGGGGCGTCCCAGACGATGTCGCGATGCTCGAGCCAGACCGTGCGCTGCGCGGCGGCCCACGTCGTCCGTACGCGCAGCGACGTCGTCGTCGCCGCCTCGCGTGGGTCCGGTCCGGCCGAGGTCGAGGTCTCTCGGTCGTGAGTCGGTGCGCCCTCGATGCCGAGCAGCTCCGCCAAGGCGGCGCTGGTGCGCTCGAACCGGGCCTGGACCTGCTCGCGCTGCACCGGGTTCTCCAGGCTATGGACGACGAGTGACCGAGGTTTCGGGGCCGGGCCGCGCATCACCGCGAGCGCGCTCGCCAGCGTGTGCGTCCCCGCGAGACGCTGGGCGTCGGACAGATGCCGCGGGCAGAACCATCCCGTGTCCTCGGGGTGCCGCACGAGCGTAGGGTCTTCGTCTGCGGTCGACGTCGAGCCGGCAAACCGAACGAGCCCACCCTCGGCCGGCTCGAACGCCTCGTCACACAGCTCGCAGATCGGCGGCTTCATCGACCGCAGGGTATCGCGGCGTCGACATCACGTTCGGGACCTGAGCGGGTCCACATCGGTCGAAGGCCACCCACCGGGGCGCGGTGTTGCTGGGGCTGCTACGGAGCCCAGCGCTCGACCTGGCCGGGATTGAACCCAGGGAGCGAGAGAATGGAACCGTCCGCGAGCAGCACGACGTTGGCGGCGTCGAGGCGCGACTTTGGTGGCGGGGTCCTCGCCCAGCCGCGTTGTTCGTCGAACACGAGCAGCGCCGGGTCTGGGTCGTCCATCTCGCCAGCCACGATGAGGACGATGCCGTCACCAAGGGTCAGCAACTTGTAGTCGAGGTCCATGGATTCGTTGACGACAGGTGCCGAGCACGCAAAGCCCACGTTTTCCCGATTCTCGTCGTCGAAGACGACCCCGACGGGTCGGTGTGGAATGATCTCTCCCGAGTCCTCGTCAGCCGCGTAGGCGAGGTTGATGCCGAACCATCGTCCGGCTGGCATCGGGCTGGAGGCAGTTGCGGGCCAAGTCAGCGCGAAGTCGCTGGGGATGGTCGCACCGGTGACGACGTCGTAGCGCCGGAGAAGATCGGGGCCCGAGATGAGGACGACATCTCCACCGTTTTCATCGAGGCGAACCGTGTCGGCGTTCCAGTAACTTCGAGGCCCGTCGGGCAGCGTCGACCACGTCTCCCCGTCGTCCTGCGATGCTGCGAACTGGCCCGTCCAACTTTGCAACGCGACGAGGATGCCACTGTTCGTCGTGGTCATGACCACCGGCCCAGCGTCGAACGACAGCGAGCCGAGCGGCGTCCAGCCGGATTCATCGAGTCGGAACACGGAGCGGGGCTCCTCATCCGTGATGACGAGAGGGCGTCCGTCGTCCAACACGATCGACGCATCAATCGCGGCGCTCGCAGGCACGCTGTCTTGAGCAACCCAATCGGAACCGGTGCCGGCCCACGTGTAGACCAGCACTTCTTCGGGCGTGTCGTCTCGGTAGACGAACGCCGAGGCGCCTTCGCGCGTTGCGAGAAGATGCCGCGCGTCACCGGCTTCAGGCAGCGCTGCTTCGTCCTGCCATGCCCCACGAACGACGGGCTCGCACGGCGGCGGAGGGGGCCGGGACTCGTCACCGCCGGATGAGTCATTCGCATCCGGCGGGGTACCGGTTTCGTCTCCGTCCCACGACGTGCCCGTTTCATCTGTGTCCTCGCCCGGTGCAGCGTCCCCACAGGCACACAGCAGCACCATCACGGACCCCATCCCGGTCACGCGCTTCAATTCCATACGACATCGTGACAGTAGCATCGCCTCTGGCGGTGAGCAGAACGTCCTCGCTTCCGGGCCAGGTTCGGCGTCGTCGAAGCCAGCCGACGGGCCCCGATGGGCCTGCTACGCTGGGGCGGTGACGGGATGCCCGGCGCCCGAGGTGCTCGACGCGGCTGCGCGAGGGGAGCTGGATCCCGCGAGCCGGGCGGCGCTGGAGCAGCACGTGGACGGGTGCCCGGCCTGTGCGGAGGTGCTGGCGGGGCTGGTACACGTGTACGGGTCGGCGATGCCGAGCGCGCCGGCGAGCGGTCCGGTCACGGTTTCGGACCCGGGCGTCGCGCAGGCTCCCTCGGCACCGGGTCCCGGGGCGACGCTTGGGCGCTTCACGATCGTGCGGGCGCTGGGCGCCGGCGGCATGGGGGTGGTGTACGAGGCGCACGACCCGTCGCTGCAGCGTCGCGTGGCGCTGAAGCTGCTGCACACCGATGGGGCGGCGCACGAGCTCCGGGTGCAGCTGCTTCGCGAGGCCCGGGCGCTGGCTCGGCTCGCGCACCCGAACGTGGTGGGCGTGCACGAGGTCGGCGAAGCGGGCGGGCGCGTGTTCGTGGCGATGGAGTTCATCGAGGGCGGGACGCTGCGGCACTGGCTGCGGGCCGGCCCCACGCGTGAGGCCATCGTCGCGACGTTCGTGGCGGCGGGGCAGGGGCTCGCGGCGGCGCATGCGGTCGGGCTCGTGCATCGAGACTTCAAGCCGGACAACGTCCTGGTGGGGCGCGACGGACGGGCGCGCGTGGTCGACTTCGGGCTGGCGCGGCCGCTCGATGCGTCGTGGGCCACGCTCGGGCAGACGCTGGTCTCGGGAGGCACGGACGGTGGACTGACCACGTCGGTCGCGCGCACCAAGCCGGGGTCGCTGGTCGGCACGCCGGCGTACATGGCTCCCGAGCAGCTTCGCGGGGAGCGGGCGGACGCGGCCAGCGACCAGTTCGCGTTCTGCGTGGCGCTGTACGAAGCGCTGGTCGGGGCGCGGCCGTTCGCCGGGTCGAGCCTTGCGATGCTGGCGACCAACGTCGTGGAGGGTCGCCGCCCCCCGACGCCGAGCAGCGTCCCCAGCCGCCTGCGGGCCGTGCTCGACCGAGGGCTGCAGCCGGACCCGACGCGGCGCTTTGCAACCATGCACGCGCTGCTGCGGGACCTCGCGCCGCGCAAGCGCGGGTGGGTGCTTCCCGTGGCGGTGACCGCCGGCGTGCTCGGGGCGGGCGTCGCCGCGGGCGTGACGTGGATGGTGACGCGACCGGACGAAACGCAGCCGCCGCCCGTGGTGGTTGCGCCCCCGTCCGAGCCCGAGGCCGACCCTGTCGAGCCCGCGCCGCCCACGCGCGCGGGACTGTGCGGCGCTTCGCTGGACGCGACGTGGAGCCCGGGTCGTCGCGCAACCGTGGCGACGGCGCTGAAGGGGCCGCTGCTGCAAAACGAAACGTCGATGCGCGCGACCGCGGCGCTCGACGCTTGGCAGGAGGACTTTGCGGCCGAGCGCGATGCGGCCTGCGAAGACGCGGCGAAAAAAGACCGCCTGCCGTGCCTGTCGCGGCAGTGGGCTCGCTTCGACGCGCTGGCCACCGCGCTCGGGGACGCCGACAGCATTGCGGCCAACTACGCCGAGATCGCGGTGTCCTCGCTGGAGCCTGCGCGCGCGTGTCGATCGACGGCTCGACGCGCGCTGGAACCCGCCGCGGCCGCCGATGCCCGGGCACGCGCGCGGCGGACTCTGAAGCGGGCCGCGATCGATGATGCGTGGGCACGCGGGCTGCTGCATCGCGTGGACGCCGAAGATGCGGCGCAGCGGGCGGTGGCCGACGTGGCCGAGAGCGAGGACTTCGTGGTGATGGCCGAGGCGTCCCGCGTGCTGGGCGACGTGCTGGCCAAGGTTACTTGTCTTGACAGCTTCCCAACTCGCATGCCCCGTCCGACAGCTGTGACCCTCCGCGAAAACCTCTGCAACCGTGATATGCCCGTCGAATTGGATTAATCGATAAACGAATTCGATGGCTGCTTGTGTCGCTCGATCACCGTCACAGATGATTGCCAACGAATGAATCTTGCGACGATTCGCCGAGCGTCCTTGTGATGCCCTTTGCCCAAGTATCTGCAATCGCCGTGAGAGGTTTCTGCACAACAGTTGAGAAATCTTTGGATGCTTGTCACAAAGTTCCAGTAAGTCTGTTGCGGAAACGGACAGTGTATCGACAGCCGTTAGTGCAGTGATCGTTTGGCGATGCGGCGAACGGTCTAGCAC
>JBCCQM010000363.1:0-4381 GCA_039024335.1 Myxococcota bacterium
CTCGGTTTCCCGTCCTTCGCCGGCGGAGCCGGCTGCGGCCTCCCAGGGTGTATCGATTGGGGAAACCTCTCGGTTTCCCGTCCTTCGCCGGCGGAGCCGGCTGCGGCCTCCCAGGGTGTATCGATTGGGGAAACCTCTCGGTTTCCCGTCCTTCGCCGGCGGAGCCGGCTGCGGCCTCCCTTCCTAGGTCGGCCCTGGGAGGGCCTCGCTTCTGCGGTGGCTTCGTTGATGGGCTGAGGGTCTGCGCGGCATTGCTTGGCGCGTTCCTTTGCGTTCTTGTTCGGGCTTCGTTGTGCGGGGTGGGAACGGGGTAGGCTGGGGGAGGCGATGGAGCACGAGCGACGGGAGATTGAGACGCCGGACGGTTGCACGCTCCGGGTGGAGCAGTGGACGCCCGCGGGCGAGGTGCGTTGCGTGGTGGTGGTCTCGCACGGTGCGGGGGAACACGTCGGGCGCTACGCGACGTTGGCCGCCGACCTGGAGTCCATCGGGGCGTTCGTCGTCGGCCCGGATCATCGGGGGCAGGGGGAGTCCGGCGGCAAGCCGGGGCACATCGAGAGCTTCGACGTATACGGCCAAGACCTCGCCCACGTGATGAAGACGGTGGCGCAGGAGCGTCCCAACGATGCGCCCGGCAACGTTCCGTGGTTTCTGTTCGCGCACAGCATGGGCGGGCTCATTGCCCTGAACGCGATCGTCGGCGACCTGCTTGGCCTGCCGCTACGAGGCGCGATCGTCTCGGGACCGCTGCTGCGCGTCGCCATGCCCACGCCGGTCGTGAAGCTGTGGCTGGGGAAGATGGCCGCCGTGCTCGCACCAAAGCTGACGCTGCCCTCCGGCCTCCCCGCCGAGTTCATCTCCCGCGACCCCGATGAGGTGGCGCGCTACGAAGCCGACCCGCGGCGCGCGGGCGTGGTGAGTGCCCGATGGTTTCAACGCATGAACCAGGCGGTCGACCGCGTGCGCAGCGGCCTCGCCGACGTCCGGCTGCCGCTGTACTGGTACGTGGGCACCGGGGACAAGATCTGCGACCACACGGCAAGCCTCGAGGTGTTCGAGACGCTGCCCGACCCCGAGGGGCACGACCAGACGCTGCGAAGCTGGGACGGCTACTACCACGAGCTTCACAACGAGCCGGCCGCGCTTCGCGAGCCCGTGATCGCGTCGATCCGCGACTGGATCGCCGAGCGCTTGGAGTAGGCAGCGAGGGCTGCGCCTGCGGCCGCGCTACGAGGTACTCGTCTTGAGGCTGTCGACGGCGTGCACCGGGGCGCCGTCGCCCTTCATCAGGTGGGCGATCGAGCCCAACACGAGGCGCTGAGACTGGATTCGGTTTTTGCCCTCGAACACGGGCGAGACGACCTCGATCGTATAGTGCCCACCGCCGCCCGTGGCGATGACGTCGGCGTCGGGGATGGCCTCGAGGATCGAGCTGCGGATCTGGTCCAGGATCGAAGCGGCTTCGGACATGGCCCGCAGGCTACTTCGCTTCGAGCCGTTCGACGAGCCGCGGGCCGATCCGCGTGATCGAGCCTGCGCCAAGCGTGAGCACAAGGTCTCCCGAGGCGCACATTTGGGCCAGCTGGGCAGGCAGCTGCTCGAAGTCCCGGGCGTGGACGATCGTGCGGTCCGGCGTACGAGCGCGCAGCGCGGCCGCGAGCGTCTCGCCGGAAAATCCCGTGATCGGGGCCTCGCCGGCGGGGTGGACGTCGGTGACGACCACGACGTCTGCAGCATCGAGACACTCCACGAACTCCTGGAAGTTGTCACGGAGTCGTGAGTACCGGTGCGGTTGGACCACCGCGAGGAGCCGGCGCTCCGCGAAGCTGGTTCGCGCGCCGTCGAGGGTCGCGCGGATCTCGGTGGGGTGGTGGCCGTAGTCGTCGACCACGGTCACGCCGGCGACCTCGCCCTTGAGGGTGAATCGTCGCTGTACGCCGTCGAAGTCCGCAAGCCCCTTGCGAATGGTGTCGGTGGGGATCTCGAAGATGTCGGCGACCGCCAGCGCTGCCAGTGCGTTCGCAACGTTGTGGACGCCGGGCATCCGCAGCTCGAACGTGCCGCGGTCTTTTCCCCGGCACAGCACGCGGAAGGAGGTGTGAACCCCGTCATGCTTCACCTCGGCGGCAACGTAGTCGGCGTCGGCGCGCTCGATGGCGTAGGTCGTGATCGACTTGTGCAGCTGCGGCAGGACGGCGGCGACGTTCGGGTCGTCGAGGCAGACCACAGCTGCCCCGTAGAACGGTACGCGGTTGGCGAAGCCGACGAAGGCGTCGAGCACCTTGTCAACCGACCCGTAGTGGTCGAGGTGTTCGTTGTCGATGTTGGTGATGACCGCGAACGTCGGCGTCAGGAAGAGGAACGAGCCGTCGCTCTCGTCGGCCTCGGCGAGAAGCAGGTCGCTGTGGCCGAGGCGCGCGTTGCTGCCGAACTGGTTGACCTTGCCACCGATGACCACGGTGGGGTCGAGATCGGCCGCCGCGAAGATCGAAGCGATGAGCGAGGTCGTGGTGGTCTTTCCGTGCGAACCCGCGACGGCGATGCCTTCTTTGAGACGCATCAGCTCGGCAAGCATCTCGGCACGGGGGATGACGGGAATCTTGCGCTGCCGGGCGGCGACGACCTCGGAGTTGTCGCGACCCACCGCGCTGGAGGTGACCACCACGTCTGCATCGCCGAGATGTTCGGGGCTGTGTCCCTTGTGGACCGTCGCGCCCAACTCGACGAGCCGACGCGTGGTGTCGGTTTCGGAGAGGTCGGTGCCGGTCACGCGGTAGCCGAGGTTGACGAGCACTTCGGCGATGCCGCTCATGCCGATGCCGCCGATCCCGACGAAGTGGATGTGGGTGTCGCGCTTGCGGAACATGCCGGTCCTGAGCACGACGTCTTAGCCTGGCGCCGCCTCCCTCGCCAAGCCCTCCGCCGCATGCCAGGCTGCCGGCCGTGACGCAGGCGCCCGATCTCGCGCTGGCCGAGGCAATCGCGGCCGATCTCGCCCCCTGGTTCGAGGAGAATCAGCGCGACCTCACCTGGCGACGCACGCGGGACCCGTACGCCATCTGGGTCTCGGAGATCATGCTCCAGCAGACCCGGGTGGAAACGGTCGAGCGCTACTACGCGGACTTTTTGGCCCGCTTCCCCACGGTGCATGCACTCGCCGACGCCGAGCAGTCCGACGTGCTCGAGCAGTGGAGCGGCCTGGGTTACTACCGGCGCGCTCGGCTGCTTCACAACGGCGCCCAGTCCGTTCGGGATGCGCTCGCTGGGCACGTGCCCGACGAGGGCGCAGCGCTGCGCAAGGTCCCCGGCATCGGCCGATACACGGCCGGCGCCGTCGCGTCGATCGCGTTCGACAAGCCCGAGGCGCTCGTCGACGGAAACGTCGCGCGGGTGCTCTCGCGCGTCTGCGCGCTGACCGAACCGAAGCAGCAAGACGCCAGCGCGGCGGGGCACTGGACGCTGACCGACGCGATCTTGCGCAAGGGACGACCCCGCGTGCTGGCCCAGGCCTTGATGGAGCTTGGCGCAACCGTGTGCGTTCCGCGGAACCCCAGGTGTGTGCGGTGCCCGATTCGAGCGCACTGCGAAGCCACGGCGCGTGGCTTGACCGACGACATCCCCGCGCCCAAGAAGAAGGTGAAGCAGCCGGTCGACCGCCTGTGCGCGCTCGCGGTCGTCAGTCGCGGCCGCATTCTGTTGGTGCAGCGTCCGCCCGAGGGCCTGCTCGCCGGGATGTGGTGCCTGCCGCTGGTCACCGACGAGGACGGCCCAACCGAAGTCGGCACCGTGCTCGCGGACCCCGACGTCGTCGACGACTGGGACCCCGTCGGCGCCGTGCGCCACGTCTTCACGCACCGCATCTGGGAACTCTCCGTCCGCACCGCGAACCTCCCCAAGCGTCCCACGCTCGCGCTCGAGGGCAACGTCGCGTGGCTCAAGCCCGGCGAACGCCCCAGCGGAGGCCTCCCCACCGTCACCACCAAACTCCTCAAAGCCACCGGCTTCGCCTAACCGCCGAGCCCAACGTGTGCCGGCAGCGAACCGCGAACGCTCTGCGAAAGAAGCAAGGCGGACCCGAAGCTGGCAGCCCCGCAGCGAGGAAAACCGGCGCGAGGTTTCGTTTCCGACCGCCACCACAAGGCCGCCCCGTAAGAACGCCAAGCCGGGGAGGGCAGTCCCCAACCAGCCGCGGAGAGAGCCGAAGCCACGAGCAGAGCGAGAGGCGCCCTCCCGGGCGCCCGCCGCCGCGGTGAAGGAAGCGGACGCAACGTTTCATCACCGACCGCCTGCACAAGGCCGCTTCGAAAAACGCCAAGCCATGGAGGGCAGTCCCCAACCAGCCGCGGAGAGAGCCGAAGCCACGAGCAGAGCGAGAGGCGCC
>JBCCQM010000364.1:0-4325 GCA_039024335.1 Myxococcota bacterium
GCCCAAGACGCCGAGCGCTTGGACCTGCCCCGCGGCGCGCAGCGTTCGACCGAGGTCGAGGTCGACGCGGCCCGCCAAGCCGACGGCGTCGCCAAGCCAGCTCCGGAGCTCGACGTCGAGATGGAGCGCGCCCATGGGCACGCTCTCCAGCGCGCGGCCGCGAGCCCCAGCCGCCGCGAGCAGCTCCAGCGTCGGCTCGCGCGGCGGCTCGACCTTCTCCTCCACCAGCGCGGTCGCGGCCCGGACCGCGCGCTCGGCCGTGCCGGGCTCCGGCTCGATGGGTTGGGGGGCGTCCGCATCCTCGGGTTCCTCGGCGAGCAGCAGCTCGAGCCAAGACGCGGCGAACAGCTGGGCGATCGCCAGCGCGATGACGCGGGAGCGCCCCGCACCCGTCGCAGGGGCAGGGACGGTGCGCGAGAGCTGCTTGCTCGTCAGCGGATCGGTCACCGCGATCGTGAGGGCATCGCCGCTGCAGACCAGGTCCACCCGCAGCGGTGGACCGTCTCGGATCTCCTGCGTGACGGCAGCCAGCTCGAGCTCGACGAGGCGCTCGACCTCGGCCGCGTCGACGTCGGCGCAGCTTTCGGAGCGGACCTGCAGGGTATCGCCGGACGCAGCGGTGAGCAGCAGGGCCAGCGCGAGGCTCATCCGGTCTCGTCCTGCCCGCGCGTCACCACGCAACGATACGCTGCATGCGGGCCGCGTGCGTGCCGTCTGGATGCCGGCGTAGGTACGCCTGCGCGGCGGCGTGGGCCCGAGCGCGGTTGTCGGCTGCTTTCCACGACGCAGCGGCTTCGGCTCGCGCGTCTTCGGAGAGGGCGCCGCTGGGGGACCGCTTGGCGCAGGCCTCGAACGCGGCCGCGGCGGCAGCGTGCTTGCCCCGGCTGCGCTCGACCTTTCCCAGCTGGAACCAGGCCGAGTACGCGCGGGCGTCCTTGCGGTGGTGACGAACGAGCTGACGCAGTGCGGTGGCGGCGTCGGAGAGCTGACCGTGGGCTCGGGCCTCGTCTGCGCGAGCCTGCAGTGCGTCGACGCTGGCAACCTTCGGCTTGCTGCGACCCGCAGGGCGCTGGGGCGCGTCCTCCTCGACGACGATGACCGGCTCTGGCTCTGGTTCTGGCGCTGCACCACGCTCGACCTGGATCGACTCGCCCAGGCCGAGCACGGACACGCGGTCGCCTCGGCGGACCTCGACGCGGCCATGATGGACGTGAACGGCGACGTGCTGCGCCAGCATCGAGACGGTGAACGCGGTGCCCAGCACGCGCACGGAAACGCCGTCGGCATCGACGATGAAGCTTCGCGCGGGGTTCTTGGTGACGTCGTAGCGGACGGCTCCGGCGGTCTGCGCAATGCGAATCTGGGTGTCCACTTGGGTCAGGACGTCGACGTCGGCACCGGCTTCGAGCCGGGCGGTTGAGCCATCGCGAAGCGTCAGCGTTGGGGCGTGTTCGGGCGTGGACCAGCTCGCGCTCCGTGCCACCTCCACGGTCTCGGCGGTTGGGCCCAGCGTGACGAACGCCAGTCCGGCACCGAGCAACAGCGCCACCACGGCCGCCAGGAGTGGCCATGGCAACCGTTGCCGTCGTGGGGCAGGAGCCTTTTTCGCCGCCTCGATGCGCGCGAGCACCCGCTGCTCGCGGAGGTCGTCCCAGGGAATCGGCTGGCTGCGGAGCCGTTCGAGGTCCCGGTCGAGGCCCGGGTCGAGGTTGGTCATTGCGCACCTCCGAGTCGGCGGTCGAGGCGTCGCTGCGCCTCGGCAATGCGACGCTTCACGGTCGCGAGCGAGACGTCGCAGGCTTCGGCGACGGCCTCGAGCCCTTGCCCCTCGACGCGGTTGAGGACCCACGGCACGCGGTACTTCGGGGGGACCTGGTCGAGCGCTGCGTAGAGCTCGTCCACGCGCACGCGATCGCGGGGGTCGGACATCTGGGGATGGTGCGCCGTGACGGCCTGACGCAGTCGGCCTCGCTTGCGGCGCCGCTGCAGCCGCTCCGTCGTGATGCGGACCGCGATCGTCACCGCCCACGGTCGCACGCGCGCGGGGTCGCGCAGCGTGTCGATGCGCTGCGACACCCGAACGAAGGTGTCCTGCACGATGTCGTCGAGCTCGCCGTCGTCTCCGCAGATGCGGACGACCACGCTCGCCACGTAGCGCGCGTGCCGGCGGTAGAGCAGCCGAAAGGCGGCGTCATCCCCCGCGCGCACGCGCGCGACCAGCGTCTCATCACTGGGTTCGACGGCCACGAGCTGCGGCGCTGGGGATCGAGACCACACAAACTCCTCCTCGACCGGTAGACGGAGGCAGACCCGTCGATCGGCTCATCGATCCTACACCGCGCTATACTTTCCTCCTGCGGCGCTGGATTCGGCCTCGCAGCGGGGTTCGCATGCGGCGGTGGACGACCAGATGGGCGATGGGGGTGGGCGGAATCGCGCTGCTCGGATGCGCCGAACCCGGCTTCGTGCTGGAGCGCGCCCCGCAAGGATCGACGTCGGTGTCGGTGCCGCAGACCTCGGGCGGGGCCGGTAGCTCGGGCACAACCACGGAGGCATCACAGACGGGGACCACCTCCGTCCCGATGCCGGCGTGCGATGCCGACGGATCGTGCCCCGTGAAGATCGATCTGCTCTTCGTAATCGACAACTCGGGAACGATGGGCGAGGAGCAGCTGACCCTTGCACGCAACTTCGGCGAGCTGGTGGATGAGCTGCAGACGCTGACGGACGGCTCGGCCAACGACGCGCCGGCGGACGTCCACATCATGGTGACCACCACGGACATGGGGAACCCGCGGTGCGACGACGAGTTCAAGCCGCCGGGGTACGAAGAACAACGCGGGGCGCCGGTCGCCACGCCCTGCACCGAGCGGATCGAACGGTTCACGGGGCGAGGGGTCGACGCGCCCACCATCGAGGCGGCGTGTCTCGAAGTCTGCGACCCGGCCGCGCCTGCAGCTCCGACCTCGCACTTCATCGCGTTCGGGCCCGAGGGGTCCAACGTCGAAGGCGGCACGCCCACCGACGCGCTGGCGTGCATCGGTCCGCAGGGCATCGACGGCTGTGGCTTCGAGTCGCCGCTCGAGGCGATGCTGCAGGCGCTCAACCCGTGCGCGTGCTGGAACGACCCGGCCGCCTGCGGCGAGGATGCGGTGGCCGCATGCGTCCAGACGCCGTACGAGCAGTCGTTTCTCCGCGAGGGCGCAATCCTGGCCATCGTCATGATCACCGACGAGGCGGACTGCTCGGTGCGGGACTTCTCCATGATGACGGCGTCCACGTTCATGGAGACCTCGCCCCTGACGGGCTTGCCCGAGCCGAGCTCGGCGCAGTGTTGGAACGCGGGCGTGGTGTGTCCCGCCGAGCCCGACGGGACGTTGTCGGGGTGTACGCCGAGCAACTGGAGCATCGACGGAAGCTCGGGCGTCAGTGACGAGGACGCGGTGCTTCACCCGACGTCTCGCTACGAAGCGCTGCTGGGATCGTTCCGAGCCGAGGGGCGCGAGGTCGTGATGCTCGGCGTGCTCGGCGTGCCCGAGGTGACGGCCTACGACGATGCGCCTCCGTTCCTGCCGGTCCAGGGCGGTGTCGCGGACCTGCAGTATCGCGGCTGGGCCGATCCCGCGTATCCGGCAGGCGACATCCTGCCGGAGGATTGGGATGCGGGGGCGGACGCGGCGAGTAAGACGTTCGAGTTCGGCATCGGACCTGGATGCACCGTCGTGACCGAAGATTACGCGGGGCAGGGGATTCCGCCGGTCCGCATCCGGCGGGTGTGCGAAAGCCTCGATACACCCGACGACCCCAAGACCGCGTTCGACGAGTCGGCCGTTCGATGCTGCATGGAGTCGGTCTGCGGCGACGACTTCACGCCCGCGCTTCGGTGCCTGACCGAGCTGATCCGGACCGCGATCGTGCCGGTCGGGTAAGGCAGACCACACGCGCCGGTCGATGCGGTGCGCGCCGCTTGCCACTGCAGGCGAGCGGGCCCTACATTGGGGTCTGGAGGCGTTGGGCATGCGGAAGAGGCTGATCGGTTGGGTTGTCGTGGCGAGCAGCGTGCTCGCGCTGTCCTGTGGCGGCACGGAGACGGGCTCGGAGGTCGCGCTGCGCGATGCAGAGCCGCCGATTCAAACGCCGCCGCCCACCATGAACGTCCCGGCGCCGCTGCCCGCGGCGTACTGCGAAGTCAACGTGACCGGTACCGGGGTCATCGACCTCGAGACCGAGTACCTGCCCAACGTGGTCCGCTGCGAAAACGGAGGCGCCAACCTCGAGGCGCTCAAGGCTCAGGCCATCGCGGCGCGCTCGGTCGCCTACTACAA
>JBCCQM010000365.1:0-4248 GCA_039024335.1 Myxococcota bacterium
AGACATATACCCTGTTCACGGCATGCAGGCCCCCTACTCAGGCATGCATGCCCCCTCCTTGGACCATGCATGTCCCCTACTCAGACCATGCATATCCCCTACTTCGCGATGCGTACCCCCTAACTCGAGCGATGCATGCCCCGTCGAGAAGAAGCTTGCTCCCTGCTCCAACGAGCCAATCCCCCGACTCCGAGCGTCATTTTCTGTGAGGGACATGCCCCTGAGGAAGCGGGGAAGCGCCTTCCGCGACCGCGCCGACCAGCCGATGTTGCGTCGGGTCGACCCCAGCCAGCCCCGCCCCGACGAGCCGCTCACCGGCGGCCGCGGGCCCGAAACCGCCTCGAGCTGCCCGAGGACGGGGACCGTCGGTACGGCTACCCGTGTCGCTCAAAGGACGATACCCGTCTTGTCCGGCGCCTGCTTCACGTCGCCATTTCCCATCGACAGCCCGAGGCCACTTCATCGGCGTCGGCGGAAGAAGGCCCGGACCCAAAGTCGCGACCGACGCCCCCCCGTGCCGCCGCGCCGCCCTTCGAAGCACCTCCACAATCGCAGCCGGCGGCCCCCGGTACGGCGACGGAGGCGCGGCCGACGATCCCGCGGACCCATCTTCGTCCGGCCCGAGTTGCAACGCCTCTAGAAATAGCGCGTGGGTACTGGCCAACGTCGTCATCGTTGTGGCGCGCGTCGACGAGCTCGTTGAGGCGAGGGTCCAGGTTCGAGCGCCCATCGTAGAGCAATGCACGATACCCGTCTTGTCCGGCGCCTGCTTCACGGTGGCAGAGCGCAACCCCTGGAACACACCGCGGCGCTCTCTGTAGGGACACCTCACACCCCAGGCGCAACATGCAATTCAACGGCGGTGGAGCCGGACCGTCCAGAGTCATCACGACGTCGTGACTGACGACCGCGGTCTCGCCGGCGTCGGTCGTGGGCGGGTCACCGCCGAGGGCAGAAGGACCGGCACCGCGTCAGGATCGAACAGCAGCGCGGCGAGCCCCAACTTGGCGAGGTCGATGGGGCCTTTGAAGTGTGTGGCAGTCCGTAGCGAGCCGGAAGCCCATCCCCGGCATGATGCATCCCTCCTACCGAGGCCGTCCCTGCGGCTCGGACGACTACATCAAGGCCCCTGGGATTATCAGCGCCGTTCGCGGCGGGAGCGTCGAGTTCGAAGTACGTGTCGCCCCCAACGGGAGAGGTGCTTTCCGCGGCCGTGGCCTCGCTGGCCGCTCCTTCGCGAGTACGCTACGCGAACGACTCGAAGCGGACCGGAACGAACGGCGCCGCAGCATAAGTTCAGGCGCTTTTTGTTTGACTGGAGAACAGCTGGTCTACCGGGGCGGTGCCCGAACCAGAAGGATCGAGATGGCCAAGGCCGACCAAATCAAGGCGCTGATTCGTTGCCACGCTGAGGGCGACGACACGCGCTTTTACGCAGTTGCCATGCAGGTCGCGGCGCAGGCGGCTCGGTCCGGCCATGGCAACTTCGCGCAAGAGCTACGTGAGCTGGTCGATAAGGCCAAGGCCCAGTCGAAGGCGGCGGCGTCGTCTCGGTCTGCCGGCCCCGTGCCGCTCGCCCAGCCTCGAGGTGAGCTCGCGGGTCTGCTGGCCGTCGGCTACCCGAAGACGCGGCTCGCTGACATGGCGCTCGCTGAAGGGCTTGCCGACCGACTCGAGCGGGTGATCCGAGAGCAACGGCAGCAAGAGCGCCTCCGCTCACATGGTTTCTCGCCCCTGCAGAAGCTGCTCCTCATCGGTCCTCCCGGGACCGGCAAGACCATGACTGCGTCGGCCCTCGCCGGTGAGCTGGGCCTGCCCCTGTTTACGATTCAGCTCGACGCACTCATCACAAAGTTCATGGGCGAGACTGCGGCCAAGCTGCGTCTGGTCTTCGAGGCGATCGCCGAGACCCGCGGGGTGTACCTCTTCGATGAGTTCGACGCGCTTGGAAGCCAGCGAGGCACTGGCAACGACGTGGGCGAGATCCGTCGCGTGCTCAACTCGTTCCTCCAGTTCCTGGAACGCGACGACTCGAACAGCCTGCTCATCGGCGCGACGAACCACGTCGGCCTCCTCGACCAAGCGCTCTTCCGACGGTTCGACGCGGTGTTCGCGTACGAGTTGCCCACTCGGGACATTGCCGTCGAGGTGATGCAAGCTCGGCTCGCGTTGCTCGAGACTTCGGCGGTCGACTGGGAAGCAGCGACCGCGAGGGCGGAAGGGCTCAGCCACGCGGAGCTGACGCGAGCATGTGAGCAGGCAGCAAAGGACGCGCTCCTGAAGGACACGACTGCGCTCGAGACAGGAGGTCTTGTCGCAGCGCTACATGAGCGTAGAATGATGCGTCGATAGGTCACCGAGACTCAGCAGGGATCCCGTCGATGGCCTCAGAGCGCGACCGCCAGCACATCCAAGTCCCCGCCGATCCCTGGAGAACACGGGAAGCCTACACCCCGCACAGGGTCGGCGGCAGATCCAAGAAGCCGGGCCCGCCCCCCAGCGGTCGTCTAGCCCACGGCCAGTCGCTCAAAGACGCCATGGATGGTGCGGCGACTCGCGCAGCGCAGCGCCGAGACGCCGCCACCGTCGAGATCTCGGGCGCGACGCCTGGGATGTACCTGGAGTTCGCGTCGTTTCCGGGGTGGAACCTGGCGCTGCAGAGTATGGAGAAGCGGCGCGCCAGGGACCCGCGTCGGCACATCGAGGTCGTGGCAGTCACCGAGCAGGTGGAGGGTGAACGCGACGCTGAAGTTCGGATACAGCGCGCGGCGGTGTTCGTCCCCGAAGCTGAGGTCGGCCATTTCCTGAGGCAACTCGAGAAGTACGTCGACACGACCCCTAAGAAGCCCCGCGAGCGACGACACGAGAATGTTTACGATCGCGTCGCCAGGGTGCGGCTCGCGGCGCTGCGTGCGCTGTGGACGGATGTCGACGAGGCGTTCCCCGTGGGAGCCGACGACAAGATCTGGTGGGAGGTCTGGCTGCGACGGACCGATGGCCAGGAGGTCAAGCGGCTGTACGAGTACTGCACCCAGACCGACGCCGACGTCTCAGATCGCCGCATCGCGTTCGACGACCGCATCGTCATGCTCGTATACGCGTCCCCGAAGGTGCTCGCCGGTTCGATCGACGTGATGGGAGACATCGCCGAGCTTCAGCGCGCCCGGGAGACAGCCACATTTTTCGTGAAGGAGAAGCCCAGAGACCAAGCCGAGTGGACCCAAGACCTCGCCGGGCGGACCACCGCCGCACCGCCTGACGCCCCCGCCGTGTGTCTGCTCGACACGGGGGTGAACGCTGGACACCCGCTTCTCGCAGGTTCCCTCGCCCCAGAGGACAGGCACGCCTGCGACCCGACCTGGGGCGTCGACGACGACGGCGGCGGGCCCGAGATGGAGGGGCACGGCACAGAGATGGCCGGCCTCGCGCTGTACGGTGACCTGGTCGCGCACCTTACCGGCGACGCATCGGTTGAACTGCGGCACCGCCTGGAGTCGGTGAAGATCCTTCCGCCGGACGGCGAGAACAATCCGGACCTCTACGGGGCGGTGACGGCAGAGGCCACGAGCCGACCGGAGATTCAGGCGCCGGCGAGACGGCGCGTGTTCTCGATGGCGGTCACGGCAAAGGATGGGCGCGACGAGGGTCAGCCGACATCGTGGTCCGCGGCGGTGGATGCGCTGGCGTCGGGGCGCAGCTTCGATCCCAGCGACAAGGGCTTGGAGTACATCGATGAGCATGGGGACGCGTACCGGCGTCTTTTCGTCCTGAGCGCTGGAAACATAGAGGCCCTGGACCGCGACCATATCTCCCGAAGCGATTTGGAGCCGGTTCACGATCCCGCGCAGGCCTGGAACGCGCTGACGGTGGGTGCGTTCACCGACAAGGCGGTGATCACCGACACCGATTGGGACGGCTGGACTCCGGTCGCTCGTCGGGGAGACCTGTCGCCCTGGAGCACCACGTCCGTCGTGTTCCAGCCCGCATGGCCCATCAAGCCCGAGGTCGTCTTCGAGGGCGGGAACGTCGTGCACGACGCCGCGGACAACGTCGACTTCCCCTGTGACGACTTGTGCCTGCTCACCACGTACTACAAGCCGGCGGACAAGACGCTGGTGTCGACCTGGGCCACGAGCGCGGCGACGGCGCAGGCAGCGCGCTTCTGCGCCGCTATCTCGGCCGAGTACCCAGACCTCTGGCCCGAGACGATCCGCGCGCTCGCCGTTCACTCCGCCGAGTGGACCGATG
>JBCCQM010000366.1:0-4245 GCA_039024335.1 Myxococcota bacterium
AGGCGGCGGATGCTCTCGAACTCTCGCGGCGCGCGGTCGCTCGCCTGGTCGCCGGCCTCGGCCCCGACGATCCGGCGGTGCTGGTCGCGCTGACCCATCTGGGGACGGCGTGTCTGCAGACGCGACGCGACGAGGAAGCCGCCGCCGCCTTCGCCCGCGCCGTGTCGGTCGCGGACGCGTCGGGCGCCTCTGAACCGGCCCGCGCCGCCGCGGAGCTTTCGCTGGCGACGGCTCTATGGCGAACCGGTGCAAAGGACGACGCGCGCGCCACCGCGACCGTGGCCTACGCCCGCATCGCCGCGACCGCGGACGCCCCCGAGGGCGCCGCGATCTTCGCGGGGTGGTTCGACCAGCGCGGCCTCCAGCGGCCCGACGCCAAGGGCCCCTGAGCAAAGCGAGGGTTTCCCCCTGCCCTGCCGGGTCCCGACTGCTGGAATCCCCGCGTCCGAGCGTGGGGCGCGTCACGCGTTTGCGAAACGCGAACACCTCGACCCGAACATCGACTCGGCGGACGCGTCATACCCAATGACGTGAGACTCCTGTTGACCCCCACGACCATCGCGCTCGGCCTGCTCTGCTGCGCGATGCTCATCGCGATGGCCTACGTCGCGGTCGACGAGCGTTCCTAGAGATTCAACCGTCCTCGATGAGCTTCAGCCGTCCTCGATCCCTGCGATGGCGTCGAAGTTGAAGGCGCGAATGCTCTCCAGCAGCGGCCGCAGGTACACCTCGAGGTACTTGCGGTGTCGCGGGTCCGCTCGGTAGCGCTCCACGGCCGGTAGGTCGTCGAACCGCAGCGAGATCATCAGGTCCCAGAGCTTCTTCGTGCGCTCGTCCGAAGCCACGGCCGTGTGGACGTGGCGCACGCCGACCGCTTCACCCAGCACCTCTTGGGTGTGGGCCGCCACGGTTTTGGCTTCTCCGCGGACCTCGGGCTTGAGGCGAATCAGGACGATGCGCTCGACCATGCGCGCCAGGATACGCCGATCTGCGAGGTTTCACGCCCGCGGGCCCGCAGACCGCGAGATTCCGCATTCGCGGTGTCAGGGGGCGCCTGCTACAAGCCGAGGCGCATCATGTCGCGGCTCGCTCTGTGCTCCTTGATCGCCCTGTCCACGCTGGGCCTGTCCGGCTGCTCCAAACAAGGGGCCGCCTCGACCACCACGCCCGAGGCCCCGACGGCGACGCCCGTCGCCAAGCCCGACTTTACCAGCGCGGACTGCAAGGACTGGTCGGCTCTCGACCCCAGCACCCTGCCCGCCCTCCCCAGCAGCGACTACACCGCCACGCTCGAGTCCGCCTGGAGCACGCTGCTCTCGAAGCACTACGACCCCACCCTGGGCTGCAAGGACTGGGTTGCCGTGCGTGCATGGTACGGCGAGCAAATCGCAGGCGCCAGCGATGAAGCCGAAGCCTACGCCCTGCTCAACGGCATGCTGGGCGAGCTTGAGCAGAGCCACATCGCCATCGCGCCCCCCGGGAGCCGCACGCAAGGTGAGACCCGCTCAGGCACGGTGGCCGGACCCGCGATCGTGCCCGCCTCAGTCCGCTTCATCGAGGGCAAAGCGGTCATCGTCGACAACAAGCGACATGGTCTGGACAGCGGCATCCCGGCTGGCGCCGAGCTCGTGGCCATCGACGACGCGACAGTTGCAGACGTCATCGAGCGGGCCGGCGACGTTGCCCACGATCCGATCAACGAAGCGCTGACGGTCCGTCGCGTCGTCGGCAGGTGGCTCACCTGCCCCTCTGGTGCCTCCAAGACGCTCCGCTACGTCCCCGCCGGCGGGGGCGAGGAACAGAGCATCACGGTCAAGTGCGAGGAGCCGACGCTGGAGATGACCACGTTCGGCAACCTCACCCAGCCCACGACGGTCGACGTGCACATGATCGAGGGCACCAAGATCGGCTACGTCTCGTTCAACATCTGGCTGGTCCCGCTCATGCCCAAGATCGAGGCGGGCTTGGCCGAGCTGCGCAAGAAGGGAATGGAGTCCCTCATCATCGACCTGCGCGGCAACCCCGGCGGCGTCGGCTTCATGGTCGTCCCCCTCGCCCGCCAGCTGCTCACCGAAGACGTGAACCTCGGCATCATGCACATGCGCGAGGGCCAGCAGGAGTTCAACGTCTCGGGCAGCGCGGATGCCTTTCAGGGCAAGGTTACGGTCCTCATTGACGAACTCTCGGCCAGTACGTCCGAGATCTTCGCGCAGTCGATGCAAGACATCGGCCGTATCCAAGTCTACGGGGCCACCCGCTCGCCAGGTCTGGCCCTGCCCTCGCTGATCGAGGAACTTCCCGGCGGCGCAATGCTCCAATACGTCATCGCCGACTACCAGAGCCCCAAGGGCACCGGCGTCGAAGGCCGTGGCGTCCAACCCGACACCGTCGTGCCCGAGCGCGCGGCTGACTTCGCGGCCGGTAAGGACCCCGTCCTCGACGCTGCCGTCGCCGCGCTCACGGCCGGCAAGTAACGCCGACCCCACCCAAGGAACCCCACAATGCGACTTCGTTCCCTTCGCACCTCCGCCCTTTCCATCCTGTTCGCGCTGCCCGTCATCGCCTGCGACCCGCCTCCGGCCGCGAACCCCGACGACGCCACGCCGGCCGCCGAAGCCCCCGCGGCCGAGGCTCCCGCTGCGGACGCTCCTGCTGCCGAAACGCCGGCCGAAGACGCCACCGCCAAGGCGCCCGAGGTCGACCAGAGCAACCTGCCCGAGGCCGAGGCCCTCTTCGCCGCCAACGTGAAAGCTGTCGGCGGCCAGGAGAAGATCGACGCGATCAAGACCTACTACACCGAGTCGGAGATGGAGATCCCCGCTCAGAAGATCAAGATCACCAACAAGATGTGGTGGCGTAGCGGCGACTTCTACGCCGAGGCCGAGATGCCCGGCATGGGCGTCACCAAGGTGTGGAAGGTCGGCGAAGAGCTGTGGTCCGAGGACCCGATCAACGGCATGCGCAAGGTCGAGGGCAAAGAAGCCGAGCAGCAAATGCGCAACAACGCGCTGGTGCTGACCGCCGCGTGGAAAGAGTACTTCGCGACGGCCAAGACCACCGGGCGCCGCTCGGTCGACGGCAAGATGGTCATCGACGTCATGCTCACCTCGCAGAGCGGCGATGAGGTCACCCTCAGCTTCGACGAGACCTCGAGCCTGCTGGTCGAGCAGTCGTTCATGCAGGACTCGCCGCAGGGCAAGATTCCGATGACGATGCGCGTCGACGCGTACGAGGACTACGACGGGTTCAAGCAGGTCACCAAGTCGACCATGGACATGACGGTCGCGAAGATCATCAGCACCGTCACCAAGTTCGAGCCCAACGCGAAGATCGAAAAAGGCAAGATCGAGCTACCGGCCGCCGCCAAGAAGTAGGCGCCGCAGCGCAACGAGCAAGCCCCGTCCGGTGTGTACCGGCGGGGCTTTCTTCGTGGACGTCGTGGGCCTCAGGCGTCGCTTCGCCGACGGCCGCGGCGCGCGGGCTTGCCGAAGATCTCTTCGATGCGGTCGCGATAGCTGCGGCTGGAGGGGATCTGCGTGCCGTTGCGGAGTTTGACCCAGTAGTCGCCCCCGGCGCGTCCTTCGAGCGTGTCGACCTCTGCGACATTGACGATGGCCGAAGGCCGCACCCGCAGGAACTTGTCCGGGTTGAGCTTCGCCTCCATCGCCTTCACCGTGTGCCGGACGAGGTGAGTCTTCCGGCCGGTGTGGATCTCGATGTAGTTCCCCGCCGCCGCGACCCACTCGATCTCCTCGACGCAGATGCAGAGGGTGCGGCCGCCATCGCGTAGATAGAGGCGGGGCGCGTGCAGGTCCGTTCTTTCCGAGCTCGCGTTGTACTCCACGAAGAGAGGCAACGGTCGCCCGGCGTCGTCATTACACCTCGGGGTTCGCGCCCTCGTCCTCCGCGGGCGCAACCGGCGGTCGCGTGCGTGCCGCCGCCTTGGAGGCCGCCATCTTGGGGTCGTCTGGCAGCCCTTCGGCGTTGAGCAAGGCCGAGAGCGCGCCCGTCTGTGGAGGCTCGGGCCCGTCGAGGAAGAACTCGGACTCGCGGTACCAGGCCAGGCCGCGCATGACGAAGATCTTCACCACCGCCGCGGCCGGCAAGGCGAGCAACACGCCCAAGAAGCCGAAGAGCTCGCCGCCCACCATCAACGCGAGCAGCACCCACACGGCCGAGAGACCGACCTTGTCCCCCACGACCTTGGGCGTGATGACGAAGCCCTCGAGGACCTGAATCACGGTG
>JBCCQM010000367.1:0-4224 GCA_039024335.1 Myxococcota bacterium
CGGGCCCCCCGTCGACGAGCCCTCGTCGTCTTCGCTCGAGTCTTCCGACGTGCTCGAGGTGTCGTCCGCCGCGCTGGTCGTGCCCGAGTTCGACGCGTCCCCCGCTCCCGAGCTGCTGCCCGTGCTTGCGGACGTCGTCGCGGGCGCCGTCGTCGAGCCACCGCCCGACGTCCCATCACCGCCCGGCAGCGTTTCAGGGTCCGAAAAGCACCCGACAGCGAGCACCGTCAGGAGCGCAAGACCCGGCTTTTCCAGCAAGAACGACGACATCGGCATCAGAGTACACGGAGCAAGTCCCGTACCGAACCTGGGGCCGCTTCCTGTGGAGCGCATGGGCGTGCTCGGCCGTGCGGGGTTCCCAAGTTGCGCGACGACAGCTGCCCAACTTGGGCATCCAGCGGGGAATGGCACACCGGAGGCCGCTGTTAGACTGCGACCATGTCGGCCCTCGCGGAGCTCATTCAGGACGCAGGCGTACCGATCAGCCGCACGCCCCAGCGGCTGCGCGATCTGCCCGTGACGCTCTCGAAGGAGCGCCGGGTCGAGCTCGAGATGATCCTTCACCTGCGCGATGGGTTCCGCGCCCTGGGCGGTGCCCTGCTGGTCCGCCCGTCGATCAGCATCGGCACGACGCAGGGGATCGCGGCGTGGAATCGCCTCAGCGGCTGGCGCCGGCCGTACGCAAAGTCCAGCGAGCTGCTCTTCTTCGCCGAAGACATCGTCGGGCACCAGTTCGGGCTTTACCGCGACGAAGTCGTCCGCTTCGACCCCGAGCGCGGCACGTTCGAGCACTACGCCTTCAAGATCGAACGCTGGGCCCAGCGGGTGCTCGAAGAGCGCACCGAGCTGGGCGAGGCGCTGGTCGAGGGCTGGGTCGAAGCGGGCAACCCCGCCCTGGAGACGACGCAAAAGCTCCAGCCGAGCCGCCCCGCCGTGCTCGCCGGCGAGGACGTCGTCACCCACGCGCTTCGAGACGACGTCGACCTGATGACGCGCTACGCCCGGCTGTTTCGCGAGACCGCCGCAGCGGACGGAGACCCAGCCGCGGTTGACCTGTGGTGGTGGGACGAGGAAGACCCCTTGGCAGCTCGCGAGGTCGCCGAGGCGCCCCAGGCACCCCAGGGTTGAGCCGGACTCAGCCCTCGAAGCCCAGCGGCAGCATTCGCAGCGCGCCAAGCACGACCATCGAGGCGTCGAGCATTTCGGGCGGCGTCTCGACGGCGCGCCATGCCTGCTCCGGTCGAGCGAGGATCATCGCCGCCACCGTGGTGTCGCGCAGCCGGACCTGGCCAACGGCGTGCGGCAGGTGGCGGCGGATTCGGTCGTAGACGCTTCGCCACATCAGCACCTCCACCTCGAGCCGCCCGCCCACGAAGGATGCGTGCTGCGGGGTGAGCGTGCCGCCGAGGTTGGCCGCGAGCGACCCCTGCATCGCAAACACCCAAGCGCCGCCGCTACCGTCGTCGAACGTGCAGTCGATCCTGACCACGTCGTGAAACTCTTCGGTGACCGCCGCAAAGTCTTGGCGGCCCGTGGGCTCCCGCAGCGCCTTGCAGCGGCCCGTCCACGCGCGGTTCTCGATGACCATCGACATCGTCAGATCGACGCGCTCTGACGGTCGTGACAGCCCATCGGGAGACAGCCCCGTGCTCGCGTTGGGCGCGGGGAGGCGGTCAAGCGACGTCTGCACGAAGTGGTACGCGCCCAGGTCGAAGTCGCCCCGCTTGCCTCCGCTGCGCTCGAGCATCTCGCCTTCGGCCAGCAGCGTCGGGTCGACGACCTTGGCCGTCGATTTGTGGCCGATACAACCACAGAGCCCAACGAGCAGCGTGACGCACAACGGACGCATCGGCGGGAGCATACGTCGTGCCGCCCTAGGGCGCAGATTTGGTGGGCCTGCCCCGCATGCGGGATACTCACGGCATGACGCGCTTTGCCTTGGGATGTGCCCTCCTGCTGCTCCTGTCGGCCTGCGACGACGACGAGTCGGGCTCGGGCAGCGAGACCACGGCGACCACCGCGGGCGCGACCACGACCGGGACCCCGGACACCACCGGCTCGACGGGCGCCGTCGATCCCACGACGAGCACCACAGCGGCCGCCGAGAGCAGCAGCAGCGGCAGCGCCGACGACAGCAGCAGCGGAGGCGGCGGAAGCACCGGTTCGGACGCCGACGCTTCGACGGGCAACCCGAACGCCTGCAACCCTCAAGTCCCCGGCGAGTTCAACGCGTGCATCGGAGACAACGGCAACGTCGACAACACGCTGTGCAACTGGATGGGCATCGGCGGAGCCCAGGGCTTCATCGGCTGCCTGACGTCGAGCGAGACCGAAGGCGCCAACGTCTGCATGATCTCCGACTGCGTCGAAGCGTGTGACTGCTTTGCGCAGCCCGACACGGGCACCGCGCAAGTCGAGTGTGCCGAGGTCCTCGAAGGCGGCGGCACCGCGTGCGTGCTCAACTGCGCCAACGGCGAGACCTGCCCCGACGGCATGAGCTGCGAAGGCGGGCTGTGCTTCCACCTGCCGGCCAAGTAGCGACCGCGCCGGGGTGAAGACGGAAGGAGGAGGGCTCAGCCCTTCTTCTTCTTTTTTTTCTTCTTCTTTTTTTTCTTCTTCTTTTTCTTCGCGCCGGGCTCGGGCGTCGGTGCCTCGTCGGGCTTGGCGTCCGGCTCGGGCTTCTCGTCTGGCTTGGGTTCTGGCTTGGGTTCTGGCTTGGGTTCTGGCTTGGGCTTCGTCCCCTCGTTCGGCTCGGACTCCTCGCCCATCACGAACAGCGAAGTCCCGGTGCGCGTGCCGTCCTCGTCGAAGAACGACCACGTGCCGTGCTTCTTGTCGTCCTTGAAGCGCCCCTTGCTCTCCAGCTTGCCGGTGTCGTGGAAGTACTCGGCAAGGTCCTGCTTTTTGCCGTCCTTCCAGTTCTCGATGTAGCGGCGCTCTCCGTTGGTGTGGAAGCCGAGCCACTCGCCCTGCTTGTCGCCGCGCTTGTAGTCGCCTTCCTCATTCTTCTGGCCGTTGCCGTACCAGTACGTCCACACGCCCTGCTTGCGGTTGTCCCAGTACTCGCCCTCTACGCGCTTCTGCGCGTTCTGCCAGTACGCGGCGAAGTCTCCCTCACGCCGGTCTTCGCGGAAGACGATCTCTTCTTTGAGGTCGCCGTCTTCATAGTACTCGAGCCAGTGCCCGGTCTTCTGGCCCTTCGCGTATGCGCCCGTGGTGTGAATCTGCGCGTCCGCAGCGGGCTCTTTGGACTCGAACCACTTGTTGTAGACGCCTTCACGCTTCGCGTCCGCGGACTCGCACCACTGCTCGAATCCCTCGGGGGGTGCTGCGCCGGCAACCTTGAGCCCCTCGCCGCAGATCGAGTCCGACGGCTCGAGGACGCCGTCCTTCCAGACCTCCTCGCCCAGCACCGCGCCCTCGGCATCGAAGGTCCGCCACGTGCCGTCCTTTCGGCCTCGCACGTACGACCCCTCGATCGCCTTCGCACCGCCGGGGTGGAACGTCGCGAACGCCCCGTCTTCGATGTCGTCCTTGAAGTCGACCCGCTCGCGAGGCGTCCCGTCGGCGAAGAACCGGGTCGTCGTCCCGTTGCGCTTGCCGTCCCGGTACGCGACCTCGTCCTTCTTGGTGCCGTCTTCGTTCCAGTGCGCCCAGGTCCCCGTCTTGAGGTCGTTTGCGTACTCGCCTTCGTCGGCTTTCTTGCCGCCCTCATGCCAGGTCGTCCACGGCCCGTGGCGCTTGCCGTCCTGGTAGTCCCCTTCGCGCCATTTCTGCTCGGTCCCGTCGTGCCAGCGAATGAATCGGCCATGGCGAACGCCGACCCCTCCCTCGGCCGCAGGCGTCTCGCACCAGGCCTCATTCCCCGTCGGCGGCGCCCCGCCGTGCGGCGTGGTCCCGCTCGCGCACGTCAGGCCAGGAATGCTCGGAGGCGCCTCCGGAGGAACGTCCTCGCGAGGCATCGGCGTCCCGGCGTCGTCGTCCGCCCCGTCGTCGTCCGACTTGCCCTCGGCTTCGGGCTCCGCCTCGTCTGCAGGCGCCTCGGCAGGTGCCCCCTCTTCGGAGGACGCGTCGGTGAGCTTGTCGCACCCAGGCGCCAGCAGGAGAAGAGCAGCGGCTACGGTGCAGCGTGCAACGGTCATTGCGTCGCGACCGTTGCACACCGCGCGCTTTTCTCAAACGCCTATTAGGGCATCCACATGCACAGGAAGTCGTCGAAGCACG
>JBCCQM010000368.1:0-4152 GCA_039024335.1 Myxococcota bacterium
GCTGAGCGTGACGACGGGCTGACCAGCGCCGACGAACTCGCCCGCTTCGGACGCGACGCTGACGATGGTGCCGTCGAAGGGCGCACGAAGCAGGCCGTCCCGGTGCATGCGCTGAGCCTCGGCGAGCTCGACCGATGCGGCATCCGTGGAGACCTCGTAGAGGGACACGGCGTGCGTCGCCGCCTCGACCTCCACCTTGGACGCGGCGCGCTCGGTCGCGAGCTGATCGGCTCGGCTTCGGTCGCGTTCCCCTTGCGCGAGCTGCTCCTTCGCCTGCCGCACGCCGGTCTTGGCCTGTGCAACTCGGTTCGCGGCGCTACGTCGATCGAGCGCCGCGATCTTTTCTCCGGCCTCGACGCGGTCGCCAACCTCGACCCATCGCTGGCGAACTCGGCCCGGCGCGGTGAAGGACAGCGTCGCGTCGCGCTTGGCTCGAATCACGCCGGAGAACCGCAGCGTCTGGGAGGTTCGTGCAGTCGCCGCGGTTGCGACGACCACGCGCTTCGTCGCGGGCCCGCTGGCTTCGGCCACGGCTGCGTCCGAGTCGGACACCCAAGGGAACGCGATGGCACCGACTGCGGCGACCAGGGCGAGAACGCCGAGCGGCTTGCGGGGATTCATGAGCACCTCGGCGCAAAAGCTAGGTCCGCAAGCGCGGCCGCGCCGTGGGTCGAAAGGCGAATTCTGGGGCGGAAAAGGTCGCTACGACGCTTTTGGGCCGAAAATTCGCCGTTTGGCGAACGGCGAATCGCCGGGCGCCGGCGTAGAGTTCTTCATCGCATGACGACGAGCATCGCCCCCGAAACTGTCGCAGCCGCGGCGACGTACCGCATCCGCGTGGAGGGGCACTTTGGTCGAAGGCTGCGCGCCGCGCTCGAGCCGTTGAAGGCATGCGAGGAGCACGGAAGCACCGTGTTCGAAGGCATCATTCCTGACCAGTCCGCGCTGTACGGTTTCCTCCGCCGGCTCGAGTGCTCTGGCTGTACCTTGCTGTCCGTGTTCAAGGTCGACGGGTGAAGTCGGGGACTCCCATCGTGCGTCGGTCGCTCGTTGCGCTTCCCGACGTTGGGGACGCGGACCGCTCCCGTCCAGACTCGCTCGGCCGGGCTGCGGAGCCGCGCTTACTCGCGACCAAGCTGTTCGTGCCCGTCACGCGGGCCGCGTGCGTTCCTCGACCGCGGCTTCAGGCGCAGCTCGAGCGAGGGCTGTCGGGACCGCTCACGCTGCTTTCCGCCCCTGCTGGAAGCGGCAAGACCACGCTCGTCGCGACGTGGCTGCGCGCCTCGAAGCAAAGCGCGGCCTGGCTTTCGCTCGACGATCGCGACAACGATCTCGGCCGCTTCCTGCGGTACTTCATTGCCGCAATCGCGCGGCAGCATGCCGGGTTCGCTGCGGATCTGTTGGTCGACCCCAAGGCGTTCCAGCTCGACGACCCATTCGACCTGGCGACCGACCTCGTCAACGAGATCGCGGTGCTCGGTGAGGAGCTGGTGGTGGTGCTCGACGACGTTCACGTCCTCGATGCGACCGCTGTTCACGACGTGCTCACCTTCGTGGTGGAGGCGTGTCCGCCCAATCTGCACCTCGTGATGACGACGCGGGTCGACCCTGCGCTGCCGCTGAGCCGCCTGCGTGCTCGTGGATTGCTCACCGAGATAAGGGCTCCCGAGCTGCGCTTCACGAAGGACGAGTCGGCCGCGTTTCTCAGCGGCGTCATGGGCGTGCAGCTGACCGATGCGCAGGTCGAGCGACTCGAGTTTCGCACCGAGGGATGGGCGGTCGGGCTACAGATGGCAGCGCTTTCCCTGCAGGGGCGCGAGGACGCGGGCGCCTTCATCGAGGGTTTTGCGGGCAGCCATCGCTACGTGCTCGACTACTTGATGGACGAGGTGCTGCAGCGGCTGCCCGAAGAGAGCCGGGTCTTTCTCATGCAGACGTCGATCCTGCGGCAGCTCACCGGGCCGATCGTGGACGTCGTCACGGAGCGCAGCGACGGCGCAGTGATGCTGGCCAGCCTCGAACGAAGCAACGTGTTCACGATCCCGCTGGACAGCAGTCGGACGGCGTATCGGTACCACCATCTGTTCGGGACCTTGCTTCGGCACGAACTCGAGGCCACGGCCTCGGGGGAGACGTTGCGAGCGCTGCATGGGCGCGCAAGTCGGGCGCTCGAGGTCGAGGGGTACGACGAGGATGCCGTTCATCACGCGCTGCTCGCCGAAGACTACGAGCGAGCGGAGCGCCTGCTCGTTCCGGTGGTGATGGGCTCGACCATCCGGGGGGAGGGGCAGGCGTTGGCCCGGCTGGTCGAGCGGTTCCCGGCGCACTACGCCGAGTCGCATCCTCAGGTCCAGCTGCTTGCGGCGTGGCTCGACTATTACTCGTTCAAGTTCGGCGATCTGTGCAAGAGCCTGGAAGGGCTACGTCCAAAGCTGGGGGGCATGACCGCCGCGCAGGAGGCTGAGTTCGACCTGCTGCTCGGCATGGCCGCGTGCGAGGCGGGGGAGCAGGCCGAGGCCTTTGCGTCGCTCGAGCGGCTCGACGCGCTTCCGCAAGACCGCCCGTATCTGCAGTCGTTTCAGTCGATGCACAAGGCCTGCGTCGCGATGATGGATGACCGCCTGGATGAAGCTCGGGTAGAGCTCGAGCACACGCGGGCGTTCGCACGTCAGACCGATGACCACTACGCGGTGTTGTGGGCGCAGTGGCAGGCTGCGCACGTCGACCTGCTCTTGGGGCAGCTCGATTCGTCTCGCCGCACGCATGACGTGCTGCTCGAGACGGCCATGCGTCAGTACTGCGGGCGGCCTCCGACGAGCGCACTGGTCGGGTTCGCCACCGGCATCTATCTCACGCTGCACCAGCATGATCTCGTTCGCGCGCGCGAGCTGGCGAGTACGGCCTCTGCCATGGGGAGAGGACTCGGTCGGCATCACGGCTATGCGTCGTGCCTCCTGCTGCCGAAGGCGCTGCTCGAAGTGCAGACGGGCGAGGGCGAAGACTGGTCGGGCATCGTGGACCAGGCGATCCGTCACCTCGACGCGATGGACCAAGCGTCGCTGGTGCCGCGCATCGAAGCGCAGCGGGTTCGGCTCGCGCTGCACCACCGGTCGGGCGTCGACGGTCGCGCGCATGCCGAGCGCTGGCTCGCCATTCCCGGCGTCCGCGACGGATCGCACGAGGTCTACAAGCCCAACCCGCTGCCGGGCGTGCAAGTCGACCACCCGCGCTTCGTGCTCGCGCGTTCGCTGGCTGCGGTGGGAGAAACCGATGAAGCGCTCGAAGTGGTCGCCGAATGCCTCGCGCGGGCGCGCGCAGCTGGGCGGGTGATCTGTCAGGTGGAGGCGCTGTTGCTCGAGGCCGACATCGGCGCGAACGTGGCTGAAGCCCTGTCGGCGGCGGTGGCTCTTGCGGCACCGATCGGGCTGCTCGGGCCGTTCTTGGAGTTCGAGCGGTCCGTGCTTTCGGCCGCCGTCACCGAAGCGCAGGTACAGGGGCACCGTGGGTTCGCCAAGCAGCTCCTGGCGGCACGTTGCGAGCGTGCACCCGCGCCGGTTGGCGTCTCGCCAGTGTCCTCGGAGTCCATCCCGGCGCCGAGCGAGAGCCTCTCCGACAGAGAGCTCGAGGTGCTTGGCCTCGTCGCAGAGGGGCTGTCCAACGCGGAGGCGTCGCGCAAGCTCTTCATCGCGCCGAGCACCGTGAAGAAGCACCTCGAGCATATTTACGGCAAGCTGGGCGTCAACCGGCGGACGCAGGCGGTGGCGCGAGCTCGGACCCTTGGGTTGCTACGGGAAGAAGCTCGGCCGTAGCTTGGTAGTCTCCCCTCGTGAGTCGAGGGGCGAGCGGTGGCGTTTCGGTTCGCGCGGGGGCGTCGCCGAGGCTTGGTGGTCGCCGAGCGGCAATGAGTGCGGCCTTACGCCGGCAGCGGGCGCGGGCCGATGCTGTTGATGAGCCCGAGGCCGTTCGCATGACCGGCGCGATGCTGTGCGCCGAGTGTGGCTGGCTCGATTGGCGGGCCTCCGGGGCATCGTCTCCGCACCGCCAGGCCGCCGATGCGCAGGCCGACGCCACTTGTCCACACTGTGGTGCGTCGGCCTGGCTCGACTTGCGGCGAGAGTCGACCGCGCTTGCGATTCGCGAGGGGGAGGAGGA
>JBCCQM010000369.1:0-4071 GCA_039024335.1 Myxococcota bacterium
TGCGGTCGAGACTCCACCCGCCCGGGTCGACGACGCTCCACCCGCGCCCAAACGCGCCGCCGAAGCCAAAGACGAGACCCCTTCCCTCTCGGCCACGCTCATGAAGGTGACCGACGGAGACACCATCGTCGTGAAGCTCGACGGCAAGCGCGAACGGGTTCGACTCGTGGGTATCGATACGCCCGAAACCGCGAACTCACCGCGGGGACCACAGCCGTACGCCGATGAAGCGACCGCGGCCCTCGAGCGCCTGCTCGGCCGCGGCCGACTCGCCCTGCGCTTCGATGCCGAAGAACGCGACCACTACGGGCGGCTGCTGGCATACGTCTACGCGTCGGACGGAACGTTCGTGAACGAGGCGATGGTCCGCGACGGCTGGGCCCGAGCGCTTCGCGTGCCGCCGAACGTCCGTCACGCCAAGCACTTCGAATCGCTGGCCCGCGAGGCCCGTCGAGCACGCCGCGGCATCTGGGCGGGCGGCTGAGCCTCAGGTCGATCGGCGAAACGCCACGGTGGCGACCGAGGCCGAGAGCAAGACGAACAGCGCGTAGAGCATCGGAAGCCACAGCATCGTGCGCTGCTCGCCCTCTGGAAAGCTCGCGAGAATGAGGCCGAAGGCGAGCGGGCTGTTCTGAATGCCCGTCTCCAGCGCGACCGCGCGCCGCTGCCCGGCATTCATGCCGACGAGTCGCGCCGCGAGATAGCCCAGCCCCATGCCCAGCACGCCCAGCGCGATTGCGGCGGCGTAGCCAGTCGCGGGGATCTCCAGCAGGTCCGCGTAGTTGGTCGCGAGGCTGGAGCCGACGAGCAGCACCAGCACGACGATGCCCGCGATCGATCCGGCGCGCTCCACCTTCGCCGCGACCCGCTCGTTCTTGGCACGGATGAAGATGCCGGCCGCCACGGGGACCAGCACCAAGACCAGCGTGGAGATGATGCTGCCCAGCGGAATGTCCATCTCGGTCGAGCTCAGCGGCGCGGCGTAGACCATCAGGAGCAGCGGCATCACCAGCACAGCAACCGCGGTGGACACGACGGTCATCGACACGCTCAGCGCCACGTCTGCCTTCGCGTAGTACGTGAAGAGGTTGGACGTGGTCCCGCCCGGCGTGCAGCCGATGAGCACGAGGCCAATCGCCATCGGCGTAGGCAGCTCCAAGCCGCGAGCCAGCCCGAAGGCGATGAGCGGCATCCAGCCGAACTGCGACGCGAGCCCGATGAGCACGCCCTTGGGCTTGGCGAGAATCGCCTTGAACTGCGCGCCGCTGAGCGTGGTGCCGATGCCCGTCATCAGAACGAGCAGCAGAATCGCGAGCAGCGCTTTTTCGACCCCACCGAGCATGGCGGGCGGAGTCTATCGCAGCGGCTTCTCCAAGTAGCGCACGGCCTTGCCGGGGCCAAGAACGCGGTCGGACACCGGACGCCACCCGACGGCCGCATGAAACGCGAGCGACTGGGGGTTGGGCGGGTCGATGTTCACTTCGCACAGAAGCGAGTTCGCCCCTGCGGACTTGGCGTGCGACTCGAGCGCCTCGTACAGCGCGCGACCGATCCCGGCGCCGCGATGGTCAGGGCAGACGATGACGCGGTCGACGTACCGAAAGCTCTCGAAGCGCTCCGAGAGCCAGCGGTAGTTCGCGCTGGTGTACGGGCTGCCGGGTGCGAACGTCACCAAGAGCCCACCGACGTCACCGTCGACGTCGGCCACCCAGGTGCGGTCGGCCCAGCCGAGCAGCTGCTCGAACGACGCCGCGTCGTGGGGATTCACCGCCGGCACCGCCGCGTTGTTGAGCGTCAGCGCGGCGGCGAAGTCCGACGATCGGGCGTCTCGTACGAGCACCACAGGCTGCTAGAAGTAGTAGTGCATCGAGGCGCCGCCGAACAGTCCGATGCCCGGCGTGATGTTGAAGCCGAAGCCAGGGCCGTCGACCGCACCCAACCCGACCAGTTCACTGGATGCGCCTGGGTTCACGTCGCCCTCCTCACGGGATCCGGGCGTGATGCGGAAGTCCACGCCGAGCTCGGGCGAGAGCGCGAAGTTGTTGCCGAACATGAGCTGAAAGACCAGCGGGATCTCGATGTGCAGCTCGGTCGGGTCATCGAGGTTGTCCGCGATGTCGGCCGCGTTCGCCGAGGTGATCACGCCAAAGCGACCGCCCAGGCCGAAGTCGGCGCGAAACGGAAGCTGCCCCGCCTCGCGGCCGAGATGGAGGAAGTACAGCGCTTCGATGTTGAAGCCGAGCGCGGCGATCGTGCGCGTGTTCTCGAGTTCGCAGCCGTCCTCGGGGCAGCCGGGATCGGTGCTCTCGGGGTCGTTCTCCTTGTACGTGAACAAGGCGACGCCTGCGCTCGCGCCCAGGGCGAGCTGGTCGGTCAGGAAGTAGCGCGCGTTGATGCCGTTGATGCCCGCAATCGTGCGGATCGCACCCACGCCGAAGCGACCGTCGAAGCCATCGATGCCACCGCTCGAGGCTTCCGCCGGCGCGCTGGACGTGTCGTAGAGCGCACTGTTGTCGGTCCGGGACTCGGCGGACTCCGCGACCTCGTCGTCGCTGCTCATGCCCATGGATGCGGTCGGGGCCGGCACGAACGTGTCGGACGCTTCGCCCGCTCCCAGGTCCGCTTCGGCATCGGACTCCGTCGCCGCGTCGTCCGTGCCCAGCGTGGCGTCATCCGTGGACCCGACGTCCGCGCTCGTGTCCTCCGCAAGCTCGGGCTGGGTGAGCTGCCCATTCGCAAGGGCACCACCAGCAACCAGTACAGCGATCTCCATCCATGCCATGCCGCGGACCGTAGCCGCGGATCCGGCGGGCCCGAAATTACCGACGACTCGGCGAGGGCACGCTGAGCTGGCGCCAGGAGCCCGGTTCGAGCCCGTCCACGCGCCAGTCGCCAACCGCGGCACGAACGAGCCGAAGTGTCGGGAAGCCCACGTGCGCCGTCATGCGACGAACCTGGCGATTCCGGCCCTCGGTCAGGCCGATCTCCAGCCACGTCGTGGGGATCGACTTACGCGCCCGAATCGGTGGGTCCCGAGGCCACAGCGCGGGCGGCTCGATCCGCCGCACGGTCGCTGGCCGCGTCATGCCGTCCTTGAGCTTCACGCCCCGACGCAGCGCGCCGATCGCCTCGCCCGTGGGCTCCCCCTCGACCTGCGCCCAGTAGATCTTCCGCAGCTTCTTGCGGCTCTTCGGAGATGCGATCGCGTGCTGCAGCGCGCCGTCGTCGGTCAGCACGAGCAGCCCTTCGGAGTCCTTGTCGAGCCGACCCGCCGCGTACACGCCAGGGACCTCGATGAAGTCGGCCAACGTGCGATGCCCCTCCTGCGAGGTGAACTGGCTCAGCACGCCGAACGGCTTGTTGAACAGGACGACGCGCGCCACGTTCTCAGCCCCCGTCGAACGTCTTGGCCGAGTCCGCGGACAGCCGATGCAGCTCGGCAACCTCGGCATCGGTGAGGTCGCGCCACTGCCCCACCGGCACGTCGAGCTTCACGTTCATGATGCGCACGCGCTTGAGCTTGGTGACGCGAAACTCGAAGTGCTCGCACATCCGGCGAATCTGACGGTTCAGCCCCTGCGTGAGCACGATGCGGAAGACGAACTTGCTGAGCTGCTCGACGACGCACTCTCGCGTGACCGTGTCCAAGATCGGCACGCCGGACGACATCCCCTTCACGAAGGCCGGCGTGACCGGCCGGTTCACCGTCACGATGTACTCCTTCTCGTGGTTGTTCCGCGCGCGGAGGATCTTGTTGACGATGTCGCCGTCGTCGGTCAGAAAGATGAGCCCTTCGCTGGGCTTGTCGAGGCGCCCGATCGGAAAGATGCGCGAGGGGTAGTTGATGTAGTCGATGATGTTGTCGGGCTCGACGCGGGTGTCGGTCGTGCACACGATGCCGATCGGCTTGTTGAAGGCAAGGTAGACCCGCTTCTCTTCCGACTCGGTCACCGCGATGCCGTCCACGCGGACGTCGTCGGCGGAGCCGACCTTTGTCCCCATTTCCGGGACCGCGCCGTTGATGGTCACGCGTCCCTGCTCGATCAGCTTGTCCGCCGCCCGACGCGAGCA
>JBCCQM010000370.1:0-4060 GCA_039024335.1 Myxococcota bacterium
GAGCAGTACAAGAAAGACCTCGAGGAGATGAAGAAGCTCGAGGCCGAGGCGAAGAAGCTCGAAGAGCTTCAGAAGAAGCAGGAGGCCGAAGAGCGGCAGCGCCTGCTCGACCTGGAGAAGAAGGCTCGCGACGCAGCTGCAGCTGCCTCCGCGCCGCCGGCCGAAGAGAAGGCCGAAGAAAAGAAGGAGTAGGCCACCCGGCCTCTCTCGGGGACGGCGGACACCTTCGGGTGTTCGCCGTTTTTCGTTTCGGGCTGTAGCGCGGCTCGTCTTCGTTTCATTGGTCGAGCTTTCGGCAGCGTGCGGGGGACCGGCTCTGGTACCACTGCCGCATGTGGTGGCGAGGTTGGCTGGGATTGATGAGCACGGTCGCGGTGCTGGCGTGCGGTGATGACGGTGGGGCGGCGGACGCTGGCTCGTCATCTTCGGGGGCGGCGACGACCTCGATCGCAGGGGAGGAGACCACCGCCGACGAGCCCGGCACGTCGGAGGCAACGACCAGTGGCGCTTCGGTAGACAGCAGCTCGTCGGGCAGCGACGACGCCTCGACGACGGGTGCGTCCGCCGATGAGAACACCGACGCGTGCGAAGGCGTCACGCTGCGTCCCAAGCCCAACGACACCGGGGCCCTGGGTCCGTGGCCCGTCGGCGCGCGAACCGTGACGATTGACGACCTGACCGTGGAGGTGTTCTACCCGGCAGCGAAGGAGCCCAGTGGCGATCCGGTGCGCTACGACGTCCGCGATGCGCTTCCGCCGGACGAGGCCGCCAAGATCTCCGACGAGGCCAACCCGTGGCAGCCGTGCAACTGTGGCCGCGACCTGGCAATCGACGATGCGTTCGGACCGTACCCGGTCTTGATGTTCGTCCACGGCACTGCGGGCTGGCGGACGCAGTCGCTGCGGCATCTTACGCACTGGGCCAGCCGTGGATTCGTGGTGCTGAGCGCCGACCATCCGGGCCTGATGCTGCGCGACATTCTGGCGCCGCTTTGTGGCGGCGAAGCTCCACCCCGTGATTTGGCCGGCGATCTGGAGGCCATGCTCGCCGCCGTCCGCGGCGAGACGGCGGAGCTGTCCGACTTCTCCACCGTGATGGACACCGCGCGCGTCGGAATGACCGGCCACTCGGCGGGCGGTGGCGCCGTTGGACCGTTCGCTGATGACGCGCAGGTGATCATCCCGCTTGCCGCGGGACCGGCCGTCAGCGGCGGGTCGGCCCTCCAGTCGACGCTGATCCTCGGGGGCACCGCGGACTCGGTGGTGCCCTACGCGACGATGCAGCAGGGGTACGAAGGCTCCGCTTCGCCCAAGCGCTTGGTCGGCATCGCGAACGCTGGCCACCTCGTGCCCTCCGAGATCTGCACGCTGGAGAACGAGGCGGGACAGGACCTGCTCGAGGTCGCGGCCGAAGCAAAGGTTTGCGGGGCAGGGGCGGCTGGCTTCCTGTTCCAGTGCGGTGACCGGCTGCTCGACGACGAGGTGGGCTGGGCGATCACCGAGTACGCGACAGCCGCTGCCTTCGAGGAGGTGCTGCATTGCTCTCCCGCGGCCACCGAAGCGTTGGACGCGATTCAGGTGGCGCACCCTGACGTCGTCGAGTTCTTGTCGGAGTAGCGGGAACCGACGAGCGCGTGCTTCGTGCAAGGAGGCATGCGCGGTGTGATGGTGCTCGCTCTTGCGGTTGCGGTCTGTGGAGGGTGCGTTGCCAGCGGAGGCCGGAACGAACCGGTCCCTCCGGACGACCGGCACGTATCTCTGTCTTCGCCAGAATCGCTCGCGGCCGCGTTCGAAGATGCCGCAGCTTCGGGGGCGCTCGGCCCGGAGAAGTGTCGAGCCCTCGCCGGCGACTTCCAGCGATGGTTCGAGCGGACCGGTGACCCCAAGATGGCGTTCAACGCCGGCGTCGTCTGGGAGCGGTGCGGCGAGGATGAGTCTGCAGCCCGCGCCTATCACGATGCTGCCTCGACGCAGGCAGGGTTCGCGGCCGCGCACAACAACCTCGGCGCGCTTGCCTACCGCGAAGACCGGGTCGACGACGCCATTCGCCACTATCAGGACGCGCTGCGCGTCGACGTCTACGCACTTTCGCCCCGTCACAACCTTGCCCACGCGTACCGAGAGCGATATCTGAACCTCGGCTCGCTGGACGCCTTCGCGAAGGCCGAACGTCAGCTGCAGGCGGTGCTCGCGATCGAGTCCGACAACGTTCGTGCCTACGAGGGACTCGCGCGTCTCTACTACGACCGTGCGCACGCGGGCGATCGCTCCTACGGACTGCTCGCCCGCGTCGTCATCACCCAGGGGCAGCGGATCCTCGACGAGCAGGGGCGAGCCTCGGCCGAGTTGTGGAACCTCCGCGGGCTGCTCGCCGTCTTGCACGAGGAGCCAAGCCGCGCGCTTCGTGCCTTCGAGAAGGCGATCGAGGCCGACCCCGAACATCTCGACGCGCGACTCAACGCAGCGCTCATCGACCTGCGGCTGCGAAACTTCTCCGCTGCCGACGAGCATCTCGTGGTCGCTTCGAAGCTGGCCGACGGAGAGCGCGCGCTCGAGACCGCCTTGGCGCGCGGCGTGGCGAAGCGTGGACGGGGGGACTACGCCGCAGCCGAGGCCGCCTACGCGAAGGCCCATCAGTTCGGACCGAGCGACCCCCGGGCGCACTACAACCTCGGCATCCTCTATCAGGAGCACCTCGCTCCAAACGTCGACTCGGCAGGGCTGCGCGAGGTCGACCTGGCGAAGCGACACTTCGAGCGCTTCATCGAATCTGCGGCTGGCCAGACGCAGCACGCCGCGACGGTCGCCGAAGCCAAGCACCGGATCGCGAACATCGACGAGTACGTGGACGTGGTGCAGGTCGGGAGGAAGGTCGAAGCGGAGGCGCTGCGGCTGGAGGTGCTCGAGCGCCAGGCTCGCGAGGCTCGACGACTGGAGCTCCTCGAGCTCGAGCGCAAAGCTCAGGACGCACTGGATGCTGCGGGTTCCACCGGAAATTCGGAAACTCCCTGAAACGAACGTGGGCGCGATCGCATTCGCGCACATCGCGGGGATCGCCTCCGCGGGCCAAGTCGTGAATTCATGCGAATTCGTCGCCTTTTCCGCCGCTTGGATCAGTGGACAAGAGGGTTCGCCCATGGATACGATGCGCGCGAACGGGTGACCCGCCACGGGTGCGTCCGCCGACTGCCTCCCCCGGGCAGCTCGCGGCGCGCGGCGGTCCGTTCCAAGGAAGAGACCCATGCGCGCAAAGTTCCTGACGCTCACCGCGACTCTCGCCCTCTCCACCGCTCTGGCCACGCCGGCCGTTGCGGCGCCTGCGAACGATGGCGATGCCGATGACGCGGCGCGCGTGGGCGGAGGCGACGGTGGCACCACGGTCTATGACTTCGACGACGACAACGTCGACGGTGAGATCCTCAGCCCCGATGGCGCCAACGTGAACTCCCGCGCTCGCGTGAAGCACGCCAGCCTCATCACGATCCGCCCGCACTTCCTTGTCGAGCTGATCGCCCTGTCGTTCGATATCTAGGGCCGCACCCCCGTTTGCAGCCCCGGGAATGCGCAGCGCGTGCCGCGCGCGCATTCCGCCTCAGAAAAAAAACGCGGGGCGCCTAAAAACTTCGGAACCTTTCGTCCCCTCCGCTGTCTTGGCGCCCGTACCCCTCGAGGACCCCATGTCCCAGACCCTGACCCTGAAAATCTTCCACAACGACCAGCTCGTCGAAGAGAAGACGCTCTCCCAAGACGTCATCAAGATCGGCAAGCTGAAGAGCTCGCACCTCTGCCTCGAAGACGACACCGTCGCGCGCATGCACGCCGTCATCGAGGTCTCGGGCTCCGATGTTCGGGTCATCGACCTCGGAAGCTCCACCGGCACGCTGCTCAACACGCAGCGCGTCGAGAAGAACGCCGTCCTCAAGGACGGTGATTCGCTGGAGTTCGGTCCTTACAAAGTGGAAGTCGCCTTCGCTGCCGCAGCGCCCGTTGCAGCAGCCGCGCCGGCAGCCCAGCCCGCCGCCGCGGCGCCCGTCGCAGCAGCCGCGCCCGTCGCCGCCGCA
>JBCCQM010000371.1:0-3903 GCA_039024335.1 Myxococcota bacterium
GACATCCATGTCAGGCGTGACAGGCCGATCGGAGGCAAGGTCGGGCATTTGCGTCATGCCCTGTGGCGGCCTTCGCCGTTCGCGCAACCGGTTTGCCGATTTTTCACAGTGATTCCGTACGAGTGACGCTCTGGCACGCGGGCTGCACTCCTAGGGGGCGTCTGCAGTCGTCACCTTACTTCTTCCGACGCTTCAGACCTTGGCTTCTCTCGTCCTTCGCTTGACTTGGCCTTTCGCAGCCTTCCCAGAGCTCCTTGCCTTTATTTCGCTCCGCGCTGCACCCCTTCTGACTTGGCCTTCCTTCGTTGACTTTGCTTACTCTCCGCGCGCTTTGACTAGCTTGCTCCCCGTTCTTGGTCGTTCGGTCCGCTTAACTTGATTTAGCTTCAACGAAGAGACGTCCCATCGCGCACGACGTCTCGCCCAGGAAAGAGCCTGGGCTCGGTCGGGTCTCCACCCCGCTCGAGCTCAGGCTCTTTCAAATTCGTCGGACTCGAGCACCGCGCGAAGGTACTCGCGCAGATGCGGCACGATGGGAAGCGCGATGACTTCCGAAGGCCGCCGGAACCCAGCCCAAACGACCTCGCGGTTGTCGACGGCCAGCTCGATGGCGTGCTCCAGCTGCACTTCGCAGATCGTCACGTGGTCGCGACGGTTCTCGTACAGCTTCGTATCCGAGTAGGCCAAGCGAAGGTCGCTGGGCGACACCTGAACGCCGACCTCTTCGCGAAGCTCTCGCGCAGCCCCTTGCTCGGGTGACTCACCGGACCGGACGTACCCACCGGGCAGCGTGTACTCGCGCCGGTATGAGTTCTTGACGATCAGAATCTGACCGTCGAACCACGCGGCGATGAGCGCCCCGTGCGTCTGCGGCTTGCGAACGCTCCAGTACGCGCGGAGCATCCGGTGCGCCGTCCGGTACGCCGTCCGGAAGCCGAGGTCGACCGCCTCGGTGCCTAAATCGCGAACGGAGAGTGGCTTCGGCATCCTGTGGATTTGCCACAGGGCCGAGCCATCGTCTACTCGCCACGCCCACCCGGCGTGGCCGGATCATCCCGGCCAGCAAGCGCAGGCGTGTGTTGAACGTGGGCTGTCTCGCCCGATCGTCAGGCGGATACGGTCAAAACGGGTTGCAGGCCCCGCCCTCGATGTCGGCGGCATCCCGCGGATACAGCTTGTAGTTGCCGAAGCTGAAGCTGTGAATGCCCGTGATGCCGTCGAACGTGTCACCCATCGCGCATGTGTTGTCGATAGCGTCGAAGAAGACATCATCGATTCGGTAGTCCCCGGTCACCGAGAACTCGTCGAAGTCTTCGGGGTCGTCCGGGTTCGCTTCGACGATCGAGACCGCCCCGATCGAGACCAGCATCGACTCGTACTGCTCGGTGTCCGGCCCCGACGCGAGGTCGGCCGGGTCGAACTCGATGGGCTCGAACGGGAGCGCGCCCGAAGCCTCGACCGTGACCACGGGGTCGGTGAGCTGGCTGAGGTCGAAGAACTCCTCGTACACGGCGGAGATCGTGACGCGGTCGCCCACCGCGACATCCGCCGAGCCGAACACCTGGATTCCGGTCCATGGCTCGAGCGAGTCGTCCTGGAGCGCAAAGCCAGAGCCGTCGTCGCGGACGGCCGTCACGTAGACACCGTTGACGGTGACGGCGGCCCCCTCGGCGGGGTGGTTCGGATCGTCCGGGTTGCGGATCGCCGCGATGCTCACCGCGCACGCCGAGGCGCCCGGGTTGGCCTGCCCGCACGCGTCGCAGACGTCGCCCTTGCCGTCGTCGTCGCCGTCGGCTTGGTCAGGGTTGGGCTGCAGCGGACAGTTGTCCTCGCCGTTGGAGACGCCGTCGTTGTCGAGGTCGTCGCCGGAGAGCTCCGCACAGGCGTCGTCCGCATCGAGCGGGCACGTATCGCACGCGTCGCCGATGCCGTCCTGGTCCGCATCACCCTGCTGCTGCTCGAGCGGGCGCACCGGGTTGAACACCGACGGACAGTTGTCGGCGCCGTCATCGATGCCATCGCCGTCTTGGTCGGCGTCGGTGATGCCCGTGTACTCCGGGCGGGTCGGCACGCACGTCGGCTCATCCTGGGGCGCGACGTCGCAGTAGAAGAGCGGGTACGTCTGCTCGATGGCCGAGGTGACGGCCGCGAGCGTGGGACCAGCGTCGTCGGCCACGCACGCGCGCTTGCCCGTCCCGCACACGTCCATCGCCTCGCAGACGCCCTTGCCCAGCCCGTCGCTGGCCATGATCGCGTCATCCCCATACAGGGCGTCGCCGCCGCGAAGCACGAGCGCGACGTCCTGCAGCTCGGCCTCGATGACCGCTTGGTGGTCGACCTTGTCACCGGCCGCGTAGATGGCGATGTCCGCGATGTAGCCGGGCTTGAGGAAACCGATCGCCTCCTCGGAGCCCGTCGACAGCGCACCATTGGCGGTGACCATCTTCCACAGGTCGGCGTCGGAGAAGTAGCCGTCGAAGTACGTGTCGTTGAGTTCGTCGGCGCAGCGGATCTCGCGAAGCATGTTCATCGAGCCGGACGCCACCCAGTCGGTGCCCAGGGACATTGCCACGCCCATCCGGTCGAGCAGCGTGATGGGAGCCGTGTTGCCGTACAGCACGATATTGGAGCGAGGCGACCACACCACGCGTGTGAAGTCGTCGCCCAAGAGCTGGGCCTCTTGCGCGCCCACGCCCACCGCGTGCACCACGGCCGTTTGCGGAGCCACGAGGTCGAGCTCCCCCATGCTGGTGCAGGTCAGCTCGTTGCGCGCGGACTGGCTCACGCCCTCGGCGATGTGCGGAAGGTAGGCGGCCTCGTCGCTGATGTCGTTCGCCGTGGTCGGGTCGTTGCCGTAGTTGCAGCCCATGTCGTTGAGCGTGCCGTTGGCGTCGTCGAGCGGGAACGTGTCGGTGTTCGCCGCCGAGATCGGCAGCCCTTCGAGCATCGAGCCGATGTCGAGGTTCCGGATGAGACCGCGCTCTCCACCAGCACCGGCGATCGAGGTCACGCCGCTCATCAGGAAGCGAAGCTCGGCCGCGAGGACTTCTTCCTGCGAAGCGCCGCCGTCGACGTCGAGCTCGATGTTGCCGTTGGCGCCTGTGCGCCACTCATGGCGGTGGTCGTAGCGCTGCGGCCCTTCGCCGATCGGCCGGTTGGCTGCGAAGGTGATGTGGTCGTGCGGGTTGATGAGCCCCGGCGAGATCACGCCGTCTGCACACGTGACGACGGCGGCCTCGTCGTAGCCCGGCGTGCCGCTGCAGTCACAGTCCACGCAGGCGATCCGGCCCGCGGCGTCGATCAGCACTTCGCCGCCGCGCAGGGTCTCCTCGGGGGCCAGAACGATGCCGCGCAGCAGCGTGCCGTTTCCGGCCGAGCCGCTCACTTCGCACACGCCGTTCCCGGCCGGCTCGAGCTCCGTCCCACATTCGACGACGTCGCCCCCAGTCCCGGACGTGTCGTCGGAGTCGGTCCCCGAATCGGTGTCGGTCCCTTCGGTGTCCGTGATGCTCGTGGTCGGCGTCTCGGTCGTGGGGTTGCCCGAGCCCTCGGTCGCGGTGCCTTCGGTCCCACCGTCGGCAGCACTGCCGCCGTCATCTCCACAGGCCACGCCGGTGAGCAGCGCGAGCGTCAAAACAGACCAGGCATTCCGCATATCCGGCGGACGATAGCAGCACGCACCGCGCCGAACGTGACGCCCATGGCGCGCGGACCGGACCCCGAACACCGCCTGCGAGAGCCGTAAGCCGCCCGACGAATGCAGGACCGCTCCCGTTTCTCGAAGATCTTTCCAAAGGGTCTTTCACGGGCTTCTGCGGCCCGTTTGGCGCCTCCGGGATCTGCGCGGCTGTGCTATACGAAACCCGATGCGACGTGGCTATGCGGTCTACGTGCTCGCGGGGC
>JBCCQM010000372.1:0-3752 GCA_039024335.1 Myxococcota bacterium
CACCAAGCCTGAGCCTGCGTCCCGCAAGCCTACTTCCCGCAAGCCCACCGCTCGCAAGCCCACCGCTCGCAGGCCCACCAAGCCTGAGCCCACCCGTAAGCCCACCGCTCGCAAGCCCACCAAGCCTGAGCCCACCCGCAAGCCCAAGGCTCGAACCCTCGATACGAAGAAGCACGCCGCTCGCGCGCGCAAGCCCTAGCAACCCCTCAACCGTTTCGTCCCCGACCGCCCGGCACCCGCTGCCGGGCGGTTTTTTCATGGGTCGAGACTCACGCCGACGAGGTTCGGTTCGGGGTGCAGCCTGACGCCGAACGTCTCGACGACGCGGTCACGAATGCGACGGGCAAGCGTGACCAGCTGGGCGGTCGTGCCGTCGCCACGGTGAATGAGCGCGAGCGTGTGCTTGCTCGACACGCCGACGCCCTCGTGGACCGTCCCCTTGGAGATACCCGCCCGCTCGATCAGCCACGCTGCGGGGAACTTCACGCGGCCATCATCCATGAGCCACCGCGGGACCTGATCCTGCGTGTCGACGATCCCGGCGTCGACTGCCGCGCAGAGAAGCGACTGCGCGGCGGCGGCGTCGACGATCGGGTTCGTGAAGAACGAGCCCACGCTTCGTGCGTCGGGATCGTTGGGATCGAGCACCATCGACTTGCGCCGCCGCAGTCGAAGCACCGCTTCGCGGACCTGGGTCAAAGTTGGCGAGGGCACGGTCTCCAACGCCGACGCGAGCTCGCGATACGCGATCGTTGGCGCTCCGTCGGGGCGGAGCTGGAACTTCACCGCGGTGACGAGGTGGCGCCCCGGCTCACGTTTGAAGCGACTGTCGCGATACCCAAATCCACAGTCCGCACCGGGAATCGTCACGCGCGAGCCCGTCGTCCGGTCGATCGCCTCGACGTGCTCGATCACCTGCGCCACCTCCTGGCCATACGCCCCGACGTTCTGGATCGGCGTCGCGCCGGTGCTGCCGGGAATCCCCGCGAGGCACTCGATCCCCGCCCAACTGCGCTCTGTTGCGTACACAACGACCGCATCCCACGGCTCGCCTGCCGCGACGGTCAAAGCCCCCGGGCCTGTCTCCCACAGACCCCTAAGCTCGACTTTGAGCACCAAACCGTCGAATCCCGCGTCGCCGATGACCAGATTTGAGCCACCGCCCAGCACGAGGGCCGGACAACGATCGTTCGCCCAATCGAGCGCGGCTTCAATCGTCTCGACGCTGCTCGCCCGCACGAAATATCGAGCTGGCCCACCGAGTCCGAGGGTCGTGAGCGGAGCGAGAGAAACGTCGGTTTGGATGTCGAGGGTGGAGCGCACAGGCTGTCGAAAGTTCGTGATACGGTAGGCAACCGCTATGGATCACGCGGACCTCAGGCGCGCGATCTTGGACGTCAGTCTCAAGCTCGGCACGGAGTTGGGTGAGGACGGCCTCACCATGCGGGCGATTGCTCGTAATCTGGGCGTCAGCGCAACCGCGTTGTACCAGCACTACGAGGGCAAGGGTGCGATCCTCCGCGAGCTGCGAAGCCGCGGGGTCGAGCAACTCAACAAGTTCCTCGCCCCGGCCTTCGACCTGCCCAACCCGGCGCACCGGCTGCGGCAGAACGCCGTCCTGTATTTGCGTTTCTCGCGCGTCCACCCGTGGATGTACGACCTGCTCACCGAGTCCCCCGAGGACTGGGGCGAGAACACCGAAGAGAAGAAGCTCTCCGCGCTGGAGTCGCTCCGACGCATCCGCATCGCCGTCGAGGACTGCGAGGCGCAAGGGCTGCTGCTCGAGGGCGTGGACTCGAGCGCCGCGCCCCTGGCCATGTGGGCGGCCCTTCACGGGATGGCGCTGCTGATGAACACCGGGCGCGTCAGCCCGGATCACAGCCACTTTCCGACCGACGACGCCGACGTCGTCACCGAGCTGTTCGCGGACTACGTCGTCCGAAGCTTCATTCGCAGCAGCTGAGCCGCACTTGCCGGGGTCGTGCGCGGCGGCGGCCGCCGAGCGCTATGCTTCCGGCCCGTGGCGACCCCTGCCCATACGCAGCGCTACCAGGTCATGGAGCCCCTCGGCCACGGCGGCCAAGGCACCACGTTCCGCGGCGTGGACCGTGAGACGGGGCGACAGGTCGCGATCAAGGTCCTCTCGCTCAAGGGCGCGAAGGGCTGGAAGGCCTTCGACCTGTTCGAACGCGAGATCGATACGCTCGCCAAGCTGTCCCACCCAGGCATCCCCGCGTACCTCGACAAGTTCGCCTACGAGTCCTCGGGCGACTACTTCTTGGTGATGGAGCTGATCGACGGCGCACCGCTGTCGAGCTTTCTCGGTGACGACACCCTGCCGACCTCAAAGGCCCGCGCCGTCTTCGACCAGTGTCTCGTCGTGCTCGGCTACCTGCACGCTCAAAAGCCGCCAATCGTTCACCGAGACGTGAAGCCCGGGAACATCATTCTCCGACCCGACGGCACCGTTGCGCTCGTCGACTTCGGGGGCGTCCGTCAACGCATGGGCGGTACCGAAGCGTCGACCATGGTCGGCACGTTCGGATACATGGCGCCCGAGCAGCTCCACGGCGACGCAAGCCCAGCCGCCGACCTCTACGCGCTGGGCGCGACCACGCTCGCGTTGCTGACCGGCACGTCGCCCGAGGACCTGCCGCGCAAAGGGCTGCGATTCGACTTCGACGCGCTCTCGCTCCCCGCTCCGTTCGACCGCGTGCTTCCGCAGCTGCTGGAGCCCGACCCCACCGACCGGCTCGGCTCGATCGCCGAGGTCCGGACCGCGCTGCGAACCAGGCCCAAGCCGCCGCCGCGTGCAGCCCCTCCTCCGCGCCCCACGAAGCCTGCCCAGCCCGAGCCCTCGACCGCGCTGCAAACGATCCCAGAAGGAGCGCTCGCGCTGGCCAACACGCCCGCGCCCTTTTCGATCCTGATCTGGATCCTTGCATCGCTCAGCGCGGGGGTTCTGCTGGTCTTCGAAGCCGTCTTCTTGCCGTTCTTCTTCCAGCTGGCGGTCGCGCTTCGCAACCAGCCGCAGAGCGACCCGCGAGCCAAGGCGTTCCGCAAAGACTTCGAAGACTTCAAGACCTCGGTCGACGATGCTCGTCGCGCCGCATCGCACGTGGCCGACGGCACACGCCCTCGCGTCTGAAGCTGGACCCCCGGCTCCGGCGTGTAGGGTTGAGGCATGCACCGCACCGCCCTCCTCGCACTCGTCCTGGTTGCCGCCTGCGACAAGTCCGGCCCGCAGAGCGAACCTCCGCAACCGAAGGAGGGCGGACTGCTCGAGTCGATCGATCAATCCGGCGAAGAGATCGGCGATGACATCGATCGCGGCCTCAACCGCGCGGCCGAGGAGCTGTCGATGGACGAGCCTGAGCCTGAGCCCGCCCCCGAAGCCGACGACGAAGACAGCCCGTAGGCGCTACTTCCACTCGACTTCGGTCTTGCGGGTCGCCGATCGCCCGACGAGGCCGATGACGATGAGGCCCAGGCCCCCGAACGAGAGGATCTGCTTGAGCGTGGCGAGACCACCCACCGCGTCCGCGGCTGACTGGACGAACGCTTCGTTTGCAAAGGACGGCACGGCGAACCCGGCCAAGCCTGCGGCGACACCGAGGTACAGGATGAACGCGAAAACGGACGACATGGTGGTGCTCAGGACGCGTCGGGCAGGACTTGGGCGCGCAGCTGGCGGGCCCACGTCTCGAGCCCGCTGACGGTGCTTTCGAGGGTGCGTTCGTCTTCGGCCAGCG
>JBCCQM010000373.1:0-3649 GCA_039024335.1 Myxococcota bacterium
ACGAGATCGACGCCGTCGGGCGCCACCGTGGCGCCGGTCTGGGCGGCGGTCACGACGAGCGCGAGCAGACGCTCAACCAGCTGCTGGTCGAGATGGACGGCTTCGAGAGCAACGACGGCGTCATCCTGGTTGCGGCGACGAACCGCCCCGACGTGCTCGACCCCGCGCTGCTGCGCCCCGGTCGCTTCGACCGCCGCATCATCGTCGGCCTTCCCGACGTGCGCGGTCGCGAGATGATCCTGGGCGTCCACACGCGCAAGGTGCCCGTCGACGAGAAGGTCGACCTTTCCGTCGTCGCTCGCGGCACGCCCGGTTTCTCGGGCGCCGATCTGGAGAACCTGGTCAACGAGTCGGCGCTGATGGCTGCGAAGGACAACCGCGACATGGTCATCGCGCGGGACTTCGAATACGCCAAGGACAAGGTCCTGATGGGCGCCGAGCGCAAGAGCGTGATGCTCTCCGACGAGGAGAAGCGCACCACGGCCTGGCACGAGGCCGGGCACACGCTCGTGGCCATGCTCTTGCCCGAAAAGAGCGTCGACCCCATCCACAAGGTCACGATCATTCCGCGTGGTCAGGCCCTGGGCGTGACGCAGCAGCTGCCCGAAGAGGACCGGCACAACCTCGATCGCGAGTACGCCGAGGCCCGGATCGCGATCCTCATGGCGGGTCGCATCGCCGAAGAGCTCGCCCTCGACGGCCAGCAGACCACCGGCGCCGGCAACGACATCGAGGTCGCGACCAACCTGGCGCGCAAGATGGTGTGCGAGTGGGGCATGAGCGACGAGCTCGGGCCCATCGCGTACGGCAAGAACGAGTCTGAGCCGTTCCTCGGTCGCGACATTCAGAAGCCGGCCAACTACTCCGAGGCCACGGCGCAGGCGATCGACCGCGAGGTCCGGCGCATCGTCATGGATCAATACCAGCGAGCCCGGAACATCCTCACCACCAACAACGAGGCGCTGCGTCGCCTCGCCATGGCGCTGGTCGACCGGGAGTCGCTCGGGTACGACGAGGTGAAGGCCGCCATCGACGGTGTGCCGCTGCCGCCGCGCGAGGACCGTCCGTCCGCGCCGGCGCGCGCCACCGAGACGCCGGCTTCGGAGTCCGACGAGAGCAGCGAGGGCGCCGGCGTCGGACCGGGCTTCCCGGTCGCTGAGCCCACCGCCTGAGCGATGCGAGGCGTGCGTCGACGGCGGCCGGGAGCGTTCCCGCGCCGCCGTTTTTCGTGCAATCGCGCAGAAGTCGAAACGCGGCCGTCTTGCACCGCGCGGCTGTTGTTTGCGGGCCATGGGGGCTCTACGATCCGGGCATCTCTCAGCGGTGTGTCCCCGGAGCCTCTCTCCCTGGGTCACACAACGCCCTTGCCCATGCAACGCTCGTCTTTCCTCTTCGTCTCGCTTCTTCCGCTCACGGCCCTTGGCGCGTGCTTCAACCCGGGCAGCGCCGGCGACACGGAGTCGGGGACCGAGGCGGACGCGTCGGCGACCACGGGCGCTGTGACCTCGCTGGGCGACACCACGGAAGGACCCGGGTCGTCGTCGACGGGCACGGTGGACCCCACGGTCGGGACGAGCACGACGACGAGCGCGGAGAGCAGCAGCTCGACGACGGCGTCGGACGGAAGCAGCAGCACCGGCCGCCCCGAGGCGGTGTGTGGCAACGGCGAGGTGGAAGACGGCGAGGCGTGCGACGACGGAGAGGCCAACGGTGACGAGCCGGACGCCTGCCGAGAGGACTGTGAGCTGCCGACCTGCGGTGATGGCATCGTCGACACGGACGAAGAGTGTGATTCGGAGGCGACCGACTGCCTGCGCGACTGCACGTTCAACACGCTCGAGTTCGGCGAGTTCCCGGACGCCGTTGCGGTGCTGGGGCAGCCGGACATGTTCAGCGGCGACGAGAACGCGTTCGGCTTCGCGTTCCGGTTCCCCTCAGGCGTGTTCCTCCACGACGGCAGGGTTTACATGTCCAATGGACCCGTGAGGGGCGTCTACATCTGGGACTCCATCCCCACCGAGGGCGGGGTGCTTCCCGATGCTGTACTCGGTCGCGTCGCGGTTGGAGGGGGCGAAAACCCCTTCGGTCCATCGTCCGTCGGTATCTATACGCGGGGCCTCTCCAGCGCGGGCGACCAGTTTGCGATGACGGACGCAAATGGGCCCCGAGTCCTGCTGTTCGATCAAATCCCGACGGAGAACACGCCTGCCGACGTGGTGCTCGGCCAGCCGAACTTCACCACGCAGGGCAGTGGCACGACGCAGGACCGGTTGGAGGGCGTTGGCGATGTGTCCCTCGCCAACGACGCCGTCGTGGTCGCGGATACGGCAGCCCATCGGGTCTTGGTCTGGAACCTCGTTCCCGATGCCAACGGCGCGCTGCCCGTCGTGGTGCTGGGGCAGTCGAACTTCAACAATGGCGAGCCGAACCGCGGCGGAGATGAACCCGATGCCGACACCCTGGCTCAGCCCAACGCGGTGTGGACGGACGGTACGCGGATTGCGGTGGCCGACAGCGGCAACAATCGGATCCTGGTTTGGGACACGTTCCCGACGGAGGACGGGCAAGCGGCCGATCACGTGATTGGGCAGGCGGACATGACCTCTCGCGCCTCCGGGGGTGGGGCGGCGGGTTTCAACAACCCGCTGGACGTCATGTTCGTGGGGAACCGATTCTACGTCGCCGACCAAATGAACCACCGCATCTTGTTGTTCACGGGCTGGCCGACGTCGGACGGCCAAGAGGCGGACGGCGTGATCGGGCAGGCGAACTTCGACAACTCCGTCCCGAACGACGGCGACCAGGACGGCGTGGCCGACGAGCTTCCATCGCCGCGGACGTTCAGTCGCCCCAACGCCCTCTACGTGGAGGGGCAGCACCTGGTCGTGTCGGATCCGTTCAACCACCGGGGGCTGGTGTTCGAGGCGCTCGAGTGAGCCGCGTCCTCGCGCTCGCGCTCGCGCTTCTGTCCGGCTGCGGGCTGGCGGCGCATCGGAACAACTGCGCGGGCGAGCCCACCGAGGTCAGGGTCGGGCAGGTGGTCACGCCCGAGGACGCAGAGGAGTTCGCGCGTGCCTTGTCGCTGGACGACCCCGCGGAGCTGACCTGCGAGCAGGTGTGTCGGCGGGCCTACCCGCGCGACGGCGTGGGCTCCGTCGAGCGCGGAGACGTCGGCGCCTGCAGCTACACCGCCCCGGACGTGGCTGCGGACGGATCGGTGGTCGACGGCATGATCGATTGCGAGGCCCTCGTCAGTCCCATCTGCGGAGACTGACGAACCGCGGGACGAGCTGCGCTTCGTGCAACCGCGACGAAATCGAACCCCTGCCGTTCTGGGTCGGTTGAGGCCCAGCGGCGGTTGTTCACGGGCCCGCCGGGCTCTACGATCCAGGCAGCGCTTAGACGTGCGCCCTCAGAGCCTCCTGCCTGAGCCGCACTGCTCCTGAACCATGCATCGCTTCACCGTCCTCTCCGCCGCTCTCCTTCCCCTGGCCGTCGCTCCGGCGTGCTTCAACCCCGATAGCGCGGGCGAAACGGACGGCGGCACCGAGGCGGATGCGTCGACCTCGACCGGCGGCGTGACGACGGTCGAGGAGACCACCCAGGGGTCGTCGTCCTCGTCGACCGGGACCCTCGACCCCACGCAGGG
>JBCCQM010000374.1:0-3557 GCA_039024335.1 Myxococcota bacterium
CAAGATCCCAAAGAGCAGACCCATGACCACGCCCAAGCCCACCTCGCGCACGACGAGTCGTCGAACCCGGTCGGCCTCGATGTAGCCCACGGCAAGGCCGCGCACGACGATGGTGGAGCTCTGAATGCCGATGTTGCCCCCCATCGCGGCCACCACGGGCATGAAGAACGCGAGCGCCGGGACGGTCGCGAGCAGCGAATCGAACCCGCTGAGGCTCAGCGCCGCAGCCGTGCCGCCGACCGCCGCGGCCATCAGCCAGCGCCATCGAACCCGCAACGCCCCCAGGAACGACCGCGCATCGGCCAGGTCTTCGCCGGCGCCAGCCATCTTGAGGATGTCCTCGGTGGCCTCCTCCCGGAGGACGTCGACCACGTCGTCGACGTCGATCACCCCGATCAGGCGACGCTGCGTGTCGACGACCGGCACCGCGACGAGGTCGTAGCGGCTGACCATCTCGGCGACGTCCTCTTGGTCCGTATCCGCGGGCACCGCGGTGACCTCGGTGAGCATGATGTCTGCCAAGGGCTGGTTCGGCCGCGAGGTCACGAGCATGCGCAGCGAGCAGACGCCGACGAGCCGATCGTCGTCGTCGCAGACGTAGACGTAGAACGCCGCCTCGGGCAGCTCCTCGGCGGTCTGGATCGATTCGAGCGCGTCGGAGACCGTCGCCGACGGGGCGCACGAGAAGAAATCCGGCGACATGATGCCGCCGGCGGTCTCTGCGTCGTAGGCGAGGAGTTCCTCGATCTCGTCCGCATCGTCCCGGTCGAGTCGCTTCAGAATCGCCGAGAGCGCGCCTTCGGGCAGCCGACCGAGGATGTCGACGGCGTCATCGGGATCGAGGTCGTCGACGAGGCTGGCGGCCTCTTCGGGCGCAAGCGCAGCGACCAAGCCGGCCGCGCTCTCGTAGCGCATCGCGCCGACGATCTCTCCGCGTCGGGACGAGGGCAGCAGCCGCAGCGCCGCCAGCTGGTCGGCGCTCTCGAGGTTGTCGAGCTGTCGAGCAACCTGCACGTCGTCGAGCCGCTCCAGGGTGCGCCGCAAGCGGCGCTTGTCCCCAGCCCGCAGCAGCGTGTGCAGGATCTGAATCTTGCGGGTGCGGGTCGTGACCATGGACCGACGCCGCATCATATAGACCGGTCACGCCCGCCGTGACAAACCGGCGAACGTGACGCGTGCGCTGGCGCGCCGAGTTCGACTCAGGTCGGGCCCAGCGGGGTCTGCCCGAGCGCGGACCATGCGGCCATCATCACCATGGCCACGAATACGGCGACGGCGAACCAGAGCATGAACGACACGCCCGAGCGGCCGAGCCGGCTGGTGATCATGCTGAAGTCGAACAGAGGCTGCGCGGGGGGACGTGCCGGCGCGCCGTCTTCGGCCGCTGCAGGTGCAGCGTCCGCGCCGTCTGGAGCGGTCTCCGCGGAGGCCTCCGCGGCTTCGCGCGCCGGCTCTGCCGATGGTGGCGTCGGCGCAGCGGGAGCCTCCGGGGCGGGCCGTTCTCGACGACGCGCGACGAGAAGCTCCCGCTCGCGCTCGTAGACCAGCTCCATGACGGTCTCGGCCTCCACGCCCAGCGCGCGCGCGCAGCAGCGGAGGAAGCCCTTCACGAACACGGGGCCGGGCAGGCCCTCGTGCTGATCGGCCTCGAGGAACTCGATGCTGGAGCGCGGGATCTTCGTGGCGGCGGCGAGTTGGTCGACACTCATCCCCTGCCGCTTGCGCTGCTCCATGATGTAGCGACCCGGCGACGGCAGGCCTGCCTCGATGCCCGCGCCACTGACGGCTTCCTCCGAAGCGTCGTCCTTGCGGGCCTCGGAGGGCGCCACAACGCGAAGGCTTCTCGTCTCGGCGTGCTGCATCGCGGCGAAGTGTTGCCCGGCGAACGGGGCGGCCGCAAGCGCAACGCGTGCAAAGCCCGGCTGCGGACTTACCGCTTACTGCGCGCTTTGCAATGCCACCTGGGAATCCCCAGCAGTTGCGGGCCCCAAGAGCGTTCTGCAGTCCTCGGCCTCACAGCTGCGAGGCGCGAGATCGACACACCCCTGGAGCGATTCCATGCCCTCGGAGTCCTGCCCCAGGCGCATCTTCGCGACCCCCGCAATGCGATAGGCATCTTGGATCGGGCAGCGATCACTCTCCACGACGTGCGTCGCGTGCTCGTAGGCCTGCTCGTGAAGCCCCGCGTCCAGGTAGACCTGCGAGAGCCGGTAATGGCCGACGCAGTACTCGGGGTTGATCAAGACGGCCTGTCGCAGCGACGCCGTCGCGCTGATGGTGTCGCCGCCGAGGTACTGCGCCCAGCCCAGGTTGGACAACGCCGAATACCGCGCCGTGTAGAACTGCTCGGCGAGCGCCTTTTGAGCCGACTCCATCGCGGACTCGGTGTCGTGAAAGAACAGCGACACGACCGCCATCGAGTTGTACGCGCGCCCGCGGCCCGACGCGCCGTCGGGGTACGCAAGCGCCGCCCGCTCGAACGCCATCGCGGCATCGCGATGCAAAGACTCCGCCTTCACACGCTGCTGCTCGGCGGCGTCGTCCATGAGGCACTGCTGGATCTCGATCGCGTCGACGATCGCCTTGCCCTCGTTGAGCAGCAAAACGCCCTGCAGATAGTGCGAGTCGGCGTGCTGCGGGTCTTCACGCAGTGCCCGGTCGACCTGGATCTTGGCGTCCTCGTACATGCCGTTGTGAAACGACCCCACAGCGACGTCGTAGTGTTTCTCCGCCCGCTTGATCGACTCGGCGTTCTTCTTCGTGGGCCGCTTGGTCTCCGGCGTCGACGCACAGGCCGCCGCGAGCGTCCCCAACACGAGCGCGCCCCAGCGGGCGACGCGACGCACGACGCGAATACGGGACTTCAACATGCCTCGACCGTAACCACCTCCGCCGCCGCCGCCGAAAAACCGGCATTTTCCGAGGCCGCGACGACCGCAGACGAGCGTGGGGGCGATCCCGGCGCATCCCCCTGCTGGCCGTTGGGCGCGCTACCACGGTGCAGACCTGGTCCCCCGCCCACGCGCTGGTAAGCTCCGACCGTGCTCGCCCCCACGCTCGTCGCCCTCGTCGACGTGCGCCCAGACCGCCCGTTTTGGGGCCGGCCGTGGGTGAAAGCTTCGTTCGAAGACGTCGTGCCGGGGTTGCGCCCCGGCTCCACCGACGCGGTGCTCGAAGGGTGGTGCGTCGGCGGCTGCATGGGCGCCGAAACGCTGGTGCAGTCTCGTCCACTCGCGCGTCCGAGCGACGATCCGGTCGAAGACTTCCTGCGGGCGCCCGTCCGCTGCACGCTGGGGGCGTTCCACAGTCGCGACGCCTCCGCGGCACCGACCACGGTCCCCCCACGCGCCGCTCGCTTTCGGCGCTGGCTGGGCGTGGCCGTCGCGCCATCACTGACGGAGGCCGCGCGCGCGGAGATGCTGGCCGCCCTGCCCCCGTTCCTCGCCCGAGACGCGCGCGGACAGCCGGACGTTCAACTTCTCCTGCTTCGGACGCTGGCGTTCTTGTTCGGGAGCGCGGGCTTCCGGCAGGCCTATGCCGAGCCCGAGGCCATCGCC
>JBCCQM010000375.1:0-3518 GCA_039024335.1 Myxococcota bacterium
ACACGACCTACTTTCCGATGCCGTACTACCTCGACGCCCGAGGCTTTGGCGGCCTGTTTCAGACGCCGATGCCCGTCGAGGTCGACCTGTGCAGCAGCGATCCCGACGCCGCATGGTTCGAGGTGCAAGGCGCCGTCGACCTGATCGTCTTCAGCGGACCGACCGGCTACGACGTCATTCGACAGCTCGGCGATGAGGTTGGGCGCCCCACCCTGCCCCCTGCGTGGGCGTGGCAGCCCTGGATCGGCATGCAGGGCGGCCAAGACGACGTGGCCGCCGAGGTGGCCCGGCTCGAGATGGCCGACGTGCCCTACAGCGCAATCTGGGTCCAGGACTGGACCGGCATTCGCCCGAACCTCAAAGGCGGCTTCGGGGTCGAGTACCGCTGGCGGACGGACACCGAACTCTACCCGGACCTGCCCGGGCTCATCGCTGACCTGCACGCGAACGACAAGCGCTTCTTGGGCTACGCGAACCCGTTCATCGACCCGGACCTCGACCACTTCGAGACCATGTCGACCGGCGACATGCTCGTGAAGAACCCCGACGGCGACGACTACGTCTGGTTCGCCCCGAACGGACAGTCGGCGCACCCGGACTTCACCGCCGAGAGCACGCAGGCCTACGTGCAGTCGGAGCTGCGCGCGATGGTCGAAGACATCGGCATGGACGGCTGGATGAGCGACTTCGGGGAGTGGAGCCCGATGGACGCCGTCCTCGCCGACGGCTCCGACCCGGTCGCCTACCACAACACCTTCCCGAACTACTGGCACGCACAGTGGCGCGCCGTGATGGACGAGGTCCGACCCGACGGCGACTTCGCGGTGTTCGCTCGCAGCGGCGCCACGGGTGTGCACGCCGTTTCGCAGATCTACTGGATCGGCGACCAGGAATGCGACTTCTCCGCCTACGACGGCCTGCCGACCGTGGTCCCCGCCATGCTCAACCTCGGCCTCTCCGGCATCCCGTTCGTGACGCACGACATCGCCGGCTTCAGCGGAGGTCCCAGCACCAAGGAGCTGTTCATGCGGTGGACCGAGCTGGGGGCGTTCTCGCCGATCATGCGGACGCACGAGGGCAACGACAAAGACAACAACTGGCGGTGGGAGTCCGACGCCGAGACGACGGAGCACTTTCGCCGCTTCGCCCGGATCCACGACGCGCTGGGCCCGGAGATCGCAGCCCTGGCCGAGACGGCGGCCGCGTCCGGGACGCCCATGGTCCGCCACCTGATGCTCGAGTTTCCCGACGATCCCGCCGCGATCGCGGTCAGCGACAGCTTCCTGCTCGGCCCCGATCTGCTCGTCGCCCCCGTCGTGCAGGAGGGCGCAACCTCCCGAGATGTGGTCCTGCCCGCCGGTGCGACGTGGTTTCACGTCTGGACCGGGGACGCCTACGAGGGCGGTGAGACGGTCGAGATCGACGCACCGCTGGGTACGCCACCGGTCTTCTCGCGCGATGCCGACCGTCCGGACCTGCGCGAGATCGAGTGACGGAACCCACCACGGACTACACCGCGCTCGCCGGCCGACATCGCGGCGTAAGAGCAGGGACGGCCGGAGCCTGGTACTCTCGATGACGCTCGATGCCCGGACAACCGGCTGAACTTCCCCGAGCGCTTCGTGTGCTGATCGGGTCCGTCGTCGCCAAGCGATACGTCGTGGACGGCTTCCTCGGCATGGGCGGCATGGCGGTCGTGTTCCGTGGCCGGCACGCCACGCTCGATCGCAAGGTCGCGATCAAGTTCATGCGGCCGGAGTACAGCCTCAACCCCGAGGTCTCCCGCCGGTTCGATCGCGAGGCCCGGGCCGCGTCGAACTTCGACCACCCCAACTGCATCCAGGTCTTCGACTGCGGGGAGACCAAGCACGGCCTCAAGTTCATCGTGATGCCCCTGCTCGAGGGCGTCGAGCTGAGCAAGGTGCTCGGCAAACCTCTGCCCGCGTCTCAGGTCGTATGGCTGGGGCTGCAGCTGCTTCGTGGCCTCGAGCACGCGCACGCGCACAGCGTCGTCCACCGCGACCTCAAGCCGGACAACATCTTCGTCACGCGTGACCACGAACGCCGTGAGCTCCTGAAGATCGTCGACTTCGGCATCGCAAAGCTCATCGACCAGCAGGTCAGCGACGGCCTGCAGACCAAGGTGGGTGCGATCGTCGGCACCCCGGCGTACATGAGCCCGGAGCAGGCGATGGGCACGGGCATCGACCCCCGCGCCGACCTCTACTCCCTCGGCGTCATCCTGTATCACATGCTCACGGGCAAGCCGCCCTTCCGCGCGGCGGACCCCCGCGGCCTGCTGTTCCAGCAGGTGTCGATGGAAGCGGATCCCCTGCCCGACGAGGTGCCCGAGCTCGTCCGTCGGCTGGTGGAGACGCTGATGTCCAAAGAGCGCGAGGACCGTCCGCCCACGGCGACGGCAGCCCTCGGCGCCTTCGAGCGCGTGGCGACGCAGCTGCAGGCCGACCCCACGCCCTGGCGAAAGCTGCTCAGCGAGGTGGACACCACGCCGCCGCCGCCGATGCGGCCGGCGATCGAAAAGGTCCGTACGCCGGGGCCCCCTGCGCCTCCGAGCCCAACGCCGCAGCCCGTCGAGCCGCAGCCCGGCGGAACGCAGGTCTATCAACCCGGCGACATGCCGATGGCCTCCGCCCCCCGACCTCCCATGTTCCGGCCGGCGCAACGCAACGCGCCGCGGCCGGGCGGTCGCCAGCCCTCCCGACCAGGAAGCGCGCACGACCCCTCCCCTCCGCCGACGCCCTCTCCGCTGACCCCACCGGTCGCCGCGCAAGAGGAGCGAGGCCTCGAAGAGATGGACGCCGCGCTGAAGAAGTTCCTCGAGCAGAACACCTTCGTGCCCGAGGACAATCTGCGCAGCGGGATCTTCGAGGCGCCCGAGGGCGGCTGGGGCCTCGATCTCGGCGCGCTCGACGATCCCGTCGTCGAAGACGAGTAGCCCACCGCAGCCCGCGACGGGAATGCGCGCCACGGCCTGGCGCGTCGCTGCAGCATGGGATGGGCATCGGTTCTGCTTCTGCTCGCTTCGGTCACCGGGGCCACGCCCGCCGTCCCCTCCGCACTGGCACCTCTGACTGCGCTGCCCTCCGACCCACCGCCGGCCAAGCTCACCAACGACACCCACTACCTCGTCAGCAACGAGCGCCGACTCGACCTCTTCGCCGACGACGTTCGCGACCGGGGCGACGCGTACATCGGCGTCGGGGCCGGCCAGAACTACGTGCTCGCGGCATGGGCGGACCCCGAAGTGATGGTCCTGGTCGACTTCGATGCCGACGTCGTCGACCTGCACGCGCTGTACATCCTGTTCTTCGCGCACGCGGACGACATCGAGACCTTCGAGAGCCTGTGGTCCGACGATGAGGCCGTCGGCCGCCTGCTCGCGCTGGCCGAGCCGCTCCCGCTGCGACGCGCGCGTCTCGAAGCGCTCTACCTACGCGCGCGTGACGAGGTCATCGATCAGCTCAGGCGGATGCGCGGCAAGCTCGAGGAGGCGGCCG
>JBCCQM010000376.1:0-3385 GCA_039024335.1 Myxococcota bacterium
CCGCGCCCGAGCCGGCACCCGCGCTGCCCACCGCCGCCATCGCGCAAGCCGAGCCCGCGCCGAAGGCCGAGCCCAAGCCCGCCGCCAAGAAGGCGCAGCCCAAGCCGCAGCCGAAGAAGGCGCCCGCGAAGTCAACGCTCGCCAGCGGCAGCAAGGCCAAGCCCTCGGTCGTCGCCGGCCGCAAGTTCACCCTGCAGATGAAGGCCTTCGCCAAGCGCGAGCAGGCCGACGCCTTCGCGGCGCAGCTGAACACCAAGGGCCACGGCGCCCGCGTCGAGTCGCAAGAGGTCAAAGGCCGCCTGTGGCACCGCGTCCGCGTGGGCAGCTTCGACTCCTGGGCGGAGGGCATCGCCGCCAAGGAAGCCTTCGAGTCCAAAGAGAAGATCATCGCCTACGTCGTCCGCAAGTAGGACAACGCGCTTCGCAGGTCGAAGGCCGCATCCACCGGGTGCGGCCTTTTTCGTGGTTGCCGGGCGGGGGGAGTGGGTAGCGTGAAGTTGGTGGGGCGGAACGTGGTGCAGCGTCGGGGAGCGAGGCTCGTGATGAGCCTCTGGGTCGTCGCATGCACGTCACGCGTGGAGAGCGGATCAAGGAGCGCAGCCGCGAGCGGCGAATCCCAGACGGACACGGGTGCGGAGACGTCCGGGGTGGTCTGCGGGGACGACGGCGTGATGTTGGGCCCCATCGTCGTGCTGACGGATGCGGATGCGCAGGCCCTCGAAGGTTGTCACACGGTGGATGGTGACCTGTTCATCGGCACGCGCCCCGAGTGCGATGCTCCCGATCCGGCGGAGCGTGTCGGTTGTGCCGGGGGTCCCGACCTCACGTCGATCGAGGCGCTCGCGGAGCTTCGGGTCGTGACGGGAGACGTGCGTTTGGGGTTTGCCGAGCCGTGCCTCGAGGATGAAGGACGGGTGCTCGACCCCATACGCTTGGCGTCGCTGTCTGCCCTGTCGGGCCTGGAGTCCGTGGGCGGAGACCTTCAGCTCGACGCAGCCGGCGCGGTGCGCGGTGCCTCGTTCGACGGTCTCGTCTCCGTGGGCGGGACCCTGCGGGTCGGTCGAAACATTCCTGCCGAGCCCCGCTTCCCCAACCTCGAAACGGCGCAGAACGTCGAGCTGTGTGGCCGCGTTCACGCGCTGCTGGATACGCCTCGGCTCCGTATGATCACGGAGAGCGTGGTCGTGGCCGATACCTCGATGACGTCCGCCGAGTTTCTGCGCGAGGTGGAGGACGTGACGTTGGTGCGGTTCGACGAGAATCGGCTCCTCACCGACCTGCCGTGGGACGCGATGCCCGTGGGTGCGTCTGTGCGCCTTCGCGAGAACCCGGAGATTGAAGCGGTTGATGGTGCGGGTTGGGCCCCGCGCGCCCTGGTGGTTGTCGGGAGCGCTTCGTGTACGCGCGTGTCCGGAGCGGGGCTCGAGCAGATCGGGGGAATCGAGATGACCGGAAGTCCGGTTCGCGAGGCCGGGTTCGAGGACCTGAAGGTCGTCGACGGCTCCTTCACGCTCGACACCACGGACCTCGAAGACTTGAGCGGCTTTGCGTCGCTCGAGCGCGTTGGAGACGGGCAGTTCTTCATCATCAACAACCCGCGCTTGTGTCAGTCGGAGGCCGAGGCGTTCGCGGCGAGGGTCGAGTCGTCCGGCTGGGTCGAGGTCTACGGGAACGCCGACTGCTGAGCGCCGTCGGTTGACCGGGTTCGCGGCCGTGGGCAGGATGCCGGCGTGACCCGTGCTTCGCTGTCCTGGGCCGTGGTGGCGCTGGGGTTGCTCGGGTGTCGGGCGCCGGCACCGTCGCGTGCGCCAGTCCGCGCGGACGCTGCCGCGCCCGTGGCGTCGGTGTTCGAGACGCTGGACGAGGTCTTCGGTGGACAGGGTGCGCCGTACGCCGACGAGCGCGGGGACGGGCTCGTGTACACGTTCGACTTCGCCGGAGCGGCGCGGCAGGTTCGGCTGCACTTTCCGCAGGGCTGGGACCCGCAGCGCCCCACGACCGTGCGCGCGCTGTTCCACTTTCACAGCTGCGGGGGGCGCACGGTCGACAACGACTACTACGACAGCTTTCACCGGACGGAGCACGGTGGCTTCTTGGTGGTGACGCTCGGGGCGGCGGAGCGCTGCTGGGAGGTCGACCCCGCGCTCGAAGACGTTCCCTACGCGGTCGCGGTGATCGAGGGCATCGAGTCGATTGCGTGGGTCGACGCAAGCCGCCGCCGACTCGGCGGCATGAGTGGCGGGGACTTCATGGCCGAGGTGCTGGCCTGCCGGGTGGGCGCGGACGTGATCGTCGTGGGTTCGGGCGGCGTGGGCTATCCGGTCAGCGCTGCGAGCGTGACCGCAACCGCGGCGCCCGAGCCGTCCGCGTGCGTCTCGCACCCCGAGGTGTTCAAGCACCACGGAGCGTCCGATACGACGGTCCCGATCGCCCTCGGTCGAGAGGCACGCGACCTTTGGATCGACGTCAACGAATGCACCCTCCCGGTCGACGCTGCTGGAGAGCCCGTTGCGATGTCTGCCGACGAGGAGCCGGCGCGCTGGTGTCATGGGGCCGAGCTTCGCGGCGGCGTGCTCGAGGACGACAGCCCCGTTCCCCCCGCGCCGTGCCAGTGCTTCACCTACGACTGCGCGCACGGCAGCCTCACGTACTGCGAGGACGCCGGGGGCCACGTCTGGTACCCGCAGCACAAGCTCGTGGGCGAAGCGATGTTCGGGCGCGACGGCGCCCGCGGGCCGTCGAGTCTCTAGCAGGCCGTTCTCGGGGGTCTACGGCGCTTCTCGCAGCGCGGTAGCACAGCCGCCCCCGCGTGCGGTATTTCGATCGCCCGTGCCAGCCCCGCACAACTCCGCCGACACGCCCGTGATGCGCCAGTTCTTGGCGATCAAGGCCGAGTACCCGGACTCGATTTTGATGTTCCGGATGGGCGATTTCTACGAGCTGTTCTTCGACGACGCGGTCGAGGTGGCGCCGATCCTCGACATCGCCCTGACGACCCGGGACAAGGGCGTGCAGGACCCGGTGCCGATGGCGGGCATCCCGTATCACGCGCTGGGCGGATATCTGCGCACGCTGGTGGAGCGGGGAATGAAGGTCGCCATCTGCGAGCAGATGGAGACGCCCGAGGAGGCGAAGAAGCGCAAGGGGCCGAACATCGTGCGGCGCGAGGTCGTGCGGGTGGTGACGCCCGGGGCGCTCGTCGACGAGGACCACCTGCAGCCCGGCGTGGCGAACTACCTGGCGGCGGTGGTGGTGGCCGGCGGCGGGGTGGCGCTGGCGATGTGCGACATTTCGTCGGCCGACTTCTTCGTGCTGTGGGCCGACACCCAAGAGGCCGCGCAGGCCGAGCTGGCGCGCTTCGATCCCCGCGAGATCATCGCGGACG
>JBCCQM010000377.1:0-3309 GCA_039024335.1 Myxococcota bacterium
GCGTAGCGGTCGGCCTGGGCTTCGACCGCCGACCAGGCCGCATCGGCGTACGGCATCGAGGTCGCCCCAAAGGCCGTCTGCGCCTGCGCTCGCACGCCGTCATCCCAGATCGACGCCAACGCGGCGGGCTGCGGAGGACATGGGTCGCTCGATGCGGCGAGCGCGACGCCGCCGCCAATCGCCGCAAGGGCACCACCGGTTGCCAAGGGCAGCCACGGCCGTCGACGCGGTCGCAACTCGCTGAGCAGCGCACCGAGGCTCTCGAAGCGGAGCGACGGATCGATCGACAGCGCGCGCTCGATCCCCAGGCGGGCGCGACGCGAAAGCGAGACCGACATCGGAACGCTCGCGGGCGCGGGCTCGAAGCCGGGCTCGACCGCGAACCGCTGAAGCACCTCGGGCCCGAACGGGCGCTCCCCCGCCAAGGCCTCGAACGCCGTCACGCCCCACGCGAACTGATCGCATCGCGCGTCGACGGTCCCCCGACGGAGCTGCTCGGGGGCCATGTATGCCGGTGTGCCTGCCAGACGCGTCGTCGCGGTGCCGCCGGCCGCCCGCACCCGCACCCCGGACTCCTCGCCTGCGTCGAAGGTCCGCGCCAGCCCGAAGTCGGTGACGAACACCTTGCCATCGCGAGAGACCAGCACGTTCTCCGGCTTGAAGTCGCGATGGACCAGACCGACCGCGTGCGCGGCCGCAAGCCCCTCGCCGGCCGCGAGTAGCAGCCTCAGCACCTCGTCAGGCGTCCGCGGCGCCTCATCGAGCCAGCTCCGCAGCGTGTAGCCCTCGACCAGCTCCATTGCGATGAAGACCTGGTCATCGACCGTGCCGGCCTCGTACACGGTGATCACGTTCGGATGCGACAGCTTGGCCATCGCCTTGGCCTCCGCGACGAGTCGGGCCGAGCCCTCACCATCGAGCGACGCATCGCTCCGCACGACCTTGAGCGCCACGCGCCGCTCGAGTTGGGGGTCATCGGCCGCGTAGACGATCCCCATGCCCCCCGCGCCCAGACGCTCGTGAATCACGAATCGACCCACGGTGGTGGGCTCCGGTGTCCCCCCAAAGATCCCCGCCCAGATTTTGGCCCGCGCGCGTCGGACCTCGACCTGGTCAGCGGCGACCTTCACAGCCGCCAGCGCATCCGCTCGGTTCGCGTCCGCCACGAGTTACCGCCAGTCCTTCGTGGGTCTGTTATCCTCCGCGCCTTGGCGGCCGAGGACCTGCAGCTGCTTCACCAGTGGCGTGAGGGCGACGAAGTCGCGGGGCAGGCCCTGTTCGAGCGGCATTTTGAAGCCGTGTACGGTTTCTTCTGCAACAAGGTCGGAGGAGATGCGGTCGACGACCTCGTCCAAGAGACCTTTCTCGGCTGCGTCCGCTCGCGGGATCGCTTTCGCGAGGAGGCATCGTTTCGCACCTACCTGTTCGCGATCGCGCACCGCCAGATTCTGAAGTACCGGGAGCGCTGGTACAAGGCGCGGGACCGTGGGGCCGACTTCGATCTCGAACGGCTCGAAGACCTCGAGCATTCTCCCTCGCAGCTGGTCGTCAGCCACGCCGAGCAGGCGCTGCTCGTCCGGGCGCTCCGCCACCTCCCGCTCGACCTGCAGATCGTGCTGGAGCTGTTCTACTGGCAGGATCTGAGGAGCCTCGACATCGCCGAGATCCTCGATGTCCCCCACGGTACGGCGCGCAGCCGGATCCGTCGGGCCCGCGAGCAGCTCGCCGAGCGCGTCGAGCAGCTCTCCGAAGACCCGGCGCTGTGCGCCTCGACCGTCGGCAACATCGAAGACTGGCTGCGGTCCCTGCAAAAGCACAAGGCCGCCCCCGCCTGAAACGCGGTGGTCCCTCACCGCGGGGGGTAGTCCGCGCTCGCGCCGTTTTGATCACGACGTCGCGAACGCCGGCGTCTACAGCCCGTACGGCATGACCCAGGTGTACAAGATGCCGTTGGCGACGAGCACCGCACACACCCGCGTGAGCAGGCTCGGCCACGGGCCCGCGCTCTGGCGGCGCACGACGGAGCACGCAACCCCGATGAGCGCCCCCACGGGGGACAGCGACATGAACGTGGACCACACGGCGGTGGCGATGGCCGCGTTGGTGCGCCCGCCGAGCGCCTCGACCGGCGCGAACAATACGCCGCGAAGCAGCAACTCGTCTGCGGCGGCCAGCCCCGCGGCCAGCGCGAGGGCCACCACCACGCTGTCACCCAGCGTGAAGACCCCCGGCTCGAGAACGTAGAGCCCAAGCGCCATCTCGCCCCAGGGTAGGGCCATGCTGGCGCCGGCGACGAGGCCCAACACGCCCGCAAGCACCCAGCCTGCCGGCGTCGCGCCACCACGCAGCGTCGATGCGACGCTCGCGCCCTCACGCGCGGGCATCCAGACGCCTGCGGTTGCGAGCAGCAGGACTCCGGCGAGACCCCCCAGCGCCGTGAGCCCGAACATCTCATGGGAGAGGAAGGCAGCAGAGATGCCAACCCATCGCCCCACGAGCAGCAGGACTGCGGCACCCAAGCAGAACTTCAGCTGACGGACCAGCCGAGGATCGGTCGAAGTGGCCTGGACCGCGACGAGCGGCTCGCCACACGATACGCAGGCGTCTGATCCCGAAGTCCACGGCGCGCCGCACGAACGGCAGAACGCAGGCTCGACGCGGCGGTAGCCCATCAACCGCGCCCTCGCTGTTTTTGAAACTCGCGGTGCTTCATGCCGGCCCGGATGGCGTTGACCAACACCGTCACGACGATGATCTTGCCGAGGATGCCCCGCAGAATCGTGGACGGGTCCGCGACCGCATCGGCCAAGACGGCGACTCCGTACAACGAGAGCCCAATCGCGGATGCGATCAGCGGTGCCTTCAGTGCCCACAGCGCGAGGACGCCGAAGACGGCCGCGACGCCATACGTGAAGGCGTTGGCGAAGCCGATCACGAGCGGCAAGATCGCGGTCGCAAGCGCCACGAAGCCCAGCGCCCACGCCCCCTTGCGCGCCTCTTTGGCCAGCATGTCCGCGAGTTGGTCATCGAGCTCGACGAAGTTGGCAAAGCTCTCACCGCAGCCTTCGCAAAACTGGGCATGAGCAGCATTCCTCGTTCCACACTTCGGACATTCGATCATCGTCAACTCCGCGAAGCCGCGCCTAAAGCCGCGGCAAGAAACATCGGCACGCCATCTTTGGCACGGCGCCACGGTAGCGCGAGGTGGGAATTGAGGCGATGCTCCCGTGCAAGAAGGTACAGGTCCAAAACGGCCCGGCCGCCGACGAGGCGCGCTCCTCATCGTGTCTTGCGCGTCGGGACCGTAAA